>MHBW01000010.1 GCA_001816385.1 Candidatus Blackburnbacteria bacterium RIFCSPHIGHO2_01_FULL_43_15b
AGACCCAGAAAATGTCTTGGATATTTCACTCCTTTTGAGGTATTCTTAGCTAAGTTAAATAACCAAAGGGTTGTGATTCAATCTGGAATGTAGGGTTTATCTTAAGCCCTAGAATCATAAGCACAAATATTGTAGTCAAATGCCATAATCCTCTCGGAGGGTTCTTTCGCAAGAAGGATGCAAGGCGCGATACCGTAAAAAGCCGGATTCCGTGCACCCTCCACCGGGAGAGCAAGGAGTCAGTTTTCGTTTGGCATCTGCCTCACAAAAACTTCTCTTCGCTCTCCCTCTTTTCTCATGTTGTATGTTAAAAGAACGAGCAGATCATCATGGTAATTCTGCAGTAGAACACAGAATATTTGATGGGCGTTGGCGCAGCGTTTTTGAACCCGCCACAGAAGCCGCCCGAGACAACCTGCGGAACCTAGCAACTCGAGTATCCGAATTCGTTTATTCCACACCTCAATTCCAAGAAGTATTTAAACAAAGAGCCGTCCATGGCTTTGTCCCCGACAGAAGCGTCTTAACCCACGCAAAGACTCATCAAACCGCCCAAACCATTGTCCAAATGGACATCTACAGAGCCTTTGAATTCGCAAGAAGAGCCCGTGTAATTACCACCCTGGACAAACTGGGGGCACCAGCCCAACTACAGCAAGAAGTCTCTGGAAAAGCATTTTTCTTTGATCTCGTACCGGCAGGTTTCCCGACCTCTCCCATACTTTTTACTACAGCAATGCTTCCAGCAGATCAAGAACTAATGGATTTTGCCGCAAGACAAGGTTTTGTCTACTCTCGCGATGTTGACAACTTAGCCTTTTCCTCCCAAAGACCATGGATTAAACAAACCGAGATCGACGTCGCAAGAGAAATCCTGAAGTCACACGGATACGATACCCACAAAGTACGCGCAGAACACCCAACAACAAAGAGAGCGCTCATGTGTGGAGTTGGTATTTATAAAGGCAGACTATTGATCCCAGGAAAGACGAAAAGAAACATCCAATCAGGGCTTCACCACGCATTGGCCGAGGCTCCGGACAGATTTGTTGCAAAAACGGTAGGTCTGTTGGGAAGAATCATACAAGTAGAACGCCGAGTGTCAGGGAGTTTGGGTAAATACAAAGAGGCTTTCTTAACAGAACGCTATCGACAACGCCAGCAAAGACGGTGGAAAAAGAGAAAATAATCAAAGGAGCCCCATTACTTTTTTTACTTCGACCACGGTTTGTGAGGCAACCTTGCGGGCTTTTCCAGCACCTTCTAAAATTATACGATCCACTTTTTCTATATCAGCTTCCAGCGCGGTGCGTCTTTGCTGAATCGGTTTAAGTTCAGCAAAAATTGCTTCTGCAATCTCTGCCTTCAGGTCTCCATACCTAATCCCGCTTGTGGTGTACTGTTCTTTTAGCTCATGCACTCTCGTGTCCCCCAGGAACAGTTCTGCAAACTTGAGCAAACTTGCTACACCACCCTCTATTGGGACGCTTTCCCCCTTGCCGCTATCAGTGGGAACTCGGGCTAATCGCTCTCTGATAGTTTCCAGACTGTCAGTTAGCAAAATTGCACTGCCTTCCACACTTTTAGCCATCTTCCCTTCTCCGGTTAAAGAAGGCACATACTCACCACTCGTTGCAAATCTTTGAGGTTCCGGCAAATTCAAACCATATCGGTCATTCATTTTTTGCGCAACCTCGCGGGCAACTTCCAAATGCGGCTCCTGATCAATTCCTACAGGCACAAGGGAGGCTTTGTAGGCCAGAATGTCAGCCGCCATCAAAACCGGGTAATATAAAAGCGCCATGTTAACGTTTTCAGGATAGCTTTTTACCTTCTCTTTAAAAGTGGGTAAATGCTGCATGCGGGCTACAGTTATAACCGTGGAGAAAAGATAAGAAAGCTCAACATGCTGGGGAACTTGAGATTGGATAAAAATTGTTGACTTTTCGGGGTCTAGCCCTGCGGAAAGATAATCCAAAACTACGTCGCGAACCGCAGCTTGGAAGTTTTCGGGGTTATACGGCACATTTATTGAATGCAAATCCGCCACCATGTAAAAAGTCTCATATGAAGGGTCCTCCTGCAAAGCCAGCATACCTTTTACGGCACCAAGATAGTTCCCCAAGTGGAGGCGTCCATTCGCACGTATTCCTGATAAAACTCGTTTTGTCATGTTCGTAGTAGCGCACACGCCTACTCCGTAGTAGCGCAATTCATTGCGCACCATCTTATTTTACACAAGTTTGACGTCTTTTGTCATTTCGAGCTTAAGCGAGCACTCTCCCTCCCAAAAAAGGGTAAATTTTAGTGTATAATCTAAACATGGTTACAAATACAAACGACATACTAAATTTAATAAATGCAAAGAAAGCTGCCATTGGCAAACTTGGCATAACAAAAGTCGGACTATTTGGCTCATTTTCTCGTGGAGATCAAAACCAAAAAAGTGACGTTGACCTGCTTGTAGAATTCGATAAAGATAAAAAAAACTACCGAAATTATATGGGCTTTGTAAGATTGGTAGAAAACCTTTTGGGAAGAGAAGTAGAGGTTGTAACCCCAGAGTCTCTGAGTCCATACATTGCCACACATATTAAAAAAGAAGTTAAATATGTCAAAACGGCCTGAAGAATATTTGAAACATATTTTGGATGAGATCGAGTATCTACTAAAATCTTCCAAAGATATTAACGAAGACAGGTTCATGGATGACGAAACACTACAAAGGGCATATTCAAGAAGTCTTGAAATCATTGGTGAAGCCACAAAGAAGTTGTCAAAGAATTTACCGACAGACACCCTCAAATAGACTGGAGTTTAATGGCTGGCATGAGAGATAAACTTATACATCACTATTTTGGCGTTGATTATGCCATTGTTTGGGACGTTATAAAAAACGAGATCCCTAAACTCAAGCCTCAAATAAAAAGCCTTATTAATTCTTAATGTCCTCTGTTGCGGGGCCGGGAGTCGCGCCCGGCCTGCAAGATTATGAGCCTTGCGTGCAACTCTACACTACCCCGCATGTTGACTAACAAAGCAAGTATACCAAATTAGGCATCACTCATCAATTCCGAAACGCTTAAAACCATTCTTTTTGTAATGCTTGTCGAAACTGAATATGGTATCAATCCTCTCGCGCTTCATAACTGCCATATTTATACAGTCTGTAAAACGAGTGTTTTTAGATGTTTGTCTCTTGAGAATGTCGAGGCCCGCACGTCTCAAAACTGAATCCACCTCTACAATTTCTGCCGAACTAGCAAGGGTTCTTTCCGCAAATAAAATAGCCTTTTCTAAGCTTGTGTCTTGGGATATAACAGTTAGAGCCTCACCAAAAGCGGGATCTGAGATTATTACTTTCACACCCCTTCCATCTATTTCCCCACCTAATTTTTCCGCTATTGCATGACTCGGGTCATCCGGATTAACTAATGCGACCATTGCATCCGCATCAATAAGAATTTTATTTGGCACTTTCATTAACGAACTTGTTTATATGTTCTATCTCTTTTTTGGTCAAACGAGGCTTATTCTTGCCATAATTCGGAGACTTATCGCCATAGAGATAGTCAAACATGTTGGTGGAAAGGTCTTTTGGGCCTCTTGCCCCAATAGCTGCTAAATCAAGCAAGAAAGTGCCGGCATTTTCTATCGGTGTTTCCATCTTCAATCCAGCCGCCAAAAATTCTCGTATAAGCTGAGCTTCACGCTTCCCTTCTTTCCGGGCAGCAATTTCAAGCTCTCTGTCCATTTCAGGGGGTATGTATAACTGTTTCCTGATCATACATTATACATTATACATTATACAGCATTTGTCAACATTACGCACTTATGGTAGAATCATTGCGAGGCTGGGTAGCTCAATGGTGGAGCAACGGATTCATATCCCGTAGGTTGTGAGTTCGATCCTCACCCCAGCCACAAATTTAGCCTTGGAATAAAGCCTTGTTAAGCTCTGGCAAGAAGGTTTTGACCCATTGCCGCCAAACAGGTAGGTTTCCCAAACCTCCTTCTTCCACCTGCGGCTCCGGAGGGGAAAAAGTTCTTAAAACATCTTCACCGGGTAAAACCACAATCGTTTCCCCTGGTTTGGCTTTCCCAAGCTTGTCTCTAGCCTCTTTTTCTATGAAGTCGGGTGAGTTTATACCTTTTTGAATCCCTTGTAATCTTTCTTGCTCGGCTTGTTCTTGGTCTAATTTTTGACGAGCAAGTAAAAGCTCGTTTTGTCGCCCAGAAAGGCTGAAGGCTGTGCGAATAGCTGCCATGGTAATAACAGCTACAATCAAAAATACCCCTCTTTCTTTAAAAAACCTGAAGATTTTAAACAGCATATTATTGCAGGTTGACACTAGCCTCTTTTTATGATAATATGGGATACTTTCATGGCAGTAAACGAAACCAACACCAACAACTCCTTACCCTCCCTCCACAGGGAATTCATCCAAGACCTCCAGCAAAGAAGCAGGTCTTCTGCCACCATTTTAGCCTACAATAAAGATATTGAACAGTTGGTGGCTCACTTTGCTCAAAACGGCAAAACCGAAGCCCAACAGGTTGTGCCTTCAGACATTGAAGCTTTCCGCGACTCTTTAAACGAAAAAGGCTACACAGCCAAATCCATTTCTCGTAAACTGAATGCTATTAAAGCTTTTTTCCGTTGGGTTGTGTCCAAAAAGATTTTAGAAAACGATCCGGCCGCCCCAGTTGCTCACCCCAAATACGACAATCCTCCCCCACGGATATTGACCCGTATGGAATATCGAGCGTTGAGGGATGCTGCTCGTGGAGATAAAAGAATTGCAGCCATTATTGAACTCATGCTGCAAACCGGCATCAGAATTGGCGAAGTAGCTAATCTGCACGTTGAAGATGCCAAACCGGATTCTATTTATATCCGTGCTTATGCCTCACAACCTGCGCGCGAAGTGCCTCTTAACGGTCCGGCCAAAACTTCCCTGGGCGAATACCTTAAAGAGCGCGCTGATGCCAAAAACGACCATGTTTTTGTCACCAAAAATAATCGTCCGCTTCTTGTTCGCAATATCAGAAGCTCAATTGACCGCTATTTTAGAGAAGCCGGAATCGAAAGTGCTAAAGTCAACGATCTTCGCTCAACCTTTATCGCTCAACAGCTAAAAAGCGGGGTTGATGTGGTCACAGTTTCTAAAATTGCCGGCCACAAACGCCTTTCCACAACCGAGCGTTATTTGGAATTTGTTGACCGTAAAAACGGCTCCGGCCGCTCCACCCACCTTGAGGAATTGTAATCGTGCGCAAAAAGCCCTCTATCTCACTTCTCTCTTCTTGCTCACCGCTCCATTAATAGACTCCCAATCCCTATTCTTTCTCACTTTCAAATTCTCCTTCCATGTATCTTCCAAAATAGGTGTGTCCACTTTAAGGTTGCGGGCAAGCGATAAAAGAGCCACTATATCTTTAGGAAAACATTTCCCTCCAAACCCAAAGTCTCCATCAGGTCCGGGCGTGTTTAGGTGCCCACCAATCCGGGGATCTTCCTGTACCATTTGCCGCACATGGTCATAATCAATTCCCAAAGCCTGACTAAGACGATAATACTCATTTCCCAACATAATCTTGGCTGCCAAAAGTGTATTGGCCATATATTTGGCCATTTCAGCAGAAGTGGTATCAGTTAAAAAGTAGATGGATTCGGGGGGCAATACAGACTCATACAAGGTCTTTATTCGTTCTGCAACAGACAGTTCTGCGCCAATTATTGTTCTATCCGGTTTTAAGAAATCTTCAAAGGGGTGGGCTTCGGTCAAAAATTCCGGATTGGAAGCAAAATCAACATCAGGATATTTCTTTTGCAAAGAAGCAGCCGTCCCCGGCACTACCGTAGATTTAATAATAATCACCCGATTCCTCCTCGCTCCCCCAATTTCCCTTACTACACTCTCAATAACCTCTTCTACAATCGATAAATCAATTCCCGAATAATCTGAAAACATTGGGGTGGGAACACAAATAAAGATAAGCTCGCTTTTTTCTATTAACTCGGGAAGTTCTACTCCGCCTTCTTTGTGGGGGTCGTGCCACAAAACAGAATGGGCCTTTTTGAAGCCTTCTCCCGTTGCCTGCCCCACAACTCCCCAGCCAACAATCCCAATATCTGCCATAAATAAGTAGTAGCGGATTTCAATCCGCGCCTTTAAATTGTATCAGGCCTATCTTGGGCTTGTCGAAGGATTGGACTATCTCCTTCCCTTAAAAGTATATCCAAGAGAAATGAGTTCTTTGTTAAGGCTGTCTACAAAACCTTCTAACACTTTAATCCTTACCTGTTTGATTTCAGCTGAGGAATTCTCGTGGCTTACTCCCCTAAAGTTTTTGTAGAGTTCTTTTATTTTTGCAATTGTATCTTCTCTTTTCTGAAGCAGATCTTTTATCTTTTCTTCTTTGGAGAGTTTTTGAAGTTCTTGCATCTGTGGGCCTGGAAGGGGTCGAACCCTCAACCGTTCGGATATAAGCCGAATGCTCTGCCATTGAGCTACAGGCCCAACGCCATATTATAGCATTCTGACACCCAAGTTTCTGGGTCATTCTCTGCCAAACTCTTTTGCTAGTTTCTCGTCAAAAGTTTCGATTTTGACTATTCCTTTTGTTTTGCAAAAAGCTAGGTGATAACAATCTTCTAAACTAAGAGTGGTATTTGCCAAAAAAGTAAGGCTTTTCACCAAAATAGCTCGCTCTGGAAATTCAACCTCTAGGGCAAGAAGTTTTTCCAATATTTGAATTAATTCCACTTTCCCTTTGTTTTCTTTCTTGTAGGCAGAACGAATAACCCAAGCAATCTCAAAAAAACAACTACCGATGTCGCCAACTTGACATGGCCACGTGCGGCCTGAAGAAATAACCCTTTTACTTTTGAATACTGAGGTTCGTTGTCGGCCAAGAGAAATCTTAAAAAATAATTCGTGTCAACAAAAATCATTTGGAACTGTATTTTTCAAGGTAATATTCACTTCTTGCGGATTCAATAACCTCGTCAATATCCTTACCCTTCCATTCCTTGGGCACCGGCACAGATCCAGCAAGTTCTTCTACAAGAAACTCAGACGGAGTCAAGATAATCCTCCCCCGTTTGTCTTTGCTCACAATCGTCCCATCTCCGATTTCTTCACTTATTGCTTCTTTTTTAGGGTCGTCAAACCAAACAGTTAATGTTTTGCCTTTTGAATCGTAATAAACCTTAATTTTTGACATAGATTTGCTCTCCCTCTTTGATCCGATCAGTTAAGTATGCTGACATTATAATACATGGGTTTTGACTTGACACTTATGTATTAATCCCATACAATAGTCATACATGGCTACAATCAACATTTCCATACCAGATAAGATGTATAAAGACGTCAAAAGAGCAGTGAAAGTTAAAAGCTATACCTCTGTAAGCGAGTTAATTCGTGCCGCTGTGAGAAAAATTTTATACGAGGAAATTACGGAAAACGGCTTTACCCCCGATTTTGAGAACCAGGTACTGGAAGCCGAAATGGAACCGGAAGGAAATGATACCGTGCTGGGAACTCCCGAAGAAGTCAGAAACTACTTTAAGCACTTAAAGAAACCTGGCCTCTCACATGCTCAAAATAAAGAACACCGGACGTTTTGACAAAGAATATAGACTGCTGGTTCAAGACAATCCGGAACTGGCAGGATTGGTTACAAAGCAAGTTGAGTTGTTTGTTAAAAACCCCAAAGACACAAGAATAAGGAATCACAAGTTAACCAAGAGCATGTTGGGTAAATGGGCGTTCGGTGTGACAGGAGATATCCGTATTGTGTATGAGTGGCAAGGTAAAAATGTAGTCCGCTTCTTAGCAATAGGCGGACACTCCGAAGTTTACAATTAAACCTTCATTCCACTATCTCTTTAGAAGCTAAATCCAGGTGCAGTACCCGTTTGAAAGTGTTTAAATGTTAGCAGGTAAGCCACCAGCGTTGCAAGGAAAATTTTCTCATATATATTTGTATAGTTTCCCGCTTTTGTGGGAATGACAGGGCAACTGTTACAGTTTAGCACGTCTGTTGATTTCGGCCTCAACAAGGGCGCGGTCGCGGCCATATTTTAAGCGGGACATTTCGCGGATAATTCTGGCCACTTCTTCATTGCTTTGGGCTTTGATCGCTTTGATATCACGCGTTAAATCAACCGAGAATGGCGGAACCGGTTCATTTCTCACGATTGTCTTCATGTAAACATGGAAACGCTCAATATTTAAAAGATCATCCTCGTCAAAAACCGGCTGAAATTCACGAGTCAGGTAGTTTGCATCCGTTACCCCTACCCTGAAAGTCATCAATGTTCCGACGTTGCCAAAGATGGCATTCTTAACTTCTTCGTCAACTTGCCCAATAAATTGGTTGGCCACACAAAGCCCAAGGTGGTATTTTCTGGCCTCTGACAAAATTTGAGCAAAGTCGGGAGTAGCAAAGTTTTGAAACTCGTCAACATAGAGGTAAAAATCCCGTCTCTGGTCTTCGGGAATGTCGGATCGGGACATGGCAGCCATGAGGATCCTCGGAACTAAAACCAAACCTAGAAAGTTTGAATTTTCTTCCCCTAATCCTCCTTTGGAAAGATTGACCAACAAAATCTTTCCTTGATCCATAACATCACGGAACGAGAAAGCAGACTTGGACTGGCCAATCATATTTCGGATCATAATGTTGGTAACAAACCGTCCAAACTTAGAAACAACATAGTCCAAAACTTCGGATTTATGAAACTCTGCGGTTTGCGCAATTTGGTCTGTCCAATAACGCCTAACCATGGGATCTTGAACTTTGGGCAGGTACTCTTGCACCAAAGATGGATCAGTCATTAAACGAACGACTTCCACGAACGTTGCCCCTTCCTGAGAGAAAGCGGTTAAAACTGCGTTTCGAACCATGTGTTCAAAGCGAGGGCCAACAATGCCGGTTTTATAGGGATCAAAAAGCTTGTACATCATGTTAATGACGGAGGTCGCTACAAAGTGTTGTTGATCAATGGTTTTGGCTTCCAAAAGATTTAAGCCCATGGGGCGCTCCGTATCGGCGGGATTAAAGTAAATTACATCCTCTGCACGCTCCGGCGGCACCAGGCGCAAAATATCTTCTACGGCATCTCCGTGCGGATCCATAAAACACAGACCTCTGCCAGCTTTAATATCCTGCATAATCAGGTCTTTTAAAAATTCGGACTTGCCGGTTCCAGTTTTCCCAATAATGTACATATGCCTCAACCTGTCGCTTTCGGACAAGTAGACAGGCCTTTCGATGCCACGGTAAGAACTCACGCCAATATAAAGTCCGGAGGTTGGAATCTGAGCCGGAGCCGGAGCGCGTTTGGCATTAAGCCAGTTTATGTGTGGTGTTGTTATTTGCTTATTTGGAAAATGGAAAATGGTAGCCAACTCTTCCGAATTAAGAATTGTCTGAGAGTTTCCTAAAACATTAAACATTGAATGGTACCGGTACCAAAAGTCATCAACAAACGAACCCTTATTGCGCACTTTCCGGCTCTTAAAGCCGTTAAGTTCGCCTGAGAACTGTTCAAATGAAGCTCTAACATTGGCCAAATGTGCCTTGGCCATCTCCTCAGTTTCTGAACAAACCACAATTCTGATACTCGTCTCAAACCCAGGTTTGCCAATTTTATTGTCAATTGCTTCAAAAGTTTTAGCGTCAACTTTATAAGAAGCTTTTGAGGGGTCTGACTCGGCTTTTTTAGTCTTGGCAAGATAAAAACTTCCGGTACTTTTCCAACTGGTGTCGGCAGGAGAAAGAAGAATTTGAATTGCCGCCCCCTCTTTAGGACCCATTTTTGCCAAGGCCGAAGTTAAAGAAGATAAAGGATCGGTTGGCAAATCTTTGAAAGTTTTTATGGGATAAAAAAATGGAGCCCGAAGCTGAAGAGAGCTGTATGCAACACTGCCTTCTTCAAAAAAGATGTTGTGCTCCGGAGCCTCGGTAATATCAGCGTCCGCGTAGGCTCCGTGTATTTGTTTTTCAACTAAATCACGAAGCTTTTTTGACGTCCAAACGTAAAAGCGAATTTCTTCAGCTTTGCCTAATATTTCAAAGGAGATAACATCTTGAACATCAAATTTAGACTTCCAGCCGCCTCTTTTTACAGAGTACAAAGCAGCAAACATTTGCTCGGCGGCATCAATTTTTACTTCATTATCGCGGGGAACTTTAACTTCCAGCAAAACTGCATCTAATACTCTCTTCTCTCTCTTCCTATGTTTGAAAATTACAAATCCAAAGTAAGCCAAAAAGGATAAAATAATTACAACTATGCCCAAAGTTGCCAGAAAAAAAAGGACATCGGAAAAGTTCATAGGGTTAATTTTGCAAAAACGCAAAACGTTTTAACAAGAGCTCGTAAAAGACCGCTAGCCAGTGCCGAGGGCTGGTAACCGACTCTTTTTTTGCTTCCTTAATTTGTGCCGCTGTATAAGTAACCTGATTATTCGAGGCAGCCCCTGCCGGGGTCAGTATGGGTTGCCCCTTATCGTCTGTAACAGCTTGAGGTTGGGGTACAGGTTGTATATATTGCCCCAACTCCTGCGCAATTTCTGCCACATCCGGGCGCTGTACAACTTCCGTACCGGGGAAAGTGGACTCACCAACCAGTGATGGACGATTCTCAAGTTCAGGGGCAGCCATATAAGCAAAGTATACACCCCCGCTACTTCCCCTTCCAGGGTTCTTCGGGGCTGCCTGCTAAATGGTTTGCCAGACGGGCCATCACAAACAAAGCATCTGATAGACGGTTTAAGTAGCGAGCAATGGAAGCGTTTACATCTTCTTTGCGGCTTAAACGGACCACTTCCCTCTCTGCCCGCCGGCAAACACTTCTGGCCAAATGCAGTGCCGCCCCAGCCGGTGAGCCGCCCAAATAGATAAAATGGGACAATGGAGGCAAGCCTGCCTCTTGCTGGTCAATAAAGCGTTCCAGTCGCCTTGCCTTGTCCGAGTCGGCAAGAAACGGCGGATCCCGCGGGGCAACCGTGGCCACCTCAGTATTTATTTCAAACAAGTCCTGTTGAATTGAGCGAATCTCTTCCAAAAGCGAGCTTTGGTCCTGGGTTAAAAAGCTTACTGCTACTCCAAGTTGAGAATTCAATTCATCCAAACAACCCAAAGCCACAATTCGTTGGGCATCCTTTGAAACGCGCTCCGAAAGTCCAAGAAGTGCAGTGGTGCCAGAATCTCCCTTTTTAGTGTAGATGCTCATGAGGAAAGTTTACCAAGGATCAAACCATCTAACGCTTTCCACTTTTTAACATTCTTTGGGCATTTTTAACAAGTGTAAATTGCAAACGCTGGGGCCGGCGTGGGGTCAGGGTTAAGCGCCGCCATGACAGCCCCAGCTTGCAAAATTAGTGCCCCCGAAGGGGAAAAAGAGTTAGTATCAGATGTTAACATTTTGAAAATCCACAAGCCGGGTTGGAACATTTTTTACAACCTTCAATAACCATTAAGGCAGATCCGCAATCAGGGCAGGCGGCAAACATTGATTGGTAAGATTGTAAGGCCGAATAGTTGAATACATCTGTAGTTTCGGAATGTCCATTCCCATTTTCCATGCCAGAAGCATAAGCTCCCGGTTTAACAGCTGTGTCTGTCGTATTATTTTCTTCCAAAGGTAATTGTCTATTAAGCGAAGTTTCAAGAATCGCTTTGCCGGCTGCATCAAACATAGACAAAATCGCCATGGGTCCAATTCCATAAGGTGTTCCGCAAGCAATCCCAATAAGTTCTGAAGCAACCTCCTCCAAAGAAGCCCCGTGTTTTAGAGCCAAAGAGGCCAGTCTTCCGGTTACTTCTGCGGCTCCGGCCACATAACCCCCAGATTTTCCAACCGTCACAAAGACTTCAACAGGCATCCCTTCGTCCGTATTAAATACGGCGGTGTAAACATTGCCCACATCGCTTTTTTTCTTAATTCTGACTCCCCAAGCCTCAGTTGGAGCCTTGACCGGACCTAAAACTAAAGGTGTGGGAGCAGCCAGTTGGTCATAGTAGGATTTGTCTTTTTTGACCTCCAAAACCTGCTTTACCCGCGAACCATCCCTGTAAATTGTAATTCCCTTACAACCCATCTCGTAAACCATCATATAAGCCTGCCTTACCTCCCCTACCGTTGCGGCATTGGGGAAATTGATAGTCTTGGAAATAGCGTTATCAACATGCTTTTGGAAAGCTGCCTGCATACGAACGTGCCATTCGGGGCTAATATCCTTTGTGACCACGAAAACTGCCTGCCATTTTTGGGGAACTTCTGACAAGCCTTGCACAGATCCACCGTTTTGCTCAATTTTTTCCAAAAGTTTGTCGAAATAAAAACCTTCATCCTTAGCAATTTTTAAGAAAAACGGATTAGTTGTAAAAAGCCTTTTGCCTTCAATGGTATTTTTGGCATACGAAAGTCCAAAATAGGGCTCAATGCCCGAGGAGGCATCGGCAAGCATGGCAATTGTCCCAGTTGGAGCAATGGTAGTTATTGCACCGTTTCTTACCTTTAGCTCAGTACCCAAAAAATGAGGACTTTGGGGATCATAAATTGAACCCTCCCAAGACGGAAATACCCCTCTTGTGTCTGCCAACCTTGCACTTGCCTCCTTAGCGTGTTTGTGTACAAAAGACATAACGTCTTCGGCAACTGCTAATCCTTCTTCAGAGTTATAGCCTATCCCCAGCTGTACCAAAAGATCAGCAAAGCCCATCAGTCCCAATCCGATTCTTCTGATTTTGTGCGCCATCTCGCGTATCTCAGGAATTGGATAGCTGTTCATGTCCAATACATTATCCAAAAAGTGCACCGCTTCTTCTGCTGCCAGAGCCAGTCCTTCGTAATCTATCGTTCCATCTTTAACAAATTTACCAACATTAATAGAACCTAAAGTACAGGAATCGTACGGCAAAAGTGGTTGCTCTCCGCATTGATGCACTATAAGCCCATTTGCAATAACTGAATGGCTCATTGGCTCAGTCACGTCATACACTCTCTCTTTACCACACTCCTCGACACTAGTTACAACATCTAGAAACGGATTTTTTAGTTTTCTTATCGTGTGAAGGTTGAGTTCCTTGAGTCTTGTTTGTTTAGATTTGTTTATAAAACCTATCTCAGTTTTGAATTTTTCCCTCGAAGCACTAAAAATACCCAACTCATAAAGTATCCCATCAGTACTGTAAGTCCTTATACTCCCATCTTTAGCTTGATAAGGGAACATCCCCGTTCTTAGTTTTCTACGTCTATCAAAAATACTACTTTTAATCCCTAAATTGAGGAGGAGGAGTTGTACTCCTTGAAGCAACTTCTTACTTTTTGAAGTTAACGCAACCCAATCACTATTAGTTTTTGTGTTACCACCCCTAACTGTCCCATCAGCCGAAAAGAGTCCTTGGATAAAACCAACAACCGCCTCTTCCGGAGCTGTATATATTGATTCCGGCACTACTTTATCAGATGCTTTAAGTGGTTTTACTCCTAACTGCATGAAGAAATCAACAAGTACCTTACTGTGATAAGAAAGATGGTAAGTATTTCGTTCTCTCTTTACAAACTTGATATCTTTACCATACCAATTATTAATAATTTTTTGGAAATACTCTAGGACTTCCCTGTCATCTTCTCCAAATGTAAATCCTACTCGTAAGTTTTCATCACCGTCTCTCAACCACCCGTCACCTATCAACCAACCAAGTATTTGTCCCAATTCTTTACTCCATCGAATTGGCAAGTTAACACCCCTCGCCTGAACCGGTAAATCATAGTTTTGGCCAAAATCTCCCTTCCCGCTTTGAATTAATACTTTATCTCCAGACTTCAAATTTTTCAGTTCCACCCAACCAGAAGGTGCCAATACTCTATGGTTAGCTGTTGCTTTTAGCTCCAAACCAGTTTTAGTTACTAATTTAAGTACGTCTCTAATACCTACATCATAAAATTTAATAGCGCTACTGGCCATGGTTCCACTTTCATTTGGATCCAAAGTTCTCTTATCTATAATTAAAGACATGTTTCCACCATAACGTTTACCGCCTGCAAAATGGCTCACCACCACATCTTTCATTGTTACTAACCCTTCTTGGGTAGATATTAAAGTATCACCCGTAACGCAAGGGTTAGTAGCCTCAATCTGACCTAAAGCGGGAGTCGGGTTGGCACCGGATTTATTTATCCTGTCAATCATAATCATGCCCGGATCTCCATAATGCCAAGCCAGTTGGGTAATTAATAAAAAGACTTTGTGGGCATTGAGGCGATCTGCTACTTCTCCCGTCCGGGGATTAATAAGCTCGTAGCCTTCACCATCCTCCGTGGCACGAACCAAATCGTAAAGTTTGGCTACACCTTCCTCTACTTTTTTTAATTTAAGATCAACATCACGAATAGCTTGGGCCGCTTTTATCTCGTTAATTACTTCTTCCCACTCCGGCTCACTTTTAACAAACTTTTCATCCTTCTTGGCCTGCTCCATCCATTCCTCTATAACCGTTACAGAAATATTAAAGTTAGTTAAGCTAAATTCGTCTACCTTCATGACCGCAAAACGCAAAATGTCAGGGTGAGTTATGTGCATAATGCCCATATTGGCTCCGCGCCTAACTCCACCCTGCTTAACTTGCGACGTGACATCGTTATACGCTTGCAAAAAAGAACACGGACCAACAGTAGTTCCACCAGAGGAAGCAATGACGTCCCCATACGGGCGCAGCCTTGAGAAAGAAAAGCCCGTATTGTGAATCATCACTAGCCCCGACTGACCTGCAGCATAAGTGTTCCAATCCCCAACTGATAAGTCATAATAAGTTTTGGCAATTTTTGCTTTGCTAATTGTCCTAACCTCTTGACCGGAATTTGCTATTCGTTCCAGTAGTGAAGCTGAACTCTTGTCTTTTTTGGAAAGATGTTTAGCAATTACAGCAATATCGCCACGCCTAACTCGATTATGAGATGCCCAAATTGATAACTCTGCAGCAAATATACCTTTCTTCTTTGCTCCTCTAGGAGAAGATAACCCTGCACTCACCAATTTATCCCTCCACAAGCAGAAGTTTAAAGGTAAAGATGTTTGCTTTCGGGAGGAGCTTTGCAATCTACTCTGACGCAATTTATTCGCCAGATAAGGAGCCAAGTCTACTGCTAGTTGGTTAACTTGAGGCAAGGGGCAAATTTGTAGAATATACGTCGGACGCTTTCCCTTTCCGTAAGGATCTTTCTCTTTAAGCGATGTCCGATAACCCAAAAGCGAAACGAGGGCTGATAAATCCTCCGCCATGGCCCGAGAAACACTGCAATAAGAGGGGCTGCCATCAACAGCTACATAGCCGTCACTATCTACAAGACCCGCCAAGAAAGCTTTAACCACCTTAATTGGCGATTTACCAATTATCTCCGGCACTCTGATTAAAGTATCTTTGGGGCCAAACTTCTCCAATCCACAGATTGCTAAAAGGCGGTGGACAAATTTTTGGTTTAAAGTACTTACACTGAAAAGCCCCCTGCGATCCTTTTGGATTGAGACTCTGATACCTTGTTTGGCAAGCACGCTTTGGACCTTCTCTAGAACATCCTTAGTGCCGCTAAACCATCTGACTCGGTATTGTCTTAATGCTTTAACATAACCGAAAGATCCATCCCCCAAAGTAAAACCAACCAACCACCCTAAATCTGAGTCTATTTTTACTCCTCCCACACTCTTTAATTTTTTCCAAGGCCAGTACCTTTCTGCTTTACCTGGACCCAAAACAATATCACCAGGAGTAAGTCTGTCCGCTCTTACTTCAACCATACTTGTTCCCCTTAAAACCATAAAAGGATGCCAGGCACTGGTTTGCACTCGTGTTCCCTCAACTGTAGTTACTATTAATTGATCTTCTGCCGGCACGTTATATTTCCAAACATGGGTTACTTTCTGCAACCCCGCTTCACCGGTTTTAGGGTTCATCGATACCGTCTTAATATTTAAATCACCAACATCATAGGCAATTCCCGCTCCTTGAGTAAGGCCTTTTCTGCCATCAGCCGTAGCTCTGGAAAATAAAACCTCAATGGGCTCAATACCACAAAAAGTGCTCCAAACTCTGGCGTCTCCTGAAATACAACCCCCGCCCGACTTATGAATCAAAACCATATCAACCAAAGTTTTGCCGATACTGGCCATTGTGTCCTCTACCGGCAGCACAAAGCAGGCTGAAAGCTGCTGCATAGGTTTCCCCGCATTAAGCATGGTTGGGGTGTTGGGAATAAATCTTTGCGAGGAGAGTAATTTATAAAAGGACTCTGCTCGTACCATCACCTGAGACTGGTCTACACCATATAAAAGCTCAGCCGTGCTGATGTTGTAGGCAACGCGCCAAAACATCTCGCGAGCTGTCTCTTCCGGCTGTCCCTTCTCGTTCCGGCGCGCATAGCGGGTCTTGGCAATATACAAAGCCGTCTCGGATAGCTGTGGCTCCGGCAAGCGCTCCGGAACAGGTGGAATTTGAAAGCCAATTTTTAAGATCTCTTCAGTTGTTTTCATTCTGACATGTGAATTTGTTAAGAATTAGACAGGAAAAAGCGTAGAGCAGGGGGATTTGTTCCTTGGGGGAATATTTTCATAACCACAAAAACGTGTCAATATAACTTTGTAGATCAGAGGGTCTCATCTTCGTGGATAACAGCCTTAGAAATTATCTGCATTTTAAGTTTAAGCTGCCTCCACAACGGGCAATTCTACCTACTCTCTTTTGACCCAACCGATATCTTGAACATTTTTGTCTATGCAATGTAGCGAAAAGAGAATTAATAATAAGGCTCTGTCGGGAAAAGTTTGCAAAATACTAACAAGCCTGGGAGTCAATTTGTAGGAGTGGGGGTGAGTAATGTTTTACCTCTTTCGTTTAAAAAGTGACTCACCTGCTCGTTAACCTTTTTGGGAGAATCTAAAGTTTTATTTAAGATAGGTTTGCCATCTTCCGGCGCCCTACTCATCATTTCCTCTAGCATTTGTCTGTGGGTTAGGGAAGCTTTGAAAAGCGTTTCGAAAAATCCGGCAGCATCCGTACCTTTGACATCCGCGTCCCTACCTTTTATTAGCGCTAACTCCAAATACTGTTCTGCCTTTGTGGCGGTCACAACAGCACGGCCAGAGTCACCTTCTACAAAAAGTCTTTGGGCAGCAGATAAGCGCTTATCTGCCAAAAAGAGTGTGCGTTGAGCTTTTTCCAAGGGATCAAATGTAAAAAACAAATCGAGCCGATCGCGAAAAGCCTTAAAAGGCCAGATGGGGTTATTAGGTAAAATCCCCGGATAAGGGAGAGAGTATTCCACCCCCGAGGCAAAAACAGCCTGACCAGAAGCCGAGTCATTAGGCGATGAGAAGTGATACTTTAAGGCAGTGATCCGATAAATCGAGATCAAAAGCACTAAAGTCGCCAATGTGACCGCAAAGAGAGAATAGTGAAGATGACGCATAAGTTGCTATACAATATACTACATACGTGTTCGCCATTTCCCAACTCCCCCTTTTAAAACAAATACCAGAGCAAAAAAGGCGTTTTGCTCTATTGTCTCTCTTGCTTTTCACTTGTTCACTCTCACTGTTCGCTTATCTCTTCTGGGGCATCCCCCTACCCACTCAACTCACCTCTGAGGCCAGAAACCCTGTTTCCACCCAAATTCTTGATCGGAATGGGAAGTTAATTTACGAGATATATGAAGGCAAAAGACGAACCCCCATTATCTTAAAAGATTTGCCGCCCTACGCATATCAAGCAACAATTGCCGTTGAAGATAAAGATTTTTACAAACACCACGGTTTGTCCTTTTCAGGGATGGCCCGTGCACTTTTTAAAACCACAGTCAAACAAGACCTCCAGGGCGGTTCAACCATAACCCAACAATTGGTAAAAACAACACTTTTATCTCCGGAGCGAACTGTCCGGCGAAAAATTAGAGAAGTTTTTTTAACCCTTCTTATTGAAGTCCTCTACCCAAAAGACAAAATTTTAGAAAGCTACCTGAACAATATTCCTTACGGTGGAACAGCCTGGGGAATCCAGGCAGCCAGCCTTACCTACTTTGGCAAAGACACCAAAGACTTAACGCTTGCCCAAGCGTCACTCCTGGCAGGATTAACTGCCGCCCCTACCCGCTTTTCGCCTTTTGGCTCTAATCCCCAATTGGCTCGCGAAAGGCAACACCTGGTTTTGCGGCGTATGGTTGAAGAGAAATATATAACCGAAGGACAGGCCAACGATGCCGAAAAAGAAGAGTTGCCCTATGCTAAACCTGAAAGTATTAAAGCGGCCCACTTTGCTTTATATGTTAAAGACCAGCTGGTTGATAAATTTGGCGAGAAAAAAGTGGAATACGGAGGGCTGCGGGTTATCACCACTTTAGACCTTGACCTACAGCTTTATGCAGAAAAGGTCGTTCGCGAAGAGGTGGGCAAACTAAAAAGCGCCCGCGTAGGAAACGGTGCGGCTATAATTACCAACCCTAAAACCGGCGAAATCTACGCCATGGTCGGCTCCAAAGATTATTTTGCCGAAGATGAAGATGGAAAAGTTAATGTCACCATTCGTCCCCGACAGCCCGGCTCCTCAATAAAGCCATTAAATTATGCACTCGCTATTGAAACTGGCAAGATAACTGCCTCCTCTGCCTTGGCAGATATTCCCACTTGCTTCCATGTGGTGGGTCAAGCGCCCTATTGTCCGGTAAATTATGACGGTCAGTTCCACGGCGCCGTACAAACCCGGTTTGCGCTTGGTAATTCGTACAACATACCCGCCGTGCGCACGCTTGCGTTAAACAACGTAGCCGATTTTATCGATTTTGCACAAAAGATGGGCATATCTACTCTCGAAGATCCAACACGATATGGCCTCTCTCTCACTTTAGGTGGAGGAGAAGTCAAGATGGTTAATATGACCAAAGCTTTTGGCGTCTTTGCCAATGCCGGAATAAAGCAAGACTTGGTCAGCGTCCTTAAGGTCACCGACTGGAAAGGCAACACCCTTGAGGAGACCAAAATAAAAGATGGCGATCGGGTTTTATCAACCGGCACATCATATATTATCTCTCATATTCTTCTGGACAATAACGCCCGCGGGCAAGCTTTTGGTCCTTCTTCTTACCTGAATGTCTCGAGTCACCCTGAAGTATCTGTCAAAACTGGCACAACCAACGATAAACGCGATAACTGGACAATTGGTTATAGCCCCGAACTTGTGACAGCTGTTTGGGTGGGTAATAATGACAATACGCCCATGTCAGCCGTTGCTTCAGGAGTAACCGGCGCCTCCCCCATTTGGAACAAGATAATTAAAAAAGGCTTAGACATGATTGAAAGTGGAGACTTGTCTGGAGTTGGCCAGGAAAGGGCCAAGCACTCTCACGTTTGGACGTCCATTCCCGGGGACACTGTAGGAACCAATGTTTGTGCTACAACCGGCACTCTTCCCCCCAACGTTGCGCCAGAGGATCCCGGGTGTCCCGTTCGTTTTGAATTTTTCCTGGAAAATTACCCACCAAAACCTTACCAACCTTTAAATCGCGATGTGAACATTTTTAACGACTCGGGTATGCTGGCAGACCCTAATGCCGCCTCCGACCAAATCCACACTGAAAATAAACAAATTTGGGACGATCCTTTAGGAACGCCTGTATGTTTGGACTGTGCCCCACAAACCTGGTCGGTCACGGTAAATACCACCACCATTCCACACCCCACGCAAGCCCCTCTGGGCGGACAGTAGTTTTTCCTACTTGTGCTACTTTTCCTACTTGTGCTACTTTTCCCTTAAGAATATGCCGGTCAGGGTTCCGGCGCAAGCCACACGAGTCAAAAAAACAGCTTCGTTTCTGGTAGCTTTCCTTGCCTTGGTTGGGAAGCCGCTGTATCTTCTTCTGTCTGCAATTTTGGGAGCTTTGTATGTTAAAGTCTTGCCCGCCAAAAAAAGAGGCCGCCCGGCAAAACCCAGGCGCTTTCCAGTCAAGCGAGCCCTTGGGCTGACTTTGCTTTCTTTTTTTATAGTTGGCTTTTTCTTTTGGGCAAGATTTATTTTTACTCTCCCCAAAATCGATCAGCTGCAGACTAAAACTCCGCTTCTCTCAACAAAAATTTACGATAGAAGCGGCAATCTGTTATATAAAATCTACAGAAAAGAAAATAGGACACTGATTCCTTTGTCCCAAGTTCCACAAAACACACGTTCGGCAACAGTGGCCATTGAGGATGCTGAATTCTATAGCCACCATGGCTTTTCGGTGCGTGGCATATTGCGCGCTCTGCAACGCAACGTAACCCGGGGCGAAGTAACCGGCGGTTCAACCATAACCCAACAACTGATCAAAAACACTCTCCTTTCTCCGGAGAAAACCTTTAGCCGAAAAATAAAGGAGGTTGCGCTGGCCGTTTTGGTCGAGTTACGTTTTAGCAAAGACCAAATCCTTGAGATGTATTTAAACCAGGTATCTTATGGCGGAGCCTCCCAAGGCATAGAAGAAGCCTCTCAACTTTACTTTGGCAAAAGCGCCAAAGATTTAAATCTTGCCCAAGCGGCACTTCTTGCCGGCCTTCCCCGCTCGCCGACAACTTATTCTCCGTTTGGCGCCAACCCTCACTTTGCGCGAGATCGGCAACTGGAAGTTTTATCCCGCATGGTTTCTGAGGGATACATTCGCCGGGAACAGGCACTAGAGGCAGCCAATGAAAAATTAAACTTTGCCCCTCAAAGAAACGACATTAAAGCTCCCCACTTTGTCATGCATGTAAAACAACTTTTGGTGGAAAAATACGGCGAGGAAATGGTGGAGGAGGGAGGTTTATCGGTTTACACATCTTTAGATTTGCCAACCCAGGAAATGGCCGAAAAGGTTGTCAAAGAAGAGGTGCAAAAAATTCAGAAATTAAGAATTAGCAACGGCGCAGCTTTAGTCACAAACCCTCAAACCGGCGAGATTTTAGCCATGGTCGGCTCCAAAGATTATTTCGACAAAAAAATTGACGGCAACTATAATATCGCCACAGCATTGCGACAACCCGGATCCTCAATCAAACCGGTTAATTACTCGTATGCTTTAGAGTCCAAAAAATATACAGCCGCCTCTGTCATCTCTGATACCCCGATAAGTTATGTGGGCACAAATGGTGCCTCTTATGCACCTCGCAATTATGATAACCGGTATCACGGCAACGTGAGCGTCCGAACCGCCTTGGCTTCTTCTTTAAATATTCCTGCCGTTAAAGTATTAGCCTCCTACGGGGTCGGCCACATGCTAGACCAGGGGCAGAAACTGGGGATCACGACCTGGACTGACCCATCAAGATACGGTTTATCCATAACCCTGGGAGGAGCTGAGGTAAAAATGGTAGACATGGCAGTAGTTTACGCAACGTTCGCCAATGGCGGCAAAAAAGTCGACCTCCGCCCCATCCTAAAAGTCGTCGATGCCAAAGGAAACATCTTAGAAGCTAATCCGTGCCAGCAAAGTTCCCCAACCACCCTAAATTCCCCAATTGCCCTAATTCGGTCAGCCCACGCTGAGGAAGTCACTCCCACAACATCCTGCTCCCAATCAGTACTTGACCCAGGCGTTGCCTATATCCTCACCACTATTTTAAGCGATAATAACGCACGAACTTTGGCTTTTGGTCACCGTTCTCTTTTAGTTGTCGACGGACACCCCGAAATTGCCGTCAAAACCGGTACAACCCAAAATCTACGTGACAACTGGGCAATTGGCTATACAAAAGACTACGCAGTTTTGGTTTGGGTTGGGAATAACAACAACACACCTATGGCAGGCGTATCCTCAGGCATAACTGGCGCAACCCCAATATGGCACAACATTTTTACCAATCTTTTGAAGGATAAGCCGCAAGAATTCTGGCAGGCCCCACCAGGTGTTGTTACTGTTAGCAATTGTGGTCGCACGGAATACTTTTTAGAGGGAACGCAAAAAGCCATCGCCTGCCCCGTAAACATCCCCAACCCAGAAAATCAGGACAAAATCCTCCAGGGTATCTCAGCCGAGCAATAAGATTCTTTCAAAATAATCTCTTGGTGAAAATATTTTGACTCCTTTAAATTCTTTTAGCGACAATACGTGGCGTTTATCGCCTGAAATAATAAAGTCCGCTTTCCCTTCGACGGCACACTCTAAAATACGGTTGTCTTCAGGGTCGGTTGTAATCTTAGCTATCTTAATTTTAGGTTTAATAACTTCCGCAAACATTCCTATTCCGGCAATTACTTCTTTGACCTCTTCCTCGTTCCACTTAAATTTGCCGTGAAGTTTTTCGGCCAATTCAAGAAGTATGTCGTTGCTGGTTACAAGTTGAATATCCATACTCCTTGCTAGTTCTAAAAGCTCACGAGGTGCACTGCCAAAAAGAATGGCTGAGATAAAAATATTGGTGTCAAAAACTACTCTGTGGACTTTAGGCATGTAGAATTTTATCTACATCTTCTTCGCTCTTAATATTAAACTTTCTGGCTGCTTCTTCTCCTCGCTTATAAATCTCCCCCCACCGATTATCCTCAACATAGCTCTCGATAAGCCGCCTAATAAAGTTAGATCTAGTTTCACCCTCTTGCTTTCTGGTTTGCTCCAATTTCTTGAAAGTTGCGCCGGGAAGAGAGAGGGAAACAACCTCAGTAGTTTGTCTGATCACTTTCATACACTGTATTAAATCATAATCCGATACCTCTGTCAAGCAGATTTGAACTTAATGAAGTTATTCAAGAATGATTTTTTCCTCAAACTGGGGAAGCTGGAAATTGAAGTTAAACTCCGGAAGTCTTCCCTGGCCTTTGTGCCAAAAATAAACTCCCAACAGCATCGTAATAAGCAAACTTGCAGCCACAATCGTCCTATCTTTTGCCGTCCAGGGCTTTAGGAGCTCTTTCTTTTTCCGATCTCTTTTTTTAGACTTTTGCCCTTCCGCCAAATCTCCATCTTTGTCTAGAATGTTCTTCGGTGTCTTTTTCTTTCCAATCGATAACCCTAACATTAAGTCATTTTACCAGTAACTTGACAAAGATAACAATGTATTGTACTATTAAATACAAATGCCCAAACCAGTTGATCTCTCAACGATTGAGGGTTTCGACTGGGATGAGGCAAACACAATCCACATTGCAAAACACAATGTGGATCCCAAAGAAGCAGAGGAGGTCTTTTTCGACCCACGCTATAAAACAATTGATGATCCAAAACACTCTAAGACTGAAGAAAGATTTGTGGTCTACGGCAAAACAGGCACAGAAAGACTATTGACTGTTGTGTTTACAGTCAGAAGCCGGAAGTTCAGAGTTGTGTCTGCAAGAGATATGAACAGGGAAGAAAGGAGGTTGTATGGAAAAGAAACTTAAGCCAATACCAAAATTCAAAAACGAAGAAGAGGAAGCAAATTTTTGGGGTACTCACGACACCACTGACTACTTTGATTGGAGCAAAGCCCGTCACGTTGTTTTCCCAAACCTTAAACCATCAACTAGAGTAGTTACTTTCCGGGCACCACAAGGCCTTATTGACCACTTAAAAGTTATTGCCAACAAAAAGGATGTCCCCTACCAATCTCTGATAAAGATTTACTTGGACGAAAAAGTTCGCGAAGAAATGTCTACCTGACTCCTTCTTTTCCCCCACACCTCAGGATTAACCAAATTTTCCGGCTTCTCGCCTTTCAACGTTTTAAGAATCGAGTCAACTGCCTGTTCTGCCATCTTCTCGCGAACCGCATATGTTGCCGAGGCAATGTGCGGAGTTAATATCGCATTCTCCATTTGCATTAACTCCGGATTCATCTGTGGTTCGTTTTCGTGAACGTCTAAAGCCACCCCGGCCAATTTCCCAGCACGCAATGCCTCAACCAAAGCGTGTTCATCAATCACTGCCCCCCGCGCAGTATTAATTAAATATGCAGTTGGCCTTACCTTCGACAAACTTTCCGCATTAATAAGATGTCTCGTCTCGGCCGTTAATGGAACATGGAGTGTGATGTAGTCGCTTTCGCCAAGTAGCTGATCTCGTTCCCGATACTCTACACCCAACTCTTTTTCCGCCTTTTCGTCGCGATTCCGACAATTGTAAACCACCTTCATGTTAAAGCCGCGTGCGCGCCTTGCAACCACAGAGCCAATCCGCCCTAGCCCCACAATCCCTAAAGTCTTTCCATAGACATCCCGCCCCAAAAACATCTCCGGTTCCCAACTGTGGTAAGCACCCTTTTTGGCAAAGTCTTCCCCTTCACACATTCTTCTTGACAACGCAAGCATCAATGTCCAGGTAAACTCTGCAACTGCTTCATCAACCTCCAAAGACGGCGTGTTGGTTACCAAAATGCCTCGCGCTGTGGCCGCTTTTACGTCAATATTATCAAAACCCACTGCGTAGCTTGAGATTATCTTCAAATTTGGCCTCAAGGCATCCATTAGTTCCCCTGTCCAACGGTCTGTTAAAAGCGTCATTACAGCCTCTGCCCCTTGTCCCATTTGGACAATTTCATCAGCCGTAAGAACGCGGTCAAAAGGAGAAATAACCACCTCTCCCCCCTCGTGGAGTTTCTCCAAAGCTTGACCTGGAACTTTTCTGGTAACTAGTATCTTTGGCATAACAAATTTTTAAACCATCCTTGGCTTCACTTCTCCCCCATACAGTTTAATCATTTCCTGAAGCTTAAGTGGTGTCAACAACCCCTCTCTTGCTCCAATATATCCCACAACAGAAGTTGAATTCATTGTGCCCCAAAGCATGGCTTCAGGCAAGTCTTTGCCTGCCACAAGAGCCGCCACAAATCCCGTTGAATAAGCATCTCCCGCACCGGTTTTCTCCATAACCGGCGAAATCGTTGAAACTCCGGCATGCCAAATCTCTCGCCCATCATAAGAAGCAAAAGAGCCGTTCGCTCCGTCTGTAATAACAACACATGCCGGACCTTTTGCTTTGAGTTCTAAAATTAATTGCTTAACGTCTGCCCCATTGTTCCCTACTAACCCCGCAGCTTCTTCTTTATTTGAAATCAAAACATCGGCTAAAGATAAAATAGGCTGAAGAAGGTTTATGCCGTCACGAAGCTGATACGATCCGGGGTTAAAAGCAAGTTTGGTCTTTGTTTTTTGGATAAACTCAAGTATTTGTTCGTGAAAATGTTGATGATTGGGGCCAACTGAGGTAAGGTACATCCATTTGGGAACAGGTAGATTCATTGGTAAGTTATATTTTTTGTGCTGATGATAAACAAAAATTGTCCGCTCTCCCAAGTAGTTCAAAACAACGGACAGATTGGAACCGACAGAGGGATCAACCGAAATAAAGTTCACGTCCACTCCTTCGTTCTCAAACACCTTTTTAGAGTCGAGCGAATCCTGGTCACTCCCCAAAACTGTGTAAAGAACAGTTTTTAAACCCAGCCTGGCCGAGCCAATAGCGTTATTGGCTGCGTTTCCCGAGGCCGGAATCCTTCTGTAGGTTGAGACAGGGATTTTGCTGCCATAGGCAAAACAAATCAAGCGCTCTTCGGCTTTCAGGTTGCAAACAGCTTCTGTATCTTTTTGCTCAACCTGCATAAAGATATCAATTGTCGAATCGCCTACGCTGATAAGATCGAGTTGATTTTCCATGGGCAGCATTTGTAACCTTATTCATATTATCATACAATTCTTTAAGGCTAATGAATCTAAGATTACGGTTTTAGGTCGCCTTGTGTTCGCTAAAGACACTACTTGCTCTAGTCTTAAATTAAATACAGGAGAACTGAAACCAAGACTCCAGTGAGCTGTAAATAGGCTGGGCAAACTTTTTGGGCCAGATGCCGATTCCGACAACTGCCTGTATTTCAACTGGAATGACGGCAGGTTGCACTTCAACGACAAGTGGATTTATTTGGAGGGGTAAATTATCGAAGCCAGCTTTTCAGCCACTTCGAGAGGATTCTCTGCTTGCCAAACATTGCGGCCGATGGCCAAACCGACAGCTCCGGCTTCAACTATTTCTCTTGCCGTTTCGTAAAGTTGTTCGGCATTATCAGTTTTGGGTCCACCCACTACAAACACTTTGGTATCGCCAGCCACATCTACCACCTTTTTGTAACTTTCTAGGTCTCCGGTGTATTTAATTTTGACTGCATCCGCATTCAATTCCAACCCAAGTCGCGCCGCATAAGCCAAGGTCTCCGGATCAGTGTCTGATTTAATGTTTTTGCCCCTGGGGTACATCCAACCAATAACAATCAATCCTTTCTCGTGAGCTTCTTTCTCAATTTCGGAAAACTCTTGAATCATTTCGTTTTCGTGCTCTGCCCCAATATAAATCGTATAGCCCACGCCAACTGCACCCAATTCAGTTGCTTCTTCTACTGTGCAATTCTGAACCGAGATTGGTTCTTCGCCTGAGTGAAAAGCAGTCTTGCCATTTAGCTTAACAATCAAAGGAACCTTGCGCTTGTGGTAGTAATGCGCCGCAATTCCCTTCTGGCAAATCACACCGGTAAAATATCCCGAATCGGCAATATCCATAATCCAGGCAGGGTCTGCTGAGCGTTCGTCAAATTCAACAGGTCCATGTTCAAATCCATGGTCATACGCCAAAAGCATGCCATGGCCATTTTTTAAGATTGGAGCTAAAGAAGCGGTGTTCATATTAAACTAAAGACTTTTGCCTTGTCAAAGAGAGATCTATGCTTTCCGTTCCTAAAAGCGAACCTAAATTTCTCGATATCTTTTTGAATCCACAGCCTCTCCCCCCGGCTTTTGTAGTCCGACCGGTCGATATAAGCATGGCCATAAAAATATGTCTCTCCACCAATCTACCATTAACGATCGCGAAACACCTTATTAACGACTACCCAAATAAAACTCATAATTCCAATCCTTCGACAATTTCAACTGCGTGGGAAGTGCCAATACGGTCGGCGCCGGCTTCAATAAAAGCTTTGGCCTGTTCATAATTCTCTACTCCGCCGGCAACTTTAATCCTGATTTTGCCACCAACAACACTTTTGACGAGTTCAACATCTTTTAAAGTTGCACCTCTTGGTCCCATTCCCGAGCAGGTTTTGACATAATCTGCTCCAGAGGTCAAAACAGCTTGCGAGGCACGTTTTATTTCCTCGTCGTTCAGGTGCCCCGTTTCAATAATAAACTTCACAATAACACCGGCTTTTTGTGTCTTGGCTGCCTGAACAATGGCACACATCTCGTCTTGAGCCTTCTCCCACTCTCCGGCCTTAAAGTAACCCACATTTGCAGAAACATCCAACTCGTCTGCGCCCAATTTTGCGTAGAGAGTAGCCGCAGCAATCTTTGATTCTTTTGTGTCCTGCCCAAGGGGAAAGGAGACAACCGTTCCCACACTTGCCCCTTGTCCCAATTCTCCTTTGGCCAAAGTTATGTAGCAGGCATTTACAAACGCTGCATGGAAACCGTAAGTGCGCACTTTTTGACAAAGAATTCTAATGTCTCCTGCTGAGGCTTCCTGGTGGTGATTGGCCAGGTCTAAATACCCGGCTAACGTCTTTTTGTCCATATTATCTGCTCTGGGCTTCAAATCCACGAATTGCCGGCACAACCTGATCAACTTCTGTTACAATTTTATAAACTTCCAACTCCTCTTTCCTTAACTTCATCGTTCGGGCAATTTCTTCCAAGATCGGATACCAAAACCCTCCGAACAAAATAAGTGGTTTATGCCGTCCAAAATATAATCTTGCCAATCCCCAAGACATACCAAATTCTGAAATCGTTCCTGTTCCTCCATTAAAAATCACGTAAATATCCCCATAATCCAAAAGTTTCAAAGTTCTCTCAACGTAAGTTTTCTCTTCTAAAAGCTCGTCAACTTTATTACTTTCGTCTCTGCCCTCAAAAAAGGTAATATTTTCAGGATAAAAAGTAATACCTACAGCATGCCCCCCCACAGAATGGGCGCCTTCGGTTGATGCCCGCATAACCCCCGGCCCACCACCGTTTACAATTACATAACCGGCCTTGGCTACTTCTGCTGCCACATCATATGCCTCCTGGTAAAGCTTCTCTCCAGGCTGGGTATCGGAATATCCCAAAAAGGTCACGTTTTTTGTCATGTTATCTTTGAAAATATGTCGTAATTGGATCCGTTGGCGCCACAGTTTTATCTACTGCCTGCCCCACTCTGACTACTTGTTCCACAAGTCGACAAGTGTAACCCCACTGGTTATCGTACCAGGCAAATACTTTAACCAAATTTCCCCCCACAACTTGAGTCAACTTCAAATCAACAATTGCAGATTCGGTTCTGCCAATAATATCAGAAGAAACCAATGGCTCGTCAGACGTAACCAATATCCCCTTGTACAACGGGTGCTGTTCGGCCTCTTTAAACGCAGCATTTACCTCCTCCACAGTTACTTCTTTTTTCAACAAAAAGGTAAAGTCGCCTATTGATCCGGTAGTTACCGGAACCCTCAATGCCCGACCATCGAACAAACCTTTAAGAGCTGGTATCGTCTCAGTTGTTGATATTGCAGCACCGGTTGAAGTTGGGACAATGTTTTCAGCGGCAGCCCGAGCGCGGCGCAAATCTTCATGAGAGTTGTCCTGTAAACGTTGATCGTCGGTATACGCATGCGCCGTGGTCATTAACGCCTTTTCGACACCAAATTTGGCATGCATTACCGCCGCAACCGGAGCTACACAATTTGTTGTGCAGGAAGCGTTAGACAAAACCTCTGCTTTCCCATCGTATTCATTAACCCCCAAAACGTAAGTCGGCACGTTTTCTCCCTTTCCAGGAGCCGAAATAACCACCCTTTTTGCCCCGGCAGCCGCGTGCTTTTTGGCGTCGGCCTCGGTAACAAACTTGCCAGTCGCCTCAATAACTACGTCCACTCCATATTTTGCCCAGGGAATTTTTTCAGGATCACGTTGGGCCAGAAGTGGAACTTTCACCCCATCAACAACCAAATAGCCAAACAGTGGATCTTCGTCAGTTGCCTTTTGGGGATCCCTAACTTCTTCAAATCCAACCTCTTTCTCAAATTTTCGATATGTCGTGTCGTAATTTATCAAATGAGCCCAACCGGCAGCTTTCATTGAACCAGAAGTATTAATCGCCACAAACTGAAGCTCATTTGCGTGTCGCGTCAATCCAATTCTGACAGCAAGCCTCCCAATTCTTCCAAAACCATTCACAGCAACGCGAATCATACTTACAAGATACCCTACCAAAGTTCACTTGGCAACCCAAAAACCAAAAAAGGGCACGAGGTTCCAGTATTGCCATTGTCCATTATTGTAATAAAATACAACCGGTATGAAAGTTGGATATATCGTCACTCCCAACACAAAAGGACAGATTGTTATCCCTAAAAAAGTCAGGGACTTCTTAAAAATTAACGAGAATGTTCCTCTCAATCTCCAACAAGTAGACCAGGGTATATACATTCACCCCATAAGTGAAGTTGTGACAAAACAAGAAACGGAAACCTCCTTCACTGACATTCTAAGAAAAACCCAAGGCGCGTGGGCTGGAGACAACTGGCCTGAAACCGAAAGAAGGCGGTGCTCAACTCCTGACTCTAAACAAAAAGGACTTTGAAGGGGTACGTGGTCTTGAACTTATTTAACTTCGCAGCGCTTTTAGCCCTGGGAGATCACCATAAGCCAAAAACTCAAGCATTGCGCCACCGCCCATGGAGATGTGATCAAACTGACCTCCTAACTTAAATTTGTTGATCGCATGTATCGTGTCTCCCCCGCCTGCAACCTTGTACGCGCTGCTTTCACCTATCGCCATTCCCACAACTTTTGTACCATCCCAAAATCCTGAATCAATATCCCCCATCGGCCCGCCCCAAACGATAGTTCCTGCTGTTTTTATAATCTCTGCAAAATTATGCGCCGAGTCCGGTGTAATATCTTCACCTTTGGGAGTAAGATGTGCCGCCGAAACACACATTCCCCCTTCTCTCTCGCATCCATACGATCTGACCATCTTTGGCAACAAACCGCCGACAAGAAGCCAGTCGCATTTTTTTAGAAGTTTGGGAATAAGTAATGCTTTGTCACCCTTACCCCCGCCAAGAACAAAAACTACCGGTTTTTTTGGTTTCTCCAATACCTTGCTTAGAGCTTCAACCTCGCGCACCAGTGAAAATCCCGCCGCGTGCGGCAAAACATAAGGCAATCCCACAACTGAGGCATGTTCTCGAACGGATGAACCAAACGCATCATTTACATAAACATCTCCGTTGGAAGCCAACTCTTTGACAAACTTTGGGTCATTTTTTTCTTCCCCGGGGAAAAATCTTAAATTTTCGGCCATGTACATATCCAAATGTTCAAAATCATGCCCCAGTTCTTTTTTTAAAAGTTTCTCCAAATGTTTTGCAATTGTACTTAGACTTAGACTGGATACTGTTTTTCCTCCCGGTCGTCCTCTGTGCCCTAAAACTACAATTTGACCGCATTCTTCCTGGAGTAAATATTTTATGGTAGGAATTGAAGCGCGAAGCCTAGTATCATCCAAAACTTTTCTACCTTCAACGGGGACATCCGTGTCCATACGCAATAAGATCCTTTTATTTCGGAGATACTTACTTTGGAGCGCGGGTAACTTCATATTTTTGAAAAACAACTGGCCAATTCCAATAAAACATCACGCTGATTGGAGACTAGAATCACAGCCGAGGAAACAACCACCCCAACCGCACCTAACTTTATACTCGTTTCAACATCTTCCTTGCTTTTTACTCCGGCTCCCACAATAAGTTTGACTCCGGCAGCCTGAGCAATCTTTGCTGCCTCTTTAATCTCGTCCTGCTTGGCCTGGGCCACCGAAGTAGTAGTTGAGGCAATTAACTCGGGCGGCTCAAAAGCTACGTAATTTGGCTTGAGCTTGACCACTTCTTTTAACTCATCAACATCTGAGGCAAAAATCATCGTCTCCAACCCAATCTTCCTACACTCCTCACTAATCACTCGACATTTATCACTCTTTAATTTGTGTTCGGAATGATTTAAGAAAGTTCCTGTTATGCCAGTTTCTGCCACACCCTCAATAGTCACCCACCCTGTGGTCTGACCAGATTCTTGCCAATCAACATGCTGCACCCAAACCATATACCCTGAAGTGTTGACACAAAGCCGGGCATCCACGGCTTGAACTACGGGAACTATCGGGACTTTGGTTTCGGTTTGAACAGAAACGATGTGCTGAACCAAATCAACGGCTTTTGTGGCCGTCGCCTCTTTATAAGTCTTAAAATTTACAAAAATCATAATTTCTCAAGTATTTCATTATTTCTCAAGTATTTCATTCCACCACAACTTGTCCCGTCATGCCAAGCTCTTTGTGGTTTGCCACACCACAATCGAAGCTAAACTCGCCGGTTTTGTTGGGAGTTACTTCCACAGAAGTTTCTTCTCCGGGACCGACAGATTCTGTTTCTACGTTCAAATCTGGGATGACCAGGTTGTGAGTTCCAGTACCTGTATTTTTAAGGACAATTTCTGCCAACACTCCTTTTTTTAAGGAGATTGTTTGAGGAGTAAAAGAATATTCACTAGCCGCCACCTCTACTTTGCCTTCGGACGTTTGATCCTGCTCTTTGCTTACCTGGGCAGAGCTAATATCAGAATTACGACTTGCCGCTGGATTAGTAAACTTTAAGTTCTCAAGCAACACGACACCCGCAACCACTAGGGCAATTAGTACACCTAAAACAATTAGCCATGATTTACTCATTGCATATAGTAGAGTATCACGCCAACCTTCAGCCAAACAAGTAGGCTGAACAGCTTTTCACCGCATATTTACCGCGGAATTACCGCTCTTCCCTCTGATCGTAAACTGTGCTGTCATACCCAGCTTGAGGTCGATCCTCTCGAGGCCGGGCTATGTTTACAACCAATTTTCTGCCTTCAATCTCGTATCCGTTAAATTGAGCAATCGCATTTTGAGCCTGTTCGTCAGATTCCATTTCGACAAACCCAAATCCTCGGGAGCGGCCGGTCATGCGATCCATAACGACATCAGCTGAAGTTACAGTACCTGCTTGAGCAAAAAGATCGTTTAAATCTTGTGAAGTTGTCTTGTAAGGAAGGTTCCCTATAAATAGTCTTACTGCCAAAAATATCTCACCACCAGTCTTTTTCTTTGCCTCGTGCAAACGAAACAATATGCTTATATTGTAGCACTCTTCTGCCAGGTAAATCCAATTTTGCTTATATTTTGGATGGATAACGACGTTTTTCTACCTTTATTTCCCCCACTTTGGACTGCTCCAGAGAAATTGTGCCTGCTGTGGCCTTTTCGTACCACTGTGAAATATCGCCCTTCCCCCAATCAGGCCTGCCCTGAGTGAAGCCAAAGGGCTCGATTATCAAAAATACGTTGTATTCACACCCCAAATGCGGATCTTTATACTCTTCACTGTTTGGAATATAGAGGTATTTTATCGATTTTGGCGCATTGGAGTATTCACAAGGCAGATATCCATACTTTTTTCTCCCATACCACCAAAAAAGGTATTGGTACTTATCATCTTCAACCGTTGGAACATATGTGTATTCATTAAACCCATTTTCGTCGGCGTGTGTATAAATCCAATCTAAAACCTTCATTTGGTTTATCAAAATTCCCGGATCGTCCGAAGGATGAAGGTATTGCGAATACCTGTCGCCAAAAAGCATTAGTTGCGAAACCCCAATTACCCCTACTATCCCAATTATCCCTACTTTGTAGTAGCGGGAGAACCCGCCTACTTCGTAGTAGCGAATTTTTAATTCGCGCCACAAAGAAAACAAGATTAACACAACTGAAACAAACAAAAGCGGCGGCAGGAAAACATCATGCCAATCTTGAAAACCACGGTTTGAAGAGAAAAAAAGATAAGAAGTAACAAACAAGCCAAACACAAACACAATAAATGCTCTTGTGTACTCCTCCCCACTACTTCCCCTGTTGCCCTTATTCCCCCAATACAACCCCAAAATTCCCAAAAATACCAACACCCCCAACCAGGCAATTTGCGGAATTGTGGTCTCAGTTGTGTTCTGCGCAAAAACTTGCGCCATCTTTAAAAAATTTGTCCCCTGGAAAGTTCCCACGTTTGCATTCAAGACAAAAGGTATTGTGTGCGTTCTTAAATAAACTTGGGCAAACTGCTTTACGGTTAAGGCAATACCAAGCCCCGGAAGCAAACAGGCAGAGAGTATGAATTGTTTTACCTCTAACTTCCCCCTTGCTACCCCAATTACCCCAACCACTCCGTAAAAAATAAACAAAGCCACAGCACCTGCGAGTTCTGCATTTAAAGCCACCACCACAGGTATAGTCCCCCACCAATAGTTTTTCTTGGTATTCCACCATTCTGATAAAACAATCATTAGTGCAATCGAGGAGGCAACGAGTGGAAAAGGAGAAAATGCCCAGCGCGAAGAATCATAAAATGGCCAAAACAGCTGGAGAGCTGCGCCAACCAATAACCCTAACCCTGGAGAAATTCTTCTTGCCAACCACCACACCAAAACTCCTGTGACGGCCAGATTTAAAAGGATCATTACCACCAACGCCCCATACGGATCTCCGTCAAAAAGTTTGTAGCCGATTGAAATAAAGTAATACCACCCAGGCCCGGAGTAGACACCCTGAACCCCCGTTTCCGGCCCGCGGGTTAACAATCTTCCCCTGTCAAAAAACTCTCTTGCACGAACCGCATCATCCCCTTGGTCGATAGTAAAGTAAAAATTGTAGTTTTGAGAAGGATATAAATGCAAAACTAAACCAAAAAAAAGAATTAAAGCAAAAAGGGGCCAAAACACTTTCCTATTCACAACCTATTCTACACGACCAGGCAGTAAACACACCTACTTATATGCTATAATTCCCCTGTTCCAAGTTTGAAAATTGAAAATTTTGTTTAATATTCCCCTGTAGCTCAATGGTGGAGCAAGAAGCTGTTAACTTCGA
>MHBW01000011.1 GCA_001816385.1 Candidatus Blackburnbacteria bacterium RIFCSPHIGHO2_01_FULL_43_15b
GGATATTTCACTCCTTTTGAGGTATTCTTAGCTAAGTTAAATAACCAAAGGGTTGCGATTCAATCTGGAATGTAGGTTGCCGCCAAAGTGGTGCGCGCACTCTACAATAAGCAAGTCCCCAAAAAGACAAGCCCAAAACAAGAGTCGCGCGCACCACCCCATATTTCTCCGTTACTGATGCTACTTTAAATCGAGGCTTCTGAGGTACTCCTTAAAATCTCCTTTCAAATCTTCATGTCTTAAAGCCAAATCTACAATTGTTTTCAAATACCCCAGTCTTGATCCGCAATCGTGATATTCACTGTTTTGAATCTCCTGGGCATAAATCTCCGCACCGTTCTCCATCATCACATTCAATCCGTCAACATATACCAACTCTTGCCCGGGCTTAACCTTTTCAGCAGCACGTCTTAAGGCCAGGAAGATTTCCGGTGTAAATATAAATCCTGCTAACGTGGCCAAATTGGAAGGCGATTCAGCCTCGCTGCCAGGCTTTTCTACAATCTTTGAAACACGCATAAGTCCTTCTCCTAATTCCTCTCCCCCCGCATACCCATATTTTTTAAAGTCTGCCGGATCCGTTGTCCTCATTCCTCCCAAAATCGTACTGCCGGTCTTTTCGTAAGCGGCCAGAAGCTGCTCTGTAACCGAAGGGGTTGCGTCCATGAATTCATCACCCCAAAAGACAATAAATGGCTCATCTCCCATCACCATCACAATTAAGCCATCTAGCTTTTGTCATTCCGAGCGCAGCCTCGCCAAAGGCGGGCGCAGTGGGGAATCTCTCATACATGCGAGTTCTAAAATCTCGAACGGGTCGAGAGATTCTTCGCCTTCGGCTCAGAATGACAATAATACCTCATAGTCTTCCTCCCCTTATCTCATTTTCCCACTTTCAACGTCCCATAACTAGCATTTTCCTACAGGGTATTGACATATGCTCATAACCCCGTGTGCAATTATTTTAATTGACTTGCCCCAAAAGCGAGTTTTTTGCTCTATAACATAGTTTCAGATGGAGGAACTGCATGAAGTGGGACCGAATTAGCCCGCGCATGGAGCGCGACCACATCATTGACAACACCACAATTCCCTTACTACACAACAATTTATCCACGCCCTAGTGGGGATGACAGGTACTTGCTCTACCCATACCACTTGTGTTACACTCTTGACAAGAGCTCAGGAAATACTGAGTTCTTTGTGGTTAAATAGGATATGAACCCGATAACGTTTCTAACCGAGGTCATTACTGAACTTAAGAAAGTTGTCTGGCCATCACGGAACCAAACAATACAGGCAACGGTACTGGTTATTGCCATTTCGTTGATCGTAGGATTGTATGTTGGAGGGTTGGATTATATATTCACAACAGCCTTGAACAAATTGTTATTTAAGTAAATATGTCAGACGATACAAAAGATTTACTAGCTGAAGAAAACACAGGTATAGATTCTGGCTCTGCGGCCGGAACGACAAGTGTTTCAGAAGAAGAGCAAGACGACGCACTTCCCGCCGCAAAAGCCGATACAGAGGCAGCCCCGGCAGCCGCCACAGGTTTGGAAGAGCGAGGCTCAGGCTCAAAAAAGCTTTCCGGCCACATTATCATTTCCAAAACTGACGATCCTCGCGCCCATTGGTATGTTGTCCACACAACATCCGGCCATGAAGCTCGAGTTGCCGAATCTTTAAGGCAAAGAATCGAGACTATGAGTTTAACTGATAAGGTTTTTGAAGTTTTAATCCCCACCCAGGACCGCGTTGTAATCCGCTCTGGCAGAAAAGTCACAGTCAAAGAAAAAATTTTCCCCGGCTATATCTTAGTTAAAATGATTCTGGACGAAGATGCCTGGCTGGCTGTCAGAACAACCCAAGGCGTGACAGGATTCGTCGGCGCGGGCAACAAGCCTACACCTCTTTCCGAAGCCGAAGTTTCCAATATCGAAAAGTTTACCTCAGCTCCCGCGGCAAGATATAAGGTTCGCTTTTCTGTGAGCGAAGCTGTCAAGATCACAGACGGACCGTTCACAGAATTTTTAGGCACAATTTCCGAGATGGATGAAGAACGCGGAAAAGTAAAAGTTATGGTATCCATATTCGGCAGGGAAACACCGGTGGAACTTGATTTTCTTCAGATTGCAAAAGTATAACAGATTTCTAATCATGGCTGCAAAAAAAATCAAAACACTAATAAAACTAAATCTACCAGCGGGGGAAGCAACTCCTGCTCCACCTGTGGGAACAGCACTTGGGCAACACGGACTTCCAATCATGGACTTCGTCCGCTCATACAATGAAAAAACCGCCTCTCAAAAGGGTAATATTGTCCCTGTGGTCATCACGATTTACGAAGACCGATCTTTTACTTTTGAAACAAAACTTGCTCCAGTTTCTGCTTTAATAAAGAAAGAATTAAAGCTTGAAAAAGGCAGCGGCACGCCCAACAAACAACCTGTTGGCGTTTTAAGCCAGGAACAGTTGAGAAAAATTGCCGAAAATAAATTGCCGGATTTGAACACAAATGACATAGGCGCCGCGATGAGAATAGTTGCCGGAACAGCAAGATCAATGGGAGTAAAAGTGACAGTATAAGCTGTCATCCTCGCGAAAGCGGGGAACTATATAAATAGATTCCTGCTTCCGATCGCCTCGCGAAGCGGGCAGGAATGACAAGGAAAATATGTCTAAAACTAAAACAAAAATTATTGACGATTCAATCGCAGTGAAGTCTCACACCTCCGCCATCCCCAAAACCGAGAAGGTCAGGGGCAAAAAGTATCAGGAAGCAAAAAGTAAGGTAGACGCGGAAAAATCTTATCCACTTCCTGAAGCACTTCAATTGGTTAAAGTGACTTCGTGCGCAAAATTTAGCGGACCTGTTCAGCTCCATTTAGTTTTAATAAAAGGCAGCATTAACAAGGTTTTAGATCTTCCCTACGCCAGCGGAAAAACCAAAAAGGTTGAGGTGGCAAGCGACGAAACTATCACAAAACTGCAAAGTAGCAAAATTAATTTTGATGTATTGATTGCACATCCTTCGATGATGTCAAAACTTGTGCCTTTCGCAAAAGTTTTGGGGCCAAGAGGATTAATGCCCAATCCTAAAAATGGAACAATTTCGGACAATCCCGAAGAAGCAGCCAAAAAATTTGGCGGTAATTCTTTGCAAGTAAAGTCTGAGGCCAAGGCTCCGCTTGTCCATACCATAATCGGAAAAATTGACCAGCCGGAGAAAGAGCTGGAAGAAAATTTCAAATTTATTACAGATGTAGTTGGCGCACGCAATATCCAAAAGGCAGTTATTGCAGCAACTATGGGACCGGCAATTAAGGTTATTGTTGCGTAAGTCAGCTTGAAATAGTAAGATATAACCAATCCAAAGACCGTAGGTGTCCGAAAACAAAAAAGTCGAAGGGCTTATTCCTACCGAGGTAATGAATGTAGTAGCGCAATTTACTGCGCGCCACAACAGCGCAGACTAAAGTCTGCTAATACACCTCGGTAAATGCCGAGGTTTCGTTTTTAAAAAAATGAAAAAAGCACAAAAAATCGAAGTTTTAGAAGCCCTTTCCGGGAAGCTTTCTGGTGCCAAATCGGCAACCGTTGTTAACTACCAGGGTTTAGCAACAAAAGACCTTCAAGTTTTAAGAGCGGAACTTAGCAAGGTCGGTGGAACTTTTACCGTTGTCAAAAATACACTACTCAAGTTGGCGCTTGACAAAACACAAGCCGGACAAGATATACCCACCAATGCTCTGGATGGCCCAACAGCAATTATTTTGGCCAAAGATGACGAAGTCGCGCCTTTATCTGCCTTAGCAAAATTTGCTAAAGAAAGGGCTTTGCCAAAACTTAAATTTGGAGTTTTTGATAATGTCATAGTGGACAGCGAAAAACTGGAGATTCTCTCGAAACTTCCAAACAAAACCACACTTTATGCTCAATTAATCGGCACAATTGCCGGACCAGCGTATGGGTTGGTAGGAACCTTAAATGCGAATTTACAAATGTTGGTTTACATTTTTGACCAAAGGTCAAGACAGCAAGCTAACCTATTAAAGGCGGTGATTACGAATGGCAAATAATATAGAAAAACTCGTTGAAGAAATCAAAGGTCTAACCGTAATGGAATTGGCTGAGTTGGTAAAAACTCTTCAAGAAGAACTTGGAGTGTCTGCAATGCCTGTGGCAGCACCTGACCAGCCTATAGCTGCAGCCAATGGCGAAGCAGCAGGCAATGCTCAGAGCGAGCAAGCCGCCGGAACAGGAGTTCAAACCGTAGTCTTGGCAAATGCAGGAACAAACAAGATTGCAGTTATTAAAGCTTTGCGCGAAATCAATCCTAATCTTGGGTTGAAGGAAGCCAAAGATTTAGCCGAAGCTGCTCCGAAAGAAGTTGTAGTAGACGTTAAAGCAGATGAAGCAAAAGCTGCAAAAGAAAAGCTTGAAGCAGCAGGAGCTACGGTTGAGTTAAAGTGACACTCGGCGTGTCATCTCTACAAACCTGAGGCGCTCAGAGCCGTGGGTCTGAGCGCAGTCGAAGGAGCCAAATTCCCTCACACCACACGAGGGAATTTTGTGTTCACGTGTTATAACATACCTATGGGAAAGTACATAACTCAAAATCCCGCTATTTTGGGAGGAAAGCCAATTATTAGTGGAACCCGGATGTCTGTGGAAGCGATTTTGGAACTTCTAGCCTCTGGCATCGAAATAAAAGAAATAACAAAAGAGTACCCTTTCCTAAAGAAAGCTCAAGTTCAAGCCGCGATTGATTACGCCACCAAAGTTGTCTCTCGCGAAGAGAAATACATTAACTCGCTCACTATAATCAACGAAGACTCAGCCGACTCCCATCCTTATTAACCCTTCTACTGGCACTCACAACACAGGTTTTCTCTAAGTCTAATTCCACTTTACTCAAACGAAGTGGCAATTAACTTATCTACAAGCGGTGGTAGTCACTTTATGCGGATAAAGTGGTCAGATACTTTAATATTTCCTCTTCAACTCCAATCCCTGTCTCTTTTTGAAACTTTGCCCAGCGCGGAGCAGAATTTACCTCCAAAATATACACTTTCCCTGTTTCATTATCGCGAATGACATCAACTCCGGCCACATCAATTCCTAATGCTTTCGCCGCCGAAGCCGCAAGCCTGTAAGTTTCCTGTTCTGCAAGGGGTCGCCTTGCAGGGCGCGATACATCGAGACTTTGTACGTATCGCCGCCATTTTGTTGACAACGTCACAGTACCCATAACCTTACCGCCAATTACAAACACCCTTTCCCTTTGTGTGATCTTTATAAATTCCTGCGCTAAAAACCTTTTCCCTTCTTTCTCCAAGTCCTCTAGTCGTCCCTTAATCTCCTCTAGCTCTCCTTTATCTTTAACCAGCCACACGGCATGTCCCTGTTTTCCATAAGTGCCCTTAATAATAAACGGATAACCAAACTTTTGAGGCGCTTTATTCAATAAAAGTGCCAGCGATCCAAAGATTGTGCTCGGCATAGGTATTCCTGCTTTTACTAATAAAAGAGTTTCGAGCGATTTCTTAAGCGGTGCATGTGCCGCGGGTCCCCTTGCAAAGATACTGTCCACAAGTGGAATTTTATTTTTAACTGCGTACTGGGCAACAATTGCTGCATCTTCAGAGCGTTCTCCTACTAATCTAATATAAATCACGACAAAATTTTTCAGATCCTCTCCGCTAATTCTTAAAACACAATCCCCAGAGGAGTATTCAAGTTGCGAAAAAGAAGCAGCCACGACTTCAACTCCCAGCCGGACTCCCGCTTTCACAAAAGGTTGTAAATGTTTTGTCCCACCGCCAACCAAAATTAGAATTTTCATTTCTTATACGTAGCCGAAGAGAAATTCTGATTTCTTTTATTTGGGTCAACGACAAATCCCTCAAGATCCCGCCGCCCAATAATCATTGGGGTCTTTAATCTCTTCCGATCTGCAACTCCAGCCTGGGTTGTAATTCTTTTTCCTGCCAACCAAAAAGTTATATTAACAACCGGTCTTTTTTGTTCACCCAAAGAACTTAAAAATCTCCTATTCCAAAGAACGTTGTTCCTTTCCAAAAGTCCCAAACTCAAAGCGTGCGCTCTATCAATGGCTGTGCTTTTCGCTCCGGTGTCAATTTTTGCAGCGATCATTCTGCTTTTTTTGCCCTTGCCGTTTTTCTTAATTTTCACTTGCTCAAAAATTCCGACGCTGGGAGTTTCCGTATCGGATTTTTTCTTATTGACAGAGCTTGCGTGGAAAATGGCTTTGGCCACCTTTATCCCATGCTCCGCGTCGTGAATATGCAAATCCTCAACCTTTTCCAAACGTTTTCTCAAACCCGAAAGATTAGCCAGTTGAATTTGCAAACCCGGTTGAGAATTTATTTCCAAAACCAAAGGCCCGCGCTCAGGTGACAAAACAATATCTACTCCAACTAAATTTAACTCCGAAACCATTTGAGCTTTAACTGCAATTTCCAAAATGTGATTCCAATATGGAATTTTCAAACCCGCAAGTTTACTCTGCGTACCAGGTTTGTAGACAATTAATTCCCCATGGTAAACCGCCTCGGTAGTTATTCCCGTTTCTAAATCAATGCCCACTCCAATTGCGCCTTTGTGAAGATTGGCTTTGCCGCCCGACTCGTGAGTCGGAAGCCTGAGCATTGCCATCACCGGCACTTTGTTAAAAACCATAATTCGGACATCCGGCGTTCCCCGATACGCAAACCGGCGAAAAACTTTGTGTCTTCCCACATATTCTTCGCAAAAAGCAACATCAGGAACACTTCCAATAGAATAAGCGCCTTCCAAAATATCCAAAATATGCAAGTTAAAATCTTCAGCATAGAGTTTTTTCCTTTGCGTGGTAATCCAGGCTTTTCCGTCAGAAGATTTTTTGCGAATAACAATTATTCCGTCGCCATATGAACTTTTGCTGGGTTTTAGAGCAAAAGAGGAAGGAATATTGCTCCAATCAAAATTGACAATATCTTCATTTTTTCTAAAAACTTTATAAAGTTCAGGGGTGGGGATTCCGCTTCTGCCCAAAATTCTTTTAGTTATAATTTTTGAACGCGCAATTCGCCGCCCACGAGCGGAAGTGTTGGCAAAAAGACCATTGCGGGCGTTAAGACCAAGGATTGAAGAAAATTTCATGCTAATTTGAAAATTAAAAACTACTTACGCAGCAAGGTCCGGAATCTCCACATTTCTAATAATCTCAAGCCCATATAGCGGCCGAGGAAAAGATCAAACAGGAGTGCTGTAACTAAAACCAGTTCCGGATGCAAAAGCGCGAAAAGCTGGAGTGGTTTGTACGACAAAATAACAAACGCCAAAACCGCCAAAATCAAAGTTTCAAAAGTTAAAGAGGCGGCAAATTCAACATTTTTCCCCAACTGCACGCGTGTAAATTCTTCAACCAGCAAAACCATTATTAACAATGGGAAAATTGAGATGTTGGCAAAATCCAAACCGGAAACATAAGGGGACGCAAAAAGCACAACCAAAACTGACAAAGAAACAAGCCATAAAATCAGGCTCATGCGGGGTAAATAAGCAAGCTTGGCTTTAATTTTGCGAAGACCTATCCGAACAATTGTTGAGATTAAGACGATGAGCAAAAACAAGGCAATCCCCACAACCGGGCCAATAGCCGCAAAAACTACTCCTAAAGCAGCCGGGAAAAAAATTCCAAAACCCCGCAAACCAACTAAATGGCGGGCGCCGGCAATAAAGGTAGTGACCACAGGCAGCAGTAAAAGCAAAACAATTGTTTCAATCGAAACGCCCGAGTAAATCGCGTTCCTGATAGCGTACTTTACAGGGCTGGCGTAAGCAGCTCCCAAAACTTGCTCCTTTAAAGCCTCCCGCATCTCTAACACATCCAAAGTGGGAGGAGAAAAAACCGCGTCAACAGACGGCGCGGCAAGTGCGCTTCGGGCAAAAAACACAAAAACAAAAAGAAGAACAAAACAAGCTCCAATAGAAAAGGTGATCTTTTTCATACGCAGGAGAGATTTTACCACTTCGGAAGCTGTTACTCCATATCTTTAGGTTGTATGCCCAGAAGCCAAAGGACGGCTTCTTTTTTATAACGACGGTCTCCGCGGGAGTTGATGCGGATCGCGGGAAGTTTGCCCTTTTTGCCCCAGCGCTTGATCGTTAAGGGCGAGACACGTAAAACTTCTGCCACCTCTCGAACAGTGAGGAGATCTGGCAGTTCATCAATTTTTAAAGCTATGCGAGCTCTGGGTGCCATTTGTAATAATTTCTATAAAGAAACATATCAGACCCCCACGAACCCTGTCAAGGGGCAAACGTGTATAAAAATTGTAAGAATTGTCTATTGACAAATACTATAGCCAAGACTAGAAATAAATGTGCCGGCTCTTGCGGAACTTAGGCTAAGCAGGCGAACTTTGTTGGCTGTACCACTCTCTGCCGGAGTGGCTTCTATGGCATGTAGCAACCCAGAAAAGGCTGGAGTTCCTACTCCCAAACCCTCAGCCTCGCCAACCCCGGAGATAATTATTCCCAGCTTAAACAGTGAGACCTCCGGAAAAAGTTGGGTTATTCAAAAAGATACGGTCAGGCCTGCTCTGATCAGCGGCAACACGGTTTTCTACAACGACAAAGACGGATACGCAATCGCCATGGAAGCAAAAACCAGAAAACAGCTTTGGAAATCTCCAGAGACATGCGTTCTTGCTGCCGCAGACGAAAGTCGCGTGATCACAATTGATAACCAAAGCAACATTATCCTTAGGGCTGCAAATAATTTTAGAGAGGTTAAGAAAATTCCACCCCCTATACCCAACCTTCCCCAAGAAAGACTTAAGAATTTATATCCTGGAGGGTTAGTTCTGACTTCCACTTCATTAATTGTTCCCCACAAGGAAACAATCATGGGCACAAAGGATGGTTTTTCCGTTTATGGCAAACAGACCGGAGAAAAACTTTGGGGTTCTGATAGTAAAGACCATTTCGATTTCCTTGAGGCAGTGGATGGTAAAGTCATTGCGGGGTCCGAGGGGTTTATTTACATGCTCGACGAAAAATCAGGAGAGGAACTAGGTAAACTCCCTGCTTCCAAAAGCAACCGATGGGTATGGGAAATACACGATAACATACTGGTCACAGTCAAAAACTCCGAACCGGATCAATATAAAGCAATAGAATCAAGCGTCTACATCTGGGATCTTGGGCAGAGCAAACAAGTTACAACAGTGCAGCTTCGGTCAGGATATTATGATCAAACTTTGGACCGCCAAATAACAACCTGCCTAGACTTCTGTAAAGGTCTTGATACTGTTCACATATTTTCTCATCCCCCCTCCTACGGCAGCTCACCCGATAGCAAGGGTTACATTATTTTGGCTGAAGTCCCTTTGGGTTCAAAACCACCCAGCGGCTCCTACGGACATTTCTTTATGTTTCTTGACTACACCCCGCCAAGATACAGTATGAGCGAGGTTGAAAACTTTACGGTGGTCTCCTCCAGAACCGTCTTTAGCACGAAAGAAGATATTGGAGTCTTAATTTACACAGATTCTTCATTTACCACTTTCCCATACCTGGAGCGCCCCACCAGAGAAGGTAGCCTGCCGCTCAGAAAGGAGGCAAGCGTCTACCGTTGGGAACCATTAACAACTTTTACCACCTATACCGAACTCGTGAATGTTCCACTATTGGAATTGGTCGACAAAATCAACAACATCGTCATTGCTACAAGTTGTAACAAAAAACTAGGAGTGCAAGCCGACGGATCCCTAAAAATCTTCGGTCTTGCTCCCGAAAAAAATCGCTCCAGTTATGTTTGGGTATGGGATTCTGGCAGACGTGATCCTCTCGAAATTATTCCGTTCCCAGAAGACAACTCACTAATAGTAATCGGTGAATCTATTATAAAAATTGACGCCACTACAGGAAAGCAAACTCAGCTTGTTGGATTCACAGGAGCACCGCCTAAGCATGTTCGATACAAAGAGGGTTCTATCTATGTTGAAACAAACGACGGCAGATTGTTCGCTTTCCACTTCTAAATACGCACCATGCCTGCCCAATCCGAACTTACTCGCAGAGGTCTTATTAATAAAGCTTCCGGGCTTGTCCTTTTGCCCCAATTTCGTCCCGATTTTGCCACTTTAACTGAACAAAGTGAAACCCCATCAAATCCATTTTTGTTAGGCCAACAGGTCTCACTCGACTCGCGCGGTAAGGTTGTTGTTTCCAATCTTTTTACAGGCGTTGAAAGGCAACTCCAACTTCCCGTTGGAGATATTTTTGGCGTTCCCAAAATTTCACCAAATGGGGAAACAGCAGCGTTGTGGTGTGCAGAGCCCAGGGTGAGACGCTCGTCTCTTTTTCTGGCAAATCTTGCCAACCCAAACGTACCCCCTGAAAAAATTTTCGAAAGCACAGGCAGCGACGAAACAGCATATATTCGGTGGTCACCAGACAGCCAATGGGTAAATGTTACCCACGGAACATCTAGAGAACCTGTCTGGAAACTGTTTTTTCTACCTGAGAAAAAGCAATACTGGGGCGAGTACTATTCAGGCGGCACAGTTACCTTCTCGCCAAACGGCAGGTGGATGCTTGAAGCAAAAACCGAATGGCGAATGCTTTTTGACCTCCAGACAACAAACGTCACCCGGTGGAGACAACCTATGACAGGATCTCCTTTTGACACATGGTCACCGGACAGTTCTCGCGTAGCTTTTGTTACAACAGACGGAAGAGACAAAAACTTACTTTGCATAACCAATATAGAAGCTAACCAATTGCAGGTCGTGGGGACCGGATCTACACCTTTTGGCTTTTCGCCCGACAATAGATTTTTCGTTTACCTCGAGTCTGACGTTCCTACCAGAGTTGCGATTTTTGATACAACTACGGGCAGAAAAGGAACGCTTGCAAACTTAAGCAACTTTTATCAAGGAGCCGAGGTTTTATTTCTCGATAACACCAGGTTTCGCATGGTTACACACGAAGTCGTGGGTAACAACATGAGTCGACAGGATATGGCCGCAAGCAGTGTGGTCAACGCCGAGACAGGCCAGATAGAAGAGCAAAAAAGGATAAAGCTTGGCGACGATATAAGATTATTCAGCCGATACACTTTCCCGGATCCACCTCTTTTTACTAATTCAGATTGGATCAGTGGGGTTTCTCTAGGGGTTGAAAATCCAACTCTTTATGCAATTTCCCTAGAAACTGGCGACGTATTAAAAACTACTAACGTTACCTCCGTGGCCGCAGGTTACAGCGATACACAGCTATTCGTATTGCAACAACAAGCAGCAATTCGAACGCCAAAGGACATTGTCTATTTGCCCAAAAATGGGAAACTGTACCAATTGGCAGGCCAGGGAACAGCCCAATTACTGCAAATTGATACTCCGGATAAAACAATTAATATACCACGTCACATCTTAGAATCTTTGCCCCAAGGCGAAACTCTTGGATTTGTCTTGGGAGATATGGTTACCGCGGACGGAAAAACCTGGTGGTATCTTCGCAACAACAAGCGTTACCTAATAAGCAACCCGGATAAATTTATAGCCAACTTGCGCTTCGACAGAAGGAAGCATGTTGTTTCTGAGTGGGCACTTCAATCGGTTGAAGTGGGCGATGAATCTCACGAAGGAAAAGAATTTTTCCAGGATTATGACGGCATGTATAAGACAGCCCAACAAGACGGTGGAAGAATGATTTTATTTATCAGCGGATATGACACGAATAGCGAAAAACATGCGGGCACTTGGGATAAGTTAATGTCTTACCTGGTCGTCAAAGGCTGGAAATATACCCAATATCTCAATGGCACATATAACGTTGAGGTTGATCCTTACACCCATCAAATTGTTCCTCGGAAGTATGACGAAGAACATACTAAACGTTATCCTCCGGAGAATTCTCCAAGGTTTGACTGGCTGTTGACACGATACAAAATGCTGTTTCCTCGCACAAAATTTATTTTAGTCGGTCATAGCTTGGGCGGTTACATGGCCTTCCACCTTGCTCAACAACACATGGATGCGGTTGAAACTGTTATCACTCTTGATAGTCCGCTTAAAGGTCTTGATCGCACTTTGTGGAACGAGTACGCAGACGTCATTGCAGGCTCGCTTGGGAAAGATTGCGGAGAATATCTTGTTGCCTTAGGAGATAATCCAAACACTGTCCGGGAAGTGGAAATGCAGGCAATTAGGTTAACAGAAAACGGTGTGCGCTTGTTTACTTTTGCAAATGAAGATGATTGGTTTGTAAGGAAAGGAGTTGCGCTTCTTGACGGCTCGGTACAATCCCTTTGGCAATTGGGACATTTTCCTTTTGGCAATAGCGTCACCGAAATTTTTACAGGGCATGGACAAATTCTTCGGGATAGGGGTGTTATGCAAACTCTTGCCGCTATTCTAGCTTAAGAAGTCCACACTAATTGTGCACCACTTAAAAGATCATTTGCACTTATTGCGCAATATTGGTGCTCACATTAATCTCAGCAGTAGCCAACGTCCGTAAACCGAATTTTACCCAATCCAAAGCCACCCTGAGCTCAAGTGAAACGACGAACTTATGCGAAAATAGCACACGAACACTATTTTTACTCATCATTTTGTTTTTGCAGGTATTCTGGTACTCATGCTTGTATAAAGCACCACTTCTCGCATTGTGGCATTTTCTCAAGTACACAGCTTTACATCAAGAAGCTGTTTTTAGCTGACCGTGCTTTTGGCAGAAGAAAAGCATTCATCCACACCTAAAATCATGGTTTTCTGCTTTTTGATGATTAACCAAAATATGATTAGTGAACAGCCCAACAACAGCTCTTAGAGTTTTTGACAGGGCTTGCAGGGCATTTAAAGGGCCAGGATTGTAATTACCCCATAATCAAACTTATCCACAACCGATAACAATAAATGTGTGTATCGTGCCTACAACTTTTCCCTTCACTCATTTTTCCTCCCCTCGTTTTTCCTCACTCTATTCAGCCTTGACTGTTTTCCCGCGATCGCGGATTTATAGTCAAGGCTAATCGTAAAAAAGACTGACAAAAATCAAATGGTGTTGAGAAGTTTAAGTGCAGGAACACGTGTCCAATCGGAAGGCAAAAATTCCTGGGGAAGCAGCGGATCGCCCGCTAGCGTTTGCATGAACAAACCATAGGCTTCCTTATAATGCTTATTGCCCCGCGCACGTTCCCCTTCTCTTAACTTTGATATAACCTCCAGATAACGTGAGTTAAGCTTATCAAGTTTCCAAACCTTCAAAGCAAGCCTTTTAAAATCCTTTTCCCAAAGTTTTTTGGCAGCCAAAACATAAACTACATCATCCAAACCTTGGGCTCTGAAAAATTCGCGAATATCCTCCTCAAAATGGTAAGGGCTAATCCAGATCGACTTTTGAAGCATGCCAAACCCCAACTCCGTGAGTTTAGCGCGCAAACGATCTCGGACTTTTTTATGCGTTTCGGGCACGTCAAATATGACCATCATAAAATTGCCATCCCACTTTCTGCCTGCCGCAGCCAGAAGCGGGAAAGTCCGCTTTACCTCTCCGCTCCCTTGATTCGTAAGCTCAAGATGTACCCGACCTTTTGAGTCTGTGACTCGGCTAATATTGCCAGTTGATAAGAGTCGAGAAACAGTGGAAACGTAGCTTTGCCTTTTATATCTTGCTGGCACGAAACCATACTGTGTTTCCATTATGGTAGGAATTAAGCCACCCAACAACCGAAATTCTTCCAGAGCTCCCCCGCTCAGAGCAGCTCCTAGCAATACGTAATCTTTTAACCTTAGTATTTTGCCCATTTTTCTGTTTAGCCTTGACTATAAATCCGCGATCGCGGGTCTACAATCAAGGATAGCGTGTGAAAATTGAGACGTCAAGACGAAAAAAGGAAAAGGCCATTGAGGTGAGTTCAATTGGTCTTTTGGCGCAGTTTGGAGAGAAGAACTAACCAGGGGAAAACAAAAAGAGCTGTGGCTACCCTTCTAACACGCCCACGCTGGGTAACAAGCCGCCAAAGCCACTCAAATCCTGCAACACTTACCCCTTGGGGCACACGGGGTACAATACCCGCCGTATAATCAAAAGCTCCCCCGACAACCATTGCCACTCGCACATTAAGACTGCTAAGGTGCCTATGAACCCAAAACTCCTGCTTCGGGTGCCCAAAGGCAACAAACAAAAGATGTGGTTTAAATTTATTGATCCGCACTATGCATTCCTGCTCAATTTTCGCCTGGGCATTGTCTGCCGGCTCCCCCTTCCTGTTTAGCCACGGCCCGTTTTCATCTATAATTTTGAATTGACTGGAAACTGGAAAATGGAAACTGGAAGTCAGCTGCCGCGATGCAGCGCTTGCCACTCCCGGCTTTCCACCCAAGAGGCACACCCGCCACCCTTTTTGCGCTGCAATAGCCACAAGCTCTTCAAAAACCACTCTCCCGGCAACAACCTCACCTGCGCTAAACAACCACTTGCGGTTAAAAAATACAGAAAAGACAATCCCCAGGCCTGTTTTTAACATGTCAACAAATTTTAAGCCGCGAATATCGCTTATTGGTGCGGAAATATATTTTTGTGCCAGAATCACGCCTATCCCATCCGGTAGAGAAAGGCTTGCGCGCTGCAGTATACTGGCAAAGTAAGAGTCTTGTGCGCCAGCCACCAGAATCTCAGGATTTGGAGTAACAATAAACAACTTCTCTCCAGCCTCAGAACTTAAGAAACGTAAGATATCACTTAGCACTTCATCCTTGCGAGTGCTATCCACTGGAATATCCAATATTGGCACGACTTTACGGCCTTTTATAGAATTTTTATAGATAGTTTTTTGACCGTTAATAACCGTTAGTGGGGATTTACGCATGATTTCTCTGACCTTTCTGTTAACCAATGGTAAGGCAACTGTAAGAAAAGTGCAAAATTTTGTAGGTTTTGGATCTTTTGTGTAGACCTTTGTACATTTTCTATAGGTCTTTGCCTACTATAAATACTGCTCTCCCCTACCGTAGTGGAGCCTAGTTATTACAAGTCGGGTAATCATTTTTGTATGTTTTTATATCTTTTGTTTTTGTATACATATACACCTCAAGAATTTGATCTTAAGACATACCTAACTACTATATTTATCTACACACAAACTAGCTCAACCACTTGTTATTCCTACAAGACACGAAAGATACGCGAATTATTCGCGGTTGCTTTTGGTAGGCTTAGCTATTCGTAAAGTATTATCAGCTTGTCTGCTGAGACGTTGTCGGACACCACTCATGAAAATTTTAGACTGACCACCTTACGTGTCTCCCTTATCGTGTCTTACTCGAACTGACAAATCTACTATTCTGTTGTAGTAGCAGAATTCATTCTGCGCGGATTGAAATCCGCTACTACATAGAAGTCTATATCGTGCAGAATATCCCACTACCCAGATCCCCACTCACGAGTGGGGATCTACCCAACCACAGAATGCAAAATCCGGGCAGCGTCATCGCGAGGAATGGTGAGCGTAGCCGAATCAGACGTGGCGATCTCTTGGTATAAAGATTGCTTCGCCCCGTTATAAGCAGTGTCTCGCAATGACAATCATTTATTACATTAGTAACAAACTTGTTTATTCTTTTGCCCGGAAGAATTTTTGTGCCCAATTTTCGTGCTTTTCTTGACTTAATGCTGTAAAATCCTACACAACTCCTTTTTTGCTGTTGAAAAAAGTGCCAATACTGCCATCCTACTACGGGATACGATTCCTTCGCTATAACAGCGTTATTTAAGTAATAGCTGCAACTTTCCACCAGCTTTTACACAATCGGGGTTAAAATTCGCCGCAAACATACTCTTGCGGTAAATATAGCCTCCTTGCTAGGTTGTTGCGGTAATACTTCGAAACGGTTTTCTTCCAACCTTCGGCTGTGCGGAAATCCAATATTAGGTTCAAGTTAAGTACTATAATTCACTTACAATTATGCGGAAATTAAAATCTAGCCTCGAAAAAGGCATAATTCTTGTGTAAACGGGTTTCTTAGGATCAACGTGGTATGGATTGATGGTGTAATAAGCTAGTTGTAGTCTGTTTTAACAATATAGATTCCTGCTTTCGCAGGAATGACAACACGGAAACCAGCTTTAGCGTTTAGCAATGCTTCGTTTGTATAGGTCTAAATTCTCTAATGCCGCACCTGTCCCTTTGACCACACACAACAATGGATCTTCTGCCATGTGGGCTGGAACTCCTGTTTCTTCAACCATTAATCGGTCAAAATTGTTAAGCATACTTGTTCCGCCTGACATGGTTATGCCGCGTTCAATGATGTCTGATGCCAATTCCGGCGGAGTATCTTCCAAAACCCCCTTAACCGCACCAATAATCTGCAATAACGTCGGCCTTATTGCCTCGGTAACTTCTGCTGCTGTCAAATTAATCGTTCTGGGCAAGCCCAAAACCTGATCTCGCCCAGAAACTTCCATTGTCGAAGAGCCATCTGGCGACTTTGTAGCCGATCCAATTCTTATCTTAACCAACTCTGCCGTCTGATCGCCAATTATCAAGTTATGTTTCTTACGGACATGGTTTGCTATAGATTCATCTATTTTGTTACCCCCTACCCTTACAGATTTGTGAATAACAACACCGCCCAAACAAATAACTGCCGCTTCTGCCGAACCTCCTCCTATGTCCAAAATCATATGCCCCGAAGCGGCGGTGACCGGAATTTTGGCCCCAATGGCGGCAGCCAGCGGCTCATCAATCAAATAAGCAGTTCGGGCACCGGCTGAAAGCGTGGCGTCTAAGGCCGCGCGGCGCTCCACTTGCGTACAGCCGGCTGGCACGCAAACCATAACCTCCGGCCGCAAAAAAGAAAACCGCGGAGATACCTTGGCAATAAAATACCTCAGCATTGCCTCGGTTACTTGATAATCGGCGATAACTCCATCCCTCATCGGCCGCAAAGCGGTCAAGTTCTCAGGTGTTCGACCAAGCATCCGCTTGGCTTCATTGCCAACAGCAATTACTCTATTTTCTTCAATAGAAACAGCAACAACCGTTGGTTCGTTAGCAGCCAATCCTTGCCCCGCTACCCAAACTAATGTATTTGCGGTACCCAAATCTATCGCTATTCGTTGACTTAACATATTAAAATCACAAATCTCAAGCACCAAGATACAAACAAGCACCAAATCTAAAAAAATTACAAACTGTTTGGAATTTGTATATTTGAAATTTGTTTGTTTCTTGGAATTTATTACTTCTGACTCTTATTTATATATTTAGACACATTATTTTAGCCAACCCTTACCTCAGGCAGTATAGCATTCTGGCAAACTACCACAACGCTAAAAATGGTATACTTTCTACAGAATCATGATTAAGCTCCGCATTCTTATCTTATTAATCACCATCGCGTTCGTTGTCGGCGCCGGCTACCTTGTTTCTTTAATCGCCCGCGGCTATCGCTTTGATTCTCAGACATTAAATTTGCGCCCGCGCGGACTTTTTGTCGTTACCTCAGTCCCCAACGGCGCCCAGGTTTTAATAAACGGCAAGCTGGAATCGGCAACTAACGCAACTATTTCCCTGCCGCCCGACTCATACGATATTCAGCTTAAAAAGGATGGCTATTTGGTTTGGCAAAAACACGTAATTATCAAAAAGGAGGAAGTAACCAAAATTGACGCCTATCTTTTCCCCGCCGCACCTTCCCTTTCATCTTTAACCTTTACAGGCGCGACAAAACCCATCCTTTCTCCCGATAAAACCAAACTTGTGTACGGCATCCCGGATAGCGACAAAACTGATCCTGATAAAGTTGGTATTTGGGTGATGGACTTAGCCGATCTGCCAATTGGCTTTTCTCGAGAGCCCAGAAAAATATCTGATCTTGATCCCGCAGAGCTCGACTGGCAATGGTCGCCGGACTCAAGGCAGATACTCATCAAAAAGGATACAAACTACTACGTTCTGGATATCTCTTCCCAAACTTTCCTTATTTCCCTGATTCCATTGACGCCCGAAAAACTCTCAGCAACCCTTATTAAGTGGCAGCAGGACCTGGGTAAAAAAACGGATGAAAACATGCGCGATCTTCCCCCCCCACTTGCCCAAGTTTTAAAAGACGCTCTTCTTTCTTTCTCTCCTGACGGTAACAAAGTACTTTACACTGCATCAAACGATGCCACAATCCCCAACGGGCTCGTTTCTCCTCTTCCCGGATCCTCAACGCAAAAAGAAGAACGTAATATTAAAAAAGGCAACACTTACGTTTATGATCTAAAAGAGGATAGAAGCTTCCTCATATATAGCGGCACGGTTGCACCCGAAGTCAACTTGATCAAAGAAGCCTCCGTCTCCGCCGCAGCCACGACATCAGATCAACCGAAAAACCGAGTACCCATAAACCGAAAACCGTCCGCTTTTATTCGTTGGTTCCCCACATCAAACCATCTCATACTAGCTGAAAATAACAAAATAGCCATCATGGATTATGATGGCACAAACCAGCAAACAATTTATGCCGGCCCTTATTCTTATCCCTACGCTGTGCCCTTCCCCAACTCATCCAGGCTTTTGATTTTAACGAATTTGGGTGCCGGTCAAGACATCATTGGCAACCTCTATGCCATTAGTCTCAAGTAGCTTGCGCCGCTGGAAGGAGTCGAACCCTCAACCTTACCCTTAGGACGGGTCTGCTCTATCCTTTGAGCTACAGCGGCAAATTTAATTGTCGCAATTACTGAACGCAGTGCGAACCTACTTTGAACGAAACTGACCCGCCCCGCGGCTCCTCTTGACGGAGCAAGAGTACGGAGCCGCTCCCACCCCAGCCGCGCCTTCGGCGCGGTGAGCAGGCGGGCGAAAATTCCTTCCCCCCAACCCCCTTCCTTTTCGCCCGCCTGAATGCCTGCCCGCCAAAGTTTTAACGGCGGCGGGGACGGCCAGAATTTTTTGCGAGCGGACGGCGGGACCTCAAAATGGGTGGTAGGTGGGTCTAGAATAATATTACCTCGAACTTCTTATTCTTTCCATAACTTCCATTTCCTCTTTTGTCGACTTGCTTAGTTTATGGATAAATTTCACACCATTTAAATCCAAATCTTCATATTGTCCTTCCGGGCTTAAACTACGACCTTTTATAACTGAATCATTGCCACCGCCTCTAGCCATCTTCGCCTTCATCGGTTCGGCAACTATTAAATCAACAAAAAGATTAAAATATCTGTCCATACTTGTATCGCCTTTGTATACAACGGTGTAGGTTGGTTCTAATAAAATAACTGGTTCTTCTTTTCGATCTTTTGTCATTTTAATTATAGATCGGGCAAGGCTTGCATTTAACAAATCCTGTTTAGGAATTCTATCTTTGGCTTCCTCAATGCCTCTTTCTTCGATTTCGTCTCTAATATCTTGCGACAATCTGTTTAAATCAACAAGATACGCGACTTTACAATTAGGATCCCCAACATATCCCATTAACTGATTGGCATAACTTCCTTCGGCATAATGCTGGCAAGAGCTATTGCCAAGTGGATATTTACCGGCTTGCCACAACATTTGAGCGTTATCCGTAAAAATCATTGCAAGCCTCCTTTTTTCTCCAAAATCAATTTTCTCCTTCAAGATAAATTCAACATTGCTGATATCTTGGACTAACGGGCTGTCTTTGAAATATTTTTTGAGCCTTTCCAAAACGCTTGTTATTGTTTCTCCACCTTTTTTGCCTTCCTTCTCAGCCATTCTATTGGTGGCTATCAACTTATTTGATAAATCCAGCAGGCGTAATAAATCAATAGTGGATTTTAGTTCTTGCCTTTTTTGATAAAATTGTTCCAGATTTTTAGCATTGTTTTTATCAAGTTGGTATTCCCCCCAGATATCGGAATTTAGTGCGTTTTGATAATTTTCTTCTACTTCCCTTGTTTTTTGCTCGATTGCCTGTCTCATTTCTGAAGTAAAAAGTTCATCAGCAGTCATTTTTTTCTGATCTTCCAGTCTTGAGTAATTACTTTCTAATACTTTTCTTAATTCTGCGGGTAAATAAGCGGAAATAAAGCCAACAGTATTTTTTATTTTTGATGACGGCGTGATTTCGGCACTTGCTGACAAAATCAATTCAATTCCTTGCCTAACTCGCGACAAGTTGTTGAAATTTATTATGGCGTCAATGCTTCTCGCGTCAGAAGAAATGTTTTTTATTTCACTATCAATTATTTCTGATTGCCTATCCGGTGTTTTTGCCATTTCAGTGAATATCGCTTCAAGCGTTTTTGAAATAAATTCATTTTTGTTTTGCCCCATTTCCGGGTTAAAAATATGCCTGTGTTGTAAAACCGCTTCTTGTAAAATATGCTGAATCTGCTTTGGTTTGTCCGAACCTGTTTCGGCAACCATAATATCGCCAATCTCTGAAAAATAATCGCCCCTCCATATTTCAAGTTGTTCTTCGGACAAATGACCTACTTGATTTTTAACCCCCTCGTTCTTTAAGTCATAACGCCAATTTTTCCAGCCTCCTACTGTGTCAATATTTGCTACTATTTCAGCGACATATTCTTTAAGCGAAGGGAATCGTCCAAGATAAGTACAAATTGGTTCCAGATCACCCCATTCTTTTCCAATCGCCTCGATTTTTTCAGCGGTAATATTCTCGTTAGGCAGAATTTCTTGGAATTTTCTAGTTGCTACTTCTTTGACTAGAGAAACCAACTCATTTAAATTTTTTGCTTCTTTGGAAAATATTTCTGAAATTTCAGGCGGTAATTGTTTTCCCCGCGACTGTTCTTCGTAATCTTCATCACGGTCATACTGATCATCATCAGACTGATAGCTTTTTATTTTTTCAATTCTATTCAAAAAAACAATCCTTCTTAGCAATTCGGACAAGGAATCCGCATCTTGTTTGGAGCCAAAATCAATAGTTGCTAATTTTTCGCCTAACAATTTTAGGATTTGAGTATCAGTTTCCAAAACATTTGTTATTCCATAAAGCAGGCTGTCTTTCTTGCTACTTTCTTTTCGTATATTGGAAAAAAGTTTTTGAAATTTATCTAATAGTCCTTCGCTTTCGCAAGCCCAATCCAGTTCCAATACTTGCAGAAAAACATTTTGAGGAATATTGCTGTATTTTTCGCTCCATGTTTTGTATAACGGAAAAATAGAGAGATCAAAACCTTTTAAAATTGATAGGGATTTAAGGGATTTATCTCTCAACTCTTTACTGGGAATTTTTTGAATTTCTCCAATAAACTGCATATCATGCCAATCGGCTTGTTTTGGCGAAGTAGAATAAAGCCACGCATGGAGATTTTCCTTAAGTTGACTATTTAGAAAGCCGCTGTCGTTTCGCAATAATTTTTTCAAAACGGCATATTTGATCGTAGAATCGATATTTTCATTAAATACTAAGCCGAAAAGCGCGCGGTTTGAATCGGAATTATCCAATCGCATAAGCGTATAAAACGCACCTTCTTGAAGCGGATCGAGTCCCCATTTTGAATCGGCGATTTCTTTTTGTTTTGCTCTTGCTGAAATAATTTCCGAAAATTCCTGACCGACGCTTGCTTCGCCATTTTTTGTCAAACCCGCCAAAATATCAAAAGCCTTCCGTCGTTCTGCAAAGGGCAGTTCATTATTTTTTGTTATCTCTTTTTGCTCGGCAAAAAATTCTTGGAAAATTGGTTCACATTCGGAAAAATGAGATTTTAATTTAATAACCAAGTCCCATTTCCTCTCATTTATATAACCTGTGTATTGGGTTTTGACGAATTCCGTTATATCTAAATCAGGCAAAAACTTTTCCTTTATTTTTTCTATACTATCTTTGTTTCCTCTTTCAAAGTTGGCGAGCAACGCCTGTTCTGCTAAAGCCACATATTCCGGACTCAACAGCTTTTCGTCAGAAATTGAAAATACTTCTTGAATTTTAACTACATTATTAACATTGCCGGATTTTAAATTATTCAATATTAAAACATGAGAAGTTTCCGCAAAGGACTGATCATCGATGTTAAACTTTCTTTTGATATCCAAGGCTTTTCGCAAATCTTTATCCGCGGGGCAATAACTGCTTACATAATTTCCGATTTTTAAAATAACCGCCTTTTTTGCTGCCTCTTGAAATTCAGGCTGAGTGTAAACTTCACCTGAAACAGAAAGATTAGACGCGATATCTTCCATTTCTTTTAAATCTGCTGAACTCAATGTTTTTAGCATTGCCTTTTTAGCTTCTTCTTGAAGTTTAGGGTCAGCTTCCAGCTCACCGGCAGGAATATTGAATTTCTGTTGAATCGAGCGAGCATTTCGCAATGATTCTTCGGCATATCTACTATCATACGAGTCGCCACCAACTCGCGAAAGAAATGATTCTAATTTTGATTTTGCCTCTTGTTTTGCTTTTCCAAAATTTTCTTTCTTAACCAAATTATAGGCGGCGGTATAATCCTCGCCAGTGCCTTTAGGGCCAATAATATCTTTTAATCTATTGGCCTCTTTCTGTGCTTTTTCTAAATTGTATGGTTTAAAATTTTCAGGCATATTATTTTCTAAATAAATTCTCAATAGAAACACCGAGGGCTTTGGCTATTCGTTCAAGTGTATCTACTGTTGGATTGGGGTTTTCCCCTGATTCTATTTTCACAATTGTATTATAAGCAACTTCCGCCTCTTTTGATAGGCGGTCTTGAGAGAGATTCTTCTCTTTTCTGTATCGTCTTATGTTTTTTGCGATTGTGGATAATTTCTTGTTTGACATTTGCCTAGTTTGGTAATACTATTAAAATAGGTATCAAGGTTGTTGCCTGCTGTAAACTTTATGCTCAATATAATAGTACCAAATAAACTAAAGATGGTCAAAAGTTTTTCAACATTAGGGAGTAGAATTTCAAAAACGCGCGCACGGGAGGGTGGGGCAAGCGTTTTTTCCTCTTTTGTTTTCGGGTTTCTTTTTTTGGTCCCGCCGTCCGCTCGCAAAAAATTCTGGCCGTTTAATCAGGCGGGCGAAGCCCGCAACAAAACAAATGTTTTGTATCCAATTTTTTCCTTTCCGCCTTCGGCGGAATGCGAAGCCAGTTTTTAATCCCGCGCTTTACCGCCAAAGGCGACTAACAACAAAATATGACAAAATACTTTCTCTACGCAAGAAAATCTACCGAGGACGAGGAACGCCAAGTGATGAGCATTGAAGCCCAGCTCGCGGAGTTGGCGGAATTTGCCAAGCGGGAAAACATTGAAATTGCCGAAACTTTTATTGAAAGCAAAAGCGCAAAGAAGCCGGGGCGAGAAGTGTTTAACGAGATGATGAGCAAGGTGCAAGAGAGTAAAGCTCCAGTTGGACTTCTCGCGTGGCATCCGGATCGCCTCGCCCGCAATAGCGTTGATGGCGGTTTGATAATCTACTCCATAGACACCACTAAAATCGCTTCTTTGCGCTTCCCCACATTTTGGTTTGAGCCAACTCCGCAAGGGCTTTTTATGCTTCAAGTCGCCTTTGGCCAATCAAAATATTATTCCGACAATTTGTCGGAAAACGTAAAGCGCGGGATTCGCCAAAAACTCAGGCGCGGAGAGTGGCCCGGCCTTGCGCCGTTCGGGTATGTGAATAATCCCAAAACAAGAACGATTGAGCCAGACGCAACAAAAGTACGAGTGATAAAGAAAGCATTTGAGGAATACGCGCAAGGCCGTCATACACTTTTATCTTTAGGCGAACGCCTGAGTTTTTGGGGCGTGGTGAGCGGGACCGGAAAACCGCTTTGCAAGGCAACACTTCAAAGAATGCTTACAAACAAGGTATATCTCGGCTTAATCGTCCATAACGGCGAAACTTACGAGGGCGGTTTTCCGGCAATTGTTTCCAGAGCGACTTTTGAGAAAGTGCAAGAGGTGCTAAAGAACCGAGCCAAGCCGCGCCATTCTAAGAAACGGCACAACTTCCCATTCACCGGACTACTCACTTGTGGTGAGTGCGGCGCGGCCATTACCGCACAATACGCGCATGGACACGGCGGCACTTACAAATACTACCGTTGCACCAAACGGCTTGGCTCGTGTTCGCAAAGTTATCTGCGCGAGGACCTGCTCACCGAACAGCTGAAAGAGGAAATCTCAAAAGTCGCTCTTTGCGAAGACTGGAAAGAAAAAATGTTGGCGCAAGTGGAAATGTGGGAAAAAGAAAATATCCAGTCTTCGCAATCTTTCGCCCAAAATCTGGAAAAGGAAATCAAAGAAACAGAAGGAAAGCTCGATAGATTGGTAAACGCCTTTTTGGACGGAAGCATTGAAAAAGAAACTTATCTCGCCAAAAAGGACGAACTTATCACCACCAAAACAGACCTCCAGCGAAGGAAGTCTGATTTTGGGCGAAAGGGAAACAATTGGATCGAACCTTTGCGCGAATGGATTTTAACCGCTCACCACGCCGAAAAACTGGCTTTGTCCAACGAATTTGATGAAATCAAATCGTTGGTGGAAAAAATTGGAACGAACCGCCGTTTGCTTTCCCAAAAAACTGAATTTGAATTCGTCCGACCGTACGATTTAATTCCGAAATACAGGGCTTTTTGCGAAGCGAGACCCGCCGAAGGCGGGGCGAGCGAGCAACAAAACGCCTCTGAATTTGAAAAATGTCTGAATTGGTCGGGGTGGGTGGAATTGAACCACCTACTTCTCGCACCCGAAGCGAGCGGTCTACCGATGACCTACACCCCGATAAAGCCATTTTACCACACAAAAGTGCTAGCTACTTTTGGTACTCAAAGAGTTCATGTTCTTTAAACCATAACCCAATCTCAAATTCTGCCTCAATGGGCACTCCAGAACAATGGACAAGATTATAAACTGCCCTCCTGCCAAAGGCCGACAAAGTTGGAGAATCATATGTATAATCCCCTCTTATCGTTCCCGGAGGAGCATCAATCGGATAGGTTGGTCCCACATGTTTTTTAACAATTTCAACTGACCCCGGGCCTTCTAAAACCATAGCCACAACCGGCCCTGACTTCATAAAATCCAAAAGCCATTGGTGGATCATTTTGCCCAATTTAATCGGGTCGTCGGTGCCTAAATCTTCGTTAGGATCTTTGCCATTCTCCTTCCAAAACTCCAGGCTTCTCGTTCCCACTTTTTCAAACCAGGCCTCATCTTTATCGTAATGCTTGCGCAACAGATCCTCATCAACCCAAACCATCTTCATCCCAACAATTTTTAAACCCAATTTTTCAAAACGGGAGAGAATTTCTCCCACCATGCCTCTTTTAACCCCATCCGGCTTTACTGCTAAAAAAGTACGCTCCATAAAAATCAACTTCTGAGCAGCTTGCGAAAACGCTCAGGATTGTCAAACGGTCCAACTATGGCCAAATTTAATCTATCTTCTTGGAAAAAACTACCTGCCACGCGGTAAACATCTTCCGCAGTTACGTTGTCAATTCCACTTAAAACATCTTCAACCGTTCTCAACCTGCCTTCCAAAAGATAATGCTCGCCAAAAAAATCCGAGACGTTTTCCGTATCTTCAAGGCTTAACAAAAACCTACCTTTGGCGTATTCCTTGGCTTTTGAGAGCTCCTTCTCCGTCACCTTGTCATTCTGAGCCGCAGGCGAAGAATCTCTGGCGGATGCCATATCCCTCGCATGTGCGAGAGATCCCTCACTAACGTTCAGGATGACATCCAAAATCACTTTTATCGCTTCGTCAACTTTCCCCAATTCCACCCCCGCGCGGGCGGCCAAATACCCCGCGTCCGTATAATGTTGAACACTTGTGTGTATATAATATGCTAGACCACGCTTTTCGCGGACTTGGCTAAAGAGACGGGACGACATCCCCCCGCCTAAAATCGCCGACAAAACCGTTTCTATATACCGGTCTTTATGTCCCAAGGGATTACCGGAAAACCCCAAAACCAGGTGGGCCTGTTCTGTGAGCTTGGTGACCAGCCTTACGTCTGGGGCAACCCGACCATTGTCATTCTGCCTCACCACTCTGTCATCCTCGCGAATGCGGGGATCCAAAAACGACTTGTCGTCCCCATGCAAATGGGGATCCAAAAATACGTTTCTGGTATGGATTCCTGCCTGCGCAGGAATGACACCCTTCTCGTTCAGGGTGGCATGGTCTCCGAACCATTTTTCCGCCAACTCCTCAATCTTCCTCTGCTCAAACTTTCCCGCCACAGAAATAACCATATTCTTTGGCTGGTAAAGCTTTTTTCTAAATTCCACAAAATCGTTTTTCGTCACTCTTTTGATATTGGCCGGTTTGCCCGCAATATCGTGCCCCAGGGAAGTTTTATCGCCATATAGAAGTTCTTCAAAACTTGTCGCAACTTTTTGTGGCGGCAAATCTTCATACATCGCAATTTCCTGAATAATTACCCCCTTTTCGCGTTCAATTTCCTGTGGTTCCAAAAGCGGCTCAAAGACCATATCAGACAATACATCAAATGCTAATTCTACATGTTTTTGTGTCACTTTTAAGTGGTAGGCTGTTCTTTCTTTGTCGGTTGAAGCGTTAATTTCGGCGCCTATAGAATCCGCTGCAGTTGAAACAGCCTGCGCCGAAGGATAGCGGCTGGTACCCTTAAAAACCATGTGCTCTAAAAAATGAGCCAAACCTGCCACACGGGTATTTTCATCACGGGAACCCGCCCGAACAAATACTTGAACCGTACAGGATTCCACCCCAGGAACAGAGGAAGTAATGAGAGTAATACCGTTTGATAATGTAGATTTATTCAATTTCATAAGTAGAAAGTTACATCTTCTGGGGCGCTTCAATCCCCAACAACCCCAGGCCTGTTTTGAGAATATTCCCCACCGCTTGGGTAAGAACAAGACGAAATGTAAACTTGTCATTCCCACGAAAGTGGGAACCCATACAGATATCTTTATAGTTCTCCGCCTGCGCGGGGATGACAGCTTTTTGGTGGCCATGGTCAACGTTGGGAGGCAAAATCCTGTGTTGATTGTAAAAAGCGTTATATTTTTGGGCTAAATCAAACAAGAAATTGCAGACAAGATTTGGAGAATGGGTTTTGGCTGCTTCTTCAACAACTTCCGGGAATTTATAAAAAGTGCGCAAAACGGCAAGTTCCTCCGACCCCATTACGTCATCGCGAGGAATGGTGAGCGAAATCGAGCCAGACGTGGCAATCTCTAGAGATTGCTTCACTGCGTTCGCAATGACAGACTTGCATCGAGCGTATGTGTATTGCAAATATGGCGCGGAGTTGCCTTCCAGGGCCATAACTTTGTCCCAGTCAAAAACTATGTTGGAAGAAGGATGATGCGACAGATCAAAGTATTTTACTGCACCAACCCCAACAGCAACTCCAACATCGTTCGACGGGTAGGAAGTGCCAAGTGTACGGGTGGCGGGAGCGGAGGGAGTCCCGCCGAGTGACCGCAGGGAGCCTGCGACCGAGGACGTCGGGTGGGACGAGCTCCCGACAGGACCCGAAGCAGGTGATTTGACAGGACCCCGAGCAGCCAAGGCGCGTGCTCTTTCTATTGCTTCTTCAAGCACCTCTTCCAAATGTACCGTATCCCCCTTTCTGGTCGAAAATTTCTTCCCGGAAGGTGCCAGGTACAAACCATGCTTTATATGCACAAACCGAGTCGGAACGACTCGTCCTGAGCTCGGCGAAGGATCCCCCCACCCTAGCAACCTAACAGCCTCAAAAAGCTGCTGAAAATGCAGGGCCTGTTCTGCCCCCACCTCATACAAGATCAAACTAGGATCCCATTCTTTTAGTCGAAACTTAACTGTTGCTAAATCCCGGGTAAAATAATTCGTTGCGCCATCAGACTTGACCAAAATCGCCGGCGGCAGAACTTGTCCTGAGCTTGCCGAGGGAAACTCCACAATTAAAGCTCCCTCGCTTTCTTTGGCAATTCCCCGAACTTTGCATTCTTCGACTACTTCGGGCATTAATTTTTCGTAAAAACTTTCACCATACGCATAATCAATCGTTACTCCCAGCAAATCGTAAATGCGATTAAACTCGGTTAAGGAAATATCTTTGACCTTTTGCCAAATCTCGCGGGCATCAGGGTCACCTTCCTCTAGCCTTTTAAACCACTCCCGCGCCCCGTCCATAAGTTCCGGCCTCTCCTCCGCCTCTTTATTAAATTCAACATACATTCTTTCTAAATCTTCGATGGTCAAGTTCTCAATTTTTGCATTTTGATTTACCATTCTGGTGGGAGCTTTGCTCATGATTTTTGCAATTAGCATTCCGAATTGTCTTCCCCAATCCCCAAGATGGTTATCGCCAATCACACGCGCCCCCAAAAACTTGTAAAGGTTGTAAATTGCCTGGCCAATAATTGTTGAACGAAGATGCCCGATTCCAAAAGGCTTGGCTATATTTGGGCCGGAATAATCAACAATTACAGTTTGACCGGCAAAGACGTCTGAGCTTCCATAAGATTCCCCCAATTCCCCGACTTTCCCCATTCCCCCTACCAACATTTCTTTTGCAAGCCAAAAATTAATAAAGCCAGGAGCAACAACATCAATTTTTTCTACCAGACCTTCAAGTGTTTTGTCCTTCTCCAACTTTTCCTTTATCTTTTCTGCCAACTTCAGAGGTGAGGTAAAACCTGTCCCATCAACCCCTTCTTCTGTCATTTCGGGCTCAGACCCGGAATCTATAACGTATTCGTTTCTGAGCAAAGCAAATATATCAATATTTCTGGTTCCCCGCCTGCGCGGGGATGACATTTTTTTAAATACAGCCATCGCAATGTTTGAGCTGTAGTCCCCATGAGCTTCCACGGAAGGATGTTCAAGTTTTGGCTCAATGTCCTGCCCGGTTAATTCTTTAACTACCTTTGCAATAGCATTTCTTAGTTGTTCGCGCATTTGCCCAATTGTACCTTTTTAGATTCCCCAAGGGAAGAATGGAAGAATAGAAGAAATGAAGTTACCGTCCTCATTATTCCCACGATCGTTTCAACATTGCGTCAAGGTATGCATCTTCAGATTCAATCACAGCCACCCAATCTTCGACTTCCAGCTTCGTAATCAGTCGTCTTAATTTTTCTGTCACATTTTTCTTTCCAACCCAAACGCTCTTCTGCCAGCTTCTGAACCCCCAGTCCTTCAATCTTCTTCTAAATAAATCCCTTACTCCCCTTTTTGCCTCCGGCACATCAAAGATCACTAGTCTCCACTTCCCGTCCCACTTCTCTTCCGAAGACGATAGGTCGCCCAAAGCATCTTCCCCCAAGTTGGTCAACCTAAAAACAATCTGCTCAGCCTTTGCATCTCCAAACTCAACCAGTCCCCGTTCTCTCATACGCTTAATTGCCTCTACTAATTTTGTTTTCTTTCGAGGATAACCTGATCCACCGTAGGCATAAAGATGGGAGTTGTTAACAAAGTGATTAAAATCAATTAATCCGTCAACTGCTTTTTCTAAGGCAAAAAGTGTAAACTCACTCAAGCTCCCCTTTCGAATTTTCATTATTCCAAAGTAGCATTATTGACACGATCGTGTCAATAATGTAGCGTGTTCTTGATTTATACCTGTACAAGATGTAACCTGAAAATATGCGACGCGCTTGCCCATTGACAGGGTTCCACCTTGTCAATACCACCTTAGCATTTGCCACTCTGACCTTCCTGGTATTTGCCCACCCTGCCAAAATTTCCGCTCAATCTGTAGGTTATGCCTTTCCTGTTGACGACTCCAGTGCTGTAATTGGAGATATGCTAACTTTGCGGGACGGCAAACTTGTTCGCACTGACAAGCCTTACGACAACGAAATTTTCGGAGCGCTGCAAAACAAGCCCGCGCTTCTTTTCAAAGTCCAAGGGACAGTTAACGGCCGGCCTATTGTCAAAGACGGTATTGCTATGGTAAACGTAACCGCCGATAACGGCCCCATTTCTTACGGCGATGTTATCACTTCCTCAAAAAACCCCGGCAAAGGACAAAAAGCAACCAAATCAGGGTACGTTTTGGGAGTCTCCATGGGCAACTTAAAAGAAGGCACAGGCCAAATATTGGTTTCAATTAAACCTGAATATGCCGAAATCACAACAGCAGTTGGCGCGGCAAGGCTTCTCAACTATGTTAACGAATCAATATTCCGCACCCAACGTAATCCGGAAAAGTTTTTAAAAGGCATCCAATACGTTGCCGCGGGGGCCGTTGCTCTAGCTGCTTTTGTTCTGGCATTTTTGACTTTTTCAAAAGCGGTGGTCAAAGGGATAGAATCTGTCGGACGAAACCCTATGGCTAAAGGAACAATTTATGTGTCCATTGTAATTAATTTGATAATGACTGCAACAACGGTTGGATTTGGCATTTTGGCAGCCGTCGTCATTATCAGTTTTTAACCTTGCTTTTGTCGCGCAAAGTAGTTACAAATGAAATGTCACCCCGCTCAGCGGGATCCAAAAAATGTCATCCTCAACCTGATCGAGGATCTATATAAATAATCTTATATAGATTCCTGCCTACGCAGGAATGACAAAAGGGTATGCGTTATTCCCACGAAGGTGGGAATCCAAAAATACATGGACTTAACTTTACTCTCATCATTTCTCCTCCTGGCCGTGGCTTTGTCTGTAGCTAATTCTATTCTTGTAGTTAAATTCATACTCGAGACGCGGCGCGCCAACTCTACCTCACAAGAAGCGCAAAAACTAAAATCTCAAAACAAAGTTTTGCAGCTTGTACAAGCCGAAAACCAGAAAATTATCGAGTCCGCAAACGAAAAGTACGCAAAATATTTATCAGACCTTGAAAAAGAGATTGACAAAAAGGTTGAAAAATTAATTGAAGAAACGTCAAAAGAGTTAAAAAGCTCCCTGGCTAAGTCTCAAAAAGACAGTTTCCAAATAAAACAGGAGGCTATGCAAAGTATTAACCAGGAATTAGCCCAATACAAAAAGGAAAAAATAGAAATGATTGACGAGAACATTGTTGGAATCATGGAAAAAACCCTCTCCTTAGTTTTAACGCGCCGCTTAACGCTTAAAGACCACGAGGATTTAGTGCGCGATGCCCTGGCCCAAGCCCGAGCGGAAAAGTTCCTCCCATGAAAGAGACTAAAAAACCACCCGTCTTAACGCTTTTTCTTCCCTTTGAAGCCTCCCGGGAATTTGCGAAAGAAATTCGTGATAATCTGCAAAGGAAAACCCCCGGACTTATCCTGGATATAAAGCTTGACCCCACCCTTTTAGGCGGCACAACCATTGTTTATAAAAACCAACTTCGCGATTATTCTCTCAAAGAGTCTCTTTCCCAAAACAGGATAAAACTTGCCCAAAAATTTAAACAGATGTGAAGCTTTGAGGCTAAAAAAATGAATAAACAGTCACAAAAATCAAAAGAGGTTGGACTGGTAATGTCTGTTAGGGATTACATGGTTACTCTTAACGGCCTGCCTGAAATTTCTATAAACGAAATTATCAAAAACAAGTCCACAGGCGCACATGCCTGGATCAGCAAACTAGACGGAGAAGTGGTCGAAGCCTTCCTGTTTGATCAAAACACACCCGCCTACCCGGGAGACGTTTTTTTCAGGACAGGCGAACCGCTTTCCGTGCCCGCTTCAGAAGGCCTTTTGGGCCGTATTATCTCGCCTTTAGGTCTCCCGCTAGATGGCAAATCTGCGGCGCACTCGCCCACTTCCATGCTGCTTGAAAAAAGTCCTCCCAAGATAGATCAAAGACGCTTAATTACTGATCAGTTGGTTACAGGCTTTGCGGCAGTTGACAGTCTTTTGCCTCTGGGCAAAGGGCAAAGAGAGCTGGTCTTAGGCGATCCCAGAAGCGGTAAATCAGTCTTTTTGGCCGAGATTTTTGCCAACCAAAAAGATACCGGCGTTATTTGCATCTGGGCAGCCATAGGACAACCAATCGTCCAGATAAAAGGCGTTGTTGAGAATTTAAAAAAACTTGGGGCGCTGAAAAATACAATAGTTGTAGCAACTTCTTCCTCAGAACCCGTGCCAGTTATTTTTTTGACCCCCCATGCAGCTCTCTCAATTGCCGAGTATTTTCAAGAGCAAGGTCGTGATGTTTTGGTTGTATTAGACGACATGGGGACGCATGCCAAAACTTACAGGGCAATTTCACTTTTAGCCAGAAGAAAGCCAGGACGCGAAGCCTACCCGGGAGACACTTTCTGGCAGCATGCCCGTCTTTTGGAAAGGGCCGGCAATTTTACAAAAGGCTCAATTACCGTCCTGCCGGTTATTGAGGTTGACTTGTCAGAATTTACAACTTTTATTCCCACCAACCTCATGGCCACAACGGACGGACATCTTCTTTTTCGCGCCGATCTTTCAAACCAGGGACAACGGCCGGCCATTGACATTGCGCGCTCTGTTACCCGTGTTGGCCGCCAAACCCAAACGCATCTGCAAAACTTGTTATCAGACCGCGTCAAATCAATTTTGGCTCGCTCCAAAGAACTTGCCACATTAAGTCATTTAGCCTCCACTCTCCCCCAGGAAACACAAACAGCCATTGCCCAATCACAAGCCATAGAAGAGATTTTGCGCCAGGAAGGAACCTGCCTCTCCGAAGAGGTGCAAACAATACTTTTTGGTTTGGTCTTTACAAACTTGGGCAAAACAAAAGATGTGAAGTTTTGGGCGACACTTAAAAAAACGCTGCCTGAAAAGGTCAGGAAAGATAAGGCTTTGCAGAAGCTGGCAGGTGATGTTTTAAAGTTTGAAACGCTTGAAGATTTAACAAAAGCATTAGAAAAATCAAAGATCAAATAATGTCATCCTCACCAGAATGGGAACTCAAGGGATGTCGTCCTCGTGAAGGCAGGGATCCAAAAACGACTTGTCGTCCCCATGCAAATGGGGATCCAAAAATATCTATGTAGTATAGATTCCCGCCTGCGCGGGAATGACAGGTGGGGGCGCGGGAATGACAAGTGGGGGCGCGGGAATGACAAAGGTGGCAGGAATGGCAGATGTTTAAACGTTTAAATGTTTGAAAATTCATTAAAAATTGTAAATTGTAAATTCTTTAAGGTATGTCTTCAATTCAATCTTTAACCGCTGATATTGAGTTTGCGCAAAATTTAGGGCACGTTGCCCAATCTTATTCGTCTTTGGCTGCTTCAAAATTGGCCAAAATCAGAACCAAAATTGAAGGCACCAGAACTTTCTTCAGCGAAGTTGCCGCCCTTTACCACGCAATTCGTGAAGTGGGTGCTAGAAAATATAAAATAGAGCCCGAAAAGAACAGCAAAACAGCTTCAGTTTTACTCACTTCCAACCAACGTTTTTATGGCTCAACCAACACCTCTGTCACCGAGCTTTTTTTATCCTCAACCACCCCTCGTGACGACTTGCTCGTCATTGGCCATGTGGGTAACGAGCTAATTGCCAAACCGCACAAATCTTTTGTTTTTCAAAAAGATATTCCCACAAGCCAAGAGCTGTCAACCCTTGCGGAATCGCTGGCAGGCTACGCCCGCATTTTGGTCTTCTACCCGCTGACTAAAAGTATTTTGGAAGTGGTGCCACAGGTCAAAGACGTTACCGAAAGTCTGGATGCTGAGCGCAGTCGAAGCATGGTTGATGTGACGGCAAGTATAGATTCCCACCCCGCTGAAAGCGAGGCTCGCCCTTGGCGGCTTCGCGGGAATGACGCGGCCAACCTTGACTTTCTCTTTGAACCGGAGATAAAAAAAATGATAGAATTTTTTAAAGATCAGGCGACAACGCTTTTAGTTGGGCAGGCCTTTTTGGAGGCAGAACTGGCCAGAGAGGCAGCCCGTCTTGTTGCAATGGACACTTCCCAACAAAGAGCTAAAGAATATGTGCAAACGCAAACTGCAGCTTTGCGAAACTTAAAAAATATTTATGCCAACAAACACCTTTTGGAAGGGTTTTTGGGGGTGGTGGAAGACTAATGGTGTCGCGTGTCGTCACAAGTAGCACTGTCATCCCCATGCAAATGGGGATCCAAAAATATCTATGTAGTATAGATTCCCGCCTGCGCGGGAATGACAGGTGGGGGCGCGGGAATGACAAAGGTGGCAGGAATGGCAGAAGAGGTTGACAATATGTCTCATTTTAAAGGAATTATCAAATCAGTCACAGGGCAAACGGTGGTGGTTGTCATTACCTCCTCCACTCTCCCTCAAAGCGGAGAGATCGCGCATGTATCAAAGTCGCCAGAGATTAAACTGGAAGTTTTGGCAAGGATTGATACAGAAGTAACTTGTTTAATACTGTCTGAATCCAATACTCTCCTTGTGCGCGGCCAAAAAGTGGAAGGAACAGGCAAACCACTTTCTGTCCCCGTGGGTAAACAAGTTTTGGGTAAAATGCTCAATCTTTTTGGAGAAAGTTCCGAAGGAGAGGACAATTTTGATCTTCTTGCCCCGATTTACGCCCCAGCCCCATCATTCTCGCTTGCTGTTAACCCCACCGAGATATTAGAAACCGGTATAAAAGTGATTGATTTTGCCATGCCCATACCGCGGGGGGGAAAAGTTGGCGTTGTTGGCGGGGCGGGCATGGGCAAAACCGTTCTTTTGACAGAAATTATTTTAAACATTATAAACCGACAAGAAGCCTACACTGTTTTTGCCGGCATCGGGGAACGCATAAGGGAAGCGCAAGAACTCTACCAGCGCTTAAAAGCCTTGAAAGTTTTGGATAAAAGCAGTCTGGTGATCGGGCAAATGCACGAAAATGCGGCTAACCGCTTTAGGATAGCCCAAGCTGCTGCCACTATCGCCGAGCATTTCCGCGATAAAGGCAATGACGTGCTCTTCTTTGCTGACAACATGTTCCGTTTTGTCCAAGCAGGAAGCGAGGTTTCGCAAATTTTGGGGGAAATTCCCTCAGAACAATTTTACCAGGCATCTTTACAAAACCAGGTGGCAGAAATTGAAGACCGTCTAGTCTCAACTGAAGACGCCGCCATTACTTCTATCCAAACAGTTTACGTCCCGGCAGATGATTTTTCCGATCCTGCCGTGTCGGCGATTATGACCTTTTTGGATACGGTTATTATTTTATCTCGCGGCAACGCACAGCTTGACCTCCATCCCCCCGTCGACCTTTTGCAGTCATCATCTTCTTTTCTTAAAAGACAAATTTTGGGGGAGCGCCATTTTGAAGTTTACACGCGCTTTAATGGGTTATTATCAAGCTATGTCAGACTTTCCCACATTGCGGCAATTGTCGGCGAAGAAGAATTGGGAGCTGCCGACAGGCTGACTTTTAAACGGACAAGGAAAGTTATTAATTATTTAACCCAGCCCTTTTTTGCCACAGAATCTCAAACTGGAAGGAAAGGAACGCATGTTAAAAGAGAAGATGCAGTTACCGACATTGAGGCGATACTCGCCGGAAAATTAGACAATGTGCCGGATGAGAAATTAAAATACATAGGGACGCTTAAAGAAGCGAAGCTGATTTAATTTAAAATTTGAAATTTTGGGTGTCATCCCGCATATAGTGCGGGATCCAATCAATTAATATAGATTCCGTATCGAGTACGGGATGACAGATAGGTACGTGTCATCCCTGCGTAGGCAGGGATCCAAAAATATACATACATGTACTATACCAAAAAGTATCAGGTTCACACACTTGTCTACTACGAGCCTTTCGAGGAGGTTAAAGAGGCAATCTTAAGAGAAAAACAGTTAAAAAAGTGGAAAAGGTCTTGGAAAATAAAGTTAATTGAGTCAATCAACCATAATTGGGAAGATTTATACGACAAGATTGTTTAAAATATTTATATAGATTCCTGCTTCCGCAGGAATAACAGAAATTGTTGTCATGGTTTTTCATTTATTTATATCCTCTCCATTTCAAAAGCTCTACGAGGGGGATGTGGAATATGTTAGTTCCGAGAATTCTTCCGGTAAGTTTGATATTCTCCCCCACCATGCTAATTTTATTTCGATAATTGAAGATAAGGAAATAATTGCCAAAACAGCAAACGGGAAAGTGGAAACTTTTAAATTTCTCAAAGCGATAATGCTTTTTCAGGATAACAGTTTAAAAATCTATACTGACCTCTCTCCCTCGTACTCTGAAAGCATACTGTAATTCCACGGTGTCATCTTCGTATAAATTTCTTCCCCAATTCTTCCCGTTTATTGCAAAAAGACTATTGACAAATTAAACAGAACCATTAGGATGGATAAAGACCCTTGTGAAATTTGGAAATTTTCCTAAGTTTTGAGGCTAAAAAACCGTCATTCTCGCGAAGCGGGCAGGAATGACAACCGACTGCCCAGATGTCTGCCAAAATATTTGATCTTTTAACCAACCCAATTGCGCGCCGCCGCCTCCGCAGGGTTTTGCGTTCCCGCGTCCACAGTGTCGTCCTCGCGAAAGCGGGGATCCAAAAATACTTATGTAGTATAGATTCCCGCTTTCGCGGGAATGACAGGTGGGGGCGCGGGAATGACAGCCCCCTCCCCACACACCGCCTAATCTCCATTCATGACGCGGCAAAATATATTGGTGTCTCACCAGATACCTTGAGAAACTGGGGAAAAGCAGGAAAGCTTACCCCCTTGAGAACCCAAGGAGGGCAACGCCGCTACCGGCTGCGCGAGTTAAATCAACTGATCGCCATTAGACAGCCGGTTTTCTACCAACAGGTCAAAGACGGTGTCACCCTGAGCAATCAGAATCACAAATCGAGAATGCCTGCAATAGCACAAACGCCTACTAACGTAGTAGCGAAATTCATTTCGCGTTTACCCCGTAGGGCCTGGCGCAGAATAAATTCTGCTATTACAACGAATGCAGGCAGGCCAATAACAACCCTTGGCGACAAGGCAGCCATTCTTCTCTCTTTAGGTATCGTTGGTGTTATAACCGTTTCAGTCTGGTCTGGGGTTTCTTTGGCAGCTAAACGACACAACAAAGGTGTCATCCCTGCGCAGGCAGGGATCCAAAAAGATTTTTGGATTCCTGGTCAAGCCAGGAATGACAGGTGGGGGCGCGGGAATGACAATGGAGGCGGGAATGACAAGGGTGGTGGTGGGCAGGTTCTTTCTGCTGCTGACCGACTCGGAAGCGTGGGCGGTATCCTCTCCACAAGTGACGAGTCCGGCAACTTGCAACTTGAAATTACTGTTCCCACCAAAATTGAGGGTGGACTCCAAATCGGAGGAAAAGAAGTTTTGCCGGCCTCCGAAGTCGTCAGTTCTCTTCAGGGTAAGGTTGGAGCGCTAAAATTGGTTGCCGGAACAGATATATCAATAGATGGCTTAACTATAACAGACACTTCCAAACTGGATACAATCCGCGGGCGAGGAGGCTGTTCGGCCTGTATTACCAATGCAGACGTTGCTGATGACTTAACCCTTTCGGGAGGTACTATTAACAATACGGCGATCGGCGCCTCAACCGCCTCAACAGGAGCATTTACCACCCTGGCTGTTTCCTCCACACTTGCCGTAACCGGCGCAACAACACTTTCTAGCACTCTTACCGTATCGGGTGCTAGCACTCTCTCCTCGACGCTGGCAGTAACAGGAGCAACAACACTAAACGGCAACGTAACCCTTGGGGACGCAACCTCTGACTCCCTAACCTTTACCGGTCGTGCTGCTTCAAACTTCATCCCAACTACTACCGGAACGTATGATTTGGGCTCATCTGATTTGAAATGGAGCAGGCTTTATTTAACCGGTGTGGCCACAATCGGCGGACAATCAACATTCACCTCTGCGCCAACAGGGACTGGCGTTGGTGACGGAGTCATCTATATAAACCCTGCCTCATCTGACAGCTCCTATACTCTTTTTGGAATTGCTGTAAATGGAACAGAGAAGTTGAGAATGGATGCCGATGGCAATATTACGGTTCAAGGAACCGTCATTGGAGCAAGCGGACAAGGAATTGGCTATTGGCAGCGCTCATCGACAACTATTTCTCCGGCTACTGCCAATGACATTGTTTCCTATTCATCCAACAATACTACCAATGCTCTTGCTGTTACCGCAACAGGTGCCTCTACCAATGCTATTAATTTTACTGCTGATTCTGTTACTACCGGCAATGGACTGTCCCTTTCGGTTGACGGGCTAACTACAGGAAATGGAATATCCCTCACTTCTACTTCCACAGCCGGAGGAGCATCTGGTGCCTCATACCTCCTCAATCTAGCTCGATCTGGCACAAACTCTAATGCTTCCCACACAGCTTATGGACTTTACTCTGCTGTCACAGACACCGGAACTACTTCTACCAATATAGCCGGCTACTTCTCGGCCTCCGGTGCCAGCACCAATTACGGATTATTGGTCAATGCAGGGAATGTCGGCATCGGGACTATCACGCCGTCATCAGTTTTAACAGTCTCCGGAACAATGACCCAATCAGGCGGGGCAACATCAATAAACGATAGCTCAAACTACAACACAACCATAAATACCGGAACATCTACAGGTGCTGTCAGCATCGGCAACTCCAGCGCCGGAGCTATTGCCCTCTCTACAAGCTCCACTTTTGGAGTCACTACCACCACCTCAGCCCAAACATACACCAGCGCCAATGTCTCGGGGACTACCACCTCCTCCGGGTTTGTCTTTACTGATAATGCTACTCTCACTGGAACAGCAGCATATATTGGTTCAACAGGGGTGACTACAGGAACTTTGCTCAATGTTGACACCGGCTCGGCTAATACTTTGACTACAGGCAAACTCTTGAGCTTAACATCAGCTGCTACTTCCCTCACATCAGGCTCGCTTCTTTCTTCAAGCTATACCGGAACTGTCGGATCAGGCTGGACAGGAGGATTAAATATTTTTGACTACTCGCCCTCTTCCGCCCCTTCGACTGCCCCGACAGGCGATATACTGAGGGTGACACTGGGAGCTAATGCCACAAACTTTGCCGGAAACCTTCTTAACCTTACTGACAACTCAACCTCTATATTTTCTGTATCCAAAGCTGCTGTAACTGCATCAATACCATTCAATCAAACATCTTCCGGAGACGTTTCTCTAGCTTATGACATGACTTTTATCAACCCGACAGCTTCGTATATTACCTCAGCTGCCCCCCTATACCTCGTTGCCGGAGAAAGCTTTAATTCTTCAGACTTAACTTTGCGCACATATAACCTGGGTGAAATTGTTTTAGATTCTGCTGTCACCACAGGCAATGGCGTCAACTTCAATAACGCAACTTTGACTACAGGAGTTGGAGTAAACATTGCCTCCACCACCCTAACTACTGGTAAGCTGGTTAATATCGCGCCCACTTTTGCCGGGGCTGCTGTGACAGGTTATGGACAGTATATCAACGGGGCTGATTCAACAACTTCAGCCAATACTGATTACAACCTCTATTCCACTTTGGCTTTGAGTGGGACTGCTGCCAAAATAGGTGTAGGTTTATACTCGACAGTTACATCCAGCTCAACCACAGGAGATACACTGATTGCTGCTGATTTAGCTTCTTCTTCAACAGGAGTATTGGGAGCTACCACCAGAAGTAATTATGGACTAAGAAGTATTCCTGTTAACTCCGGCGCCAACAATAATGCCAGCTCTATCATTAATATGTACGGCGGGTATTTTAATCCCCAATCAACAGGACCAACAACCGGCACAACCAGTGTTTATGGGCTGTATGCCAAAACCCTGGCTACCCATGCCTCTGATGCCGGGACTGTTAACCAATATGGGTTGTATGTTGCCAATGATGCAACAGCTTCAACAAACGGGACATCAACTAAATACGGGCTTTATATCGAAGCCCTCTCGGGAGCTGATTCAAACTACGGCGCATATTTTGGCAGTAATGTGGGAATAAATACCACAACTCCCGGAGGAAGGCTGGATGTCGCCGGAACAACTGATGCTTTCGGCTTAAAACTTTCCCAGGCATCAACTGCCATAACAACAGCTGCCAATACCCTGCTTAATGTCTCTTCCGCGACAGCCGATACATCAAACCATCTCGTATTAATCGAAAATACATCAGCAACCTCAAACTATGGCAACGGCGGGGCGGACTCAGGAATTGTCAAGATAACCAGCTCCTCAACCGGGACCGTCGGCACAACTACTACCAACCCCAATGTGGCAGGGTTGTTTGTCTCAACAGCTGATGGGGACACAATTTCAACTCTGGTGAGAAACGCGGCAACAACCATTACTATGGCAGATGTGGGAACTGTCGGCGCCCAGGCTGACCCTGGAGTTTTGACTGTCGAAGGGGCAGATACAACAAATGTCACACTTTATAATTTGATAGCTGCCTACAATTCAACCACACGGTCAGACGCAGCATCGGTTTTTAGGGTTAGGGCAGACGGCAATGTTTACGGTGAAGCAGCCTTCAACTCCACCGGAGCAGATTATGCCGAATACTTTCCAACCAAGGACACAACTATTGGAACAGGAGAGATAGTAAGTATAAGTCAACCTGTCATCCCGAGCCCTTCGACTTCGCTCAGGACAGGCTCCGCCGAGGGATCCAATGTCATCCCCGATCCAGTCGGGGATCCAAAAATAGATTCCGGCTCGGGGGCCGGAATGACAGGGGCGGATGACAAAGGAACCATCTCCCGCTCTTCCACCCCTTATGACAAAAAGATCCTTGGTGTCATCTCCGACAACCCCTCGGTTGTTGGAAACGCTGCCGGCGGTAAGCACGAAAACGACCCGCATTACAAATTAGTAGGTTTACTTGGCCAGGTTAACGTCAAAGTTTCCGCTGAAAACGGCCCGATAGAAAAAGGAGATTATCTCACTTCTTCGTCCACCCCCGGAGTGGCCATGAAGGCCACCAGACCGGGACAGGTGATAGGTAAAGCACTTGAAGGGTTTGATTCCTCTTCCTGTGTCATTCCCGCGGAGGTGGAAGGTGAGGTTGGAATGACGGGGTTATGCCAGGGCAAAATCCTCACCTTTGTCAACCCTACCTTTGCCGATCCTGGAGACGTCCTGGCCACCCTCATGCTAGACTCTACAGGCAATGTAGTAGCGGACTTCAGTCCGCGCCTACCTGAAAATCGCGGAATGAATTCCGCTAATACGAACGTAGGCGCCGATGGCGCGACTACGAACTCTGTCATTCCCGCGCTTCCTGTTGTCATTCCCGCGGAGGCGGGAATCTATACAGATACTAATGGATCCCCGACTGGATCGTGGATGACAACTCTCCAGCTTCTTTCCTCCCGCCTGGATGAGTTGGAAAAAAAGACCTCCGTCATTGCGAGCGACAGCGGGGCAATCTCTGCTTCTGCCAGTACTAGCGAAATTAATTTCGCGCCTTCCCTTGATGCGCAGACTGAAAGTCTGCTAATACAAAAGGGTCTTACTGTCCTTGGTGCAAGCAATTTCAACGAAGTAGGCGTTACCGGTAACTTAACTGTGGGGTTGCTACAGATCAGCTCCACCTTGGAGGGTGAGCGCGCAATAAATTGCGCTACTACGAAAGTAGGCGCCGATGGCGCTACTACGGATTGCAGTAGCGGACTTCAGTCCGCGCCTGCATCCACCTCCCTCCGTGTCCTTGGTACCCTTAAATTCCAGGACGCCTTTGGCGACGGGGTCTCCATCGATCAATATGGTAATGTCAAAATCGCAGGAACTGTCACCGCCAAAAAATATAATGTTGGCACAACTGATGCCAACTCCACCTCTTTAGGTTCCGGCGTCATCCCTGCCGGCGCCACATCCGTAACCATCAGCACAACTGCTGTCACATCGTCTTCGGCAATATTTGTAACGCCGGAAACCAAGACCTCTCGGACATTAGCTGTCACCGAGAAAATTTCTGGAAAATCCTTTAAAGTAGAAATTACAGAAACTAGAACCACAGACCTAAAGTTTAAGTGGTTTATCGTGAACTGACACACCCTGTCATCCCGAGTCGCTTTTCGTCATTCCGAGCGTTAGCGAGAAATCTCGCAACTTGTTTGCGCACCCCTTGCATACGCAAGAGATTCTTCGGCTAATCGCCTCAGAATGACAAGGGATGCTGTTACGCTCAAAACATATGAAAATTTCTAAAGTTCAACAACAGGTTATTGAAGAAAACATTGCCAAAACAATGGCAGAAATTGCCGCCGCCGAAAACCCCCGCCAAGACTCCCGGACTTGGACTCATCCGGAGGGCTATAAATACCTGGTCCAATGGAAAAAAATAACAGCTGCCATTCCCGATCTGATCGGGAATCCATACAAATATTTTTATAGATTCCGTGTCAAGCACGGAATGACACCACCGTCATTGCGAGGAGGCGTAGCCGACGCGGCCAGAAGTGTAGTTCGAAATATTGAAGAAAGGGATGCGACACAAGATAAATTCCTAAACTCTCACCCGGGATCCTCTTTAGCCAGTATCGGCATAGACTTAAAATCCTTTAATTCCTCTATGCATCCTTTAAAGGAGTTTAGCAGAAGATTTAACTTACGAAGTTTTCCTGGAACTCATTAATAAAACAGACTACCTTTTAAGAGTCCTTGTTCAGTCTTTGGAGAAAAAACTAAAGGACGATAAAAAAGGTTATCAAATAGAGCAAGCCAAAATTAAAGACCGACTTAAATGGAAAAAATGAAACGCCACCTTCCTTTCACTGTCATTCCTGGCTTGACCAGGAATCTATATAGATATTTTTGGTTCCCCGCATTCGCGGGGATGACACGGGGTGTGGCGGGAGTACTAAGGGTTGTTAAAGGAAGTTATTTAGCCCTGTTTTGGCTGCTGTTAAAAATCCCTGGTTACAAAAAACTTTCTGTATATCTCCAAAAAGCCACAGCTTGTGTATTAACAATGTTTATATTGTTGTCTTCTATCTCCTCTATTTTCCTCTATAGTCCTTTATTCCGGAAGTCTGTCAGTGCTGTTTGGTATGATGATAATTGGGCATACAGAAAAAGA
>MHBW01000012.1:0-30121 GCA_001816385.1 Candidatus Blackburnbacteria bacterium RIFCSPHIGHO2_01_FULL_43_15b
ATTCAAACAGTTCCCAGGCAAGACTTATCTTTGTTAATTGGTTCACTTCCATATTCTACTGGAAGTGTCGGATTTGTACGGAGAATATTGCGCCTATTGACAAGTTGTCATAAATTGTTCTAAAAAAGATTAGAGGGTAAAATGCCAAGCATTTCTGAACTAACAGCTAATCGTCGTGCATTTCTAGGGGTTAGCCTGGTTGGTAGTGCTCTAGGCTCTGCGTGTGGAAGCGCTCATAGTTCAGAACCGATGCCCTTGGGTGCCAGACAACCCTTACCCACCGTCGCACAAAAGCCTCCTGATGTTCTAAAGTCAACTCCCACAACGGAAATTTTAAAAACAGGCATACTCTGGACACAAGATCTGGTTATTCCGCTACCTGATTTTCAGATAACACGAGATGCTTTTTATATCACCCCGGAAATAATTGCGTTAACAAATTCACAAGGGCACGCAATGGGCGTGAGGATAGCTGATGGAAAAGGCTGGAAATATGACGAGGATCCTTTATTTGTTTATGGAGCTGACTCAAATGGAGTTTACGGCTTTAGACAAGATCGCCGGTTAATTGCAGTGGATGCTAAAGTCGGCCAAAAGAAGTGGTCAGTTGTCTTTCCGAGTGGGAATCAAGCCAACGTTAGATTGCCTTTTGTAGTCTGCAAGGACACGATACACCCTACTCTTCAGTTTGCACAGCAATTCTTAGCATTGGGAATATCGAAAGATACAGGAAGTGTTCTTTGGCAACAAGTAGGCCAGATCATTGGTGGGACTTCATTTACTGTAATAATTGACGGCACAAGCGGAATCGAAGCCGCAAACGGGAAGAAAAAATGGCAGGTAGATGCACACGATCAATTCGCTACCGGCAGAAATCGCAGAATTGCCGATAACACGTTATTCTATAAAAATTCCAATGACTCGCCCGTTGCCGCTCTTGATCTTGATTCAGGAACTCAGCTTTGGATCAATAGGGTAAAAAACGACGGTATTGTGCTTGCTACATCGAACGCGGTCTGTTTAACATTCCAAACAGGAATTGCAAAACGTGGCCTTATTCTAGTTGAAGCTAAAAGTGGAAACACAATAAGACAATCAAACGAGTTCCCGTTCGAGGACTTTGTCGGTGAAAAAAATGAATGGTTTGTGTGGACAAACAGCTCAACTGGAACAACCTCTTTTACAAACACGGCCAACGGTTATGCTGTCACAAACGATGACTTGCGCTTAAATATGCTTACAGGCACTATCAAGAATGTTCTTGTAGGAGCGTTTATGGACCCTCGCGGTCAATCATACCTTTATGGGGTTGACATAACTGCTAAAAACGCAGATCGAAAGTGGAGATTGCCAATTGAGCGTTCAAATTACCCTCCGGCAATAGTCAATGGTAAGGTTTTGGTGTCTTCATCCGCAGGTCTACAAGTAATCGATGGGGCGTCAGGAAAGGTGTTAGAGCAAGTAGCTTTAAGAGGTGCTGTAAGTCGAATGACTTCACTCAATAATATAGCTTTAATCCAAACCGGAAACCCAGGCCAACTCGGCACACTCTCTGCCATTAAGTTATAAATCTTTGTTTCGTTTATATATAGCAGCCCACTCTAAGCTTTACAAGTTTTCTTGACAGAGTTTCTTGACAGGGTTCATCCTTGTCACTATGATAAACTATGCCCGCTCGCAACTCCGTTAAACAATACGTCGAAAATGGAATTTACCATATATACAACAGAGGAGTAGACAAACGGGTTATATTTCTCGAAGAACAAGACTACCTAGTTTTCTTGCACCTGCTAAAAATCCTTCTTTCACCACCTCCCAAACAACCGACACACCCCTTATCCGATCTGACAGGGTTCAACCCCGTCAGGCTACGTTTGTTAGGCAAAACATTGTACGGCGAAGTGGAACTGCTATCATTTTGCCTTATGCCAAACCATTTTCATCTTCTTCTAAGGCAGAAAACTTTAACTGGGGTAAAAGAGTTAGTTCACAGGCTGTGCACAAGCTACTCTATGTACCTTAACAAAAAGTACGAAAGAGAAGGTCATCTTTTTCAGGGAATATACAAAGCTGTTCACGTAGATTCGGATATATACCTTCTACACTTGTCGCGGTATATTCACCTTAACGCCTACGAATTGACAGGGATGAACCTTGTCACGTTGGTTGATTATCCCTACTCAAGTTACCAGTACCATTTGGGAAGTAAGCATGCTGAGTGGACTAACACACAAACTATACTTAACTTCTTTAAAAGCAAGCACAGATTGGCTTTGAAGGATTACTTTTCTTATCAAAGTTTTGTGGAAGATTTTAAGGAAGACCCTAAAAATATCGTAGGCACTTTAGCAATTGATTAACGCGATGACAGGGATGAACCCTGTCAATAAAAATGAAAGCGTGGCAGGCAAGAGATTGAATCCCCAAAAACCCACCACGCGAGCGCTACGCAAGATCAAAAGACGTACTACTGCATACTGCACTACTGGACCAGGTGAAACACATCCATGTAATCGCCAGATCCAGCAGAGTAAAAAACGTGCAGTTTTCCATCTAGCCCCAGCAAGATGATAGGGTAAAAGACATTTTCTGCTCCGTCGGGTAAATCCATCACCTCCGACCAACCACCACCAGCTGGAGCACGAGACAGAAACCTTAACCGTGTTCTATCCTGGCTCATCCCAACCAAATGAAGCGCTTGGTCCGGGCTTCTTATGGCGGATTGCCAATCCGAATAGCTCGGAGCAAACTCAGCAGGAAGTGCTTCAGATCCCACCCAGTCGCCTCTCTCGTCCGCACACTGCAGGTATCCAAATCTCCTACCTCTCCCAAAACTTTGAGCAAGCACACATACCCCCTCTTCTCCAGCAAGTATGCCGGCATTGTCGATGGTCTCGCCCAAATGGCTTAAGTCTAGGATGACTTCGGAGTTACTCCACGCACCTGCTCCCAAACTTCGCTGGTAACGGACACGAGAGATAGGTCCTAGGTCACCTTCAACCAGAGCCAAGTGAATGGTTCCATCCCTTGTTTGAAAAATGTGTGCTCTTCTTACCGGAGTAGGGGTAGACGGAACCCAACCTTGAGGCTGCTGACGTCCAACATTGGTACCTGTAAAATACTTTGGAGGCCCGTATGCTGTAGGTATGAGAGTCCAGAGAGAGTGAAGAACGCCAGCTTTGTCAAAAAACGCTGAGTCTACAAACATGCCCACATTCGTTCCCTGACTAAAAGTCGGAATAAATACCGGCGCCTCACCAGTTCGAACTCTGTATGCACACCCGTCACCAACTAGAAGCAGAACAGTGCTTTTGTCGGGCTGCGCTAAAAGCACCGGTGGCCTCACAAACGTGCAGTCCTTCAAATTGAATATGGAACTCAATACACCTTGGGGACTTAAGCGAGCGTAGGAGATCCACCTGTTGCGACTTGCGGTCTGGCGAGGAGGCTCACGGCTTATCCAAATCGTCTCATAAGAAAGCCAAGCCACATGAATAGTCCCGTCGGGAAGAATGATGGCCGCGATACCGCTAGAAGTACGATTTTCCTCCTCGTTGCTAACTTTCCGCGGAGGCGCCCAGGAAAGAATGAAAAGGATTTGATTCCTTACGCTCACATCACGCAAGATCTGGTCATGTCCAGCGCAAATTGAACGCAGTTCCTCTTCCCAACAGGCAACATCCTCCCGGCCAAGCGGCATCATATTTGGGAGAAAGAACTCAAGCTCGAAGCCTGGTATGACCGCGTCCTCGTACGGCACAACCCAATCGCCGCGCGATCCCAAGGTCCTAACAATAGTCTTCCCTTGCAGCCTCTTGGCAAGCGCAATGTTAACATCCCTCTGCACCTCTTGTTTGATTTGCACCAAAACGCGCCCAACATCACTCTCGGCCACATCCCACCCAAAAAGATCAGCCATAAATGCTAGCGTATGCTGACTGTTCCCGTTAACCGGACTATCAAGAGTGATCACATGCTTGATGCGTGCAGTCTCGAGCTCGCGCTCCCGAGCACCCACATAAGTTAGCGCCACAAGACCCCCAAGACTGTGCCCAATTAGGTCTATTGAAGCGCCAGGGCACCTCAAAGTCTCGAGCTTCACAATGTTGGCAAGAGCAGCAACACTTCTTGAAAGGTATTGGAAGGTGTGCTCCCGCTCATAGTTGCCCGGATCCTCCAGGTTGTAGCTGTAATGCACAACCCTTGAATAGAGGCCGCTCAGTTCTGGCAGTAGGTCGCGAAAGGTCTCTTCCCGGGAGGCGTATGCTGTATTTATGCCTTGGAGCAGAATCAAAGTTCTGTCAAGACATGGCCGCATTTGCTGCGCTGTGGTATCTGCTGGCCGAATGAACAAAAACAGCAAAAGCAGGACGTGCATTGCACGCCAAAATGCCATGTAATTTTTCAAGGTGCACCTCCTAACCCTCAGAGCGAGCTTTTACGATACATTAAAATTGTACTCTCCGCAAGAAATATTTATTAAGGCAGAATTTTTTTGAAGAGTTCTGAAGCACGGCCGATTAAACCTTTGACGGGTAGTCCCCCGCGGAATCTTGATATTAGTCGGCTTGGAGACCAAGACTCTTTGGAGTCTGGATGACTCTGTGCCGCATAAATTAATAGCCCCACACTTGAGGCAAAAACCGGAGTGTTGACATCATCAATTAAACCTGAGACACCGCGAGGTATCCCCAAGCGGGTCGGCAAAGAAAGCATTCTTCTTGCAGATTCTACAGCCCCCACACACAAGGCTCCTCCACCGGTTAGTACAATTCCTGAGGGGGTTTTGCCGGCAACATTGGAATCGGCCAGGTTCATCCCAACCATAGTTAAAATTTCATTTAATCGGGGTTTAATTATTCCTTCTGCTAAAGTTTTTTCAGAAACCTTACGATCCCCTTCCTCTACTCCGTAAGCCTTCAAATCCAGTTCGTCTGCTTCCGGATTTTCATCTGTGCGCGATTTTTTCTTTCTTTCCCCAAGCATAACTTTTATCTTTTCTGCCGAATCCAAAGAAACCCGTAAACCCGCAGCAATATCGTTAGTTACATTTTTACTGCCTATCGGCAGCACAGAAGAATGAGCAATTGAACCTTCCACATACACAACAATTGAGGTGGTACCTGCGCCAATATCTACCAGCACGACTCCAAGTTCCCTTTCGGTATCAGATAATATTGCCATACTTGAAGCCAGGCCCGAAAAAACCAGTCCTTGAGGCCGGACACCAACTTCCGAAACTGCTTTTTGAATATTTTTGACCGCCGTTACCGAGCCGGTTATCAAATGAGTCTCAACTTCTAATCGAACCCCGCTCATTCCCTTGGGATCTTTAACCTGCGTTTCGCCGTCAACTTTATATTCTTTCGGGATAACGTGGAGAATTTCTCTTGATTCAGGTAGAGAAACAGCCCGAGCCGCATCAATTACCCGCTCAATATCACTACCCGAAATCTCGCCGGAAGGATCTGCAACCGCGACCACTCCGTTTGAATTTCTCGAATCTATATGCCCACCGCCAATATTCACATATGCGCTCTTAATACCATACCCTGCCATTCTTTCGGCCTGTTCAACCGATTCTATAACGGCTGACGCCGCCTCATCAATATCTACAATTTGGCCCTTGCGAACTCCTTTTGAAGGTACGGTCCCAACTCCGGTTACACTAATCTTGTCTTCCAACTCATCATACTGAGCAATCAAAGAAACTACTTTTGAAGATCCGACATCAATTCCTGAAATTACTCGAGATTTTACCATTTAATATTTTAAAACTGGGTTCTTGTATTGAAGGTCAATAGCCTTCGGAATTTTACCATCCATTTTAGCTTGAGTAAGAATTAATTGTAAAGCGCCGACAACTACTTTTGAATCGCCCTCTAGAGGAAATATAACATTAATTGTGTTTAAATCCCACATCAGATCAACAATCAGTGCATCTTTTGAAAGTTTGGCCTTGTTTGCCTTCTGCGCGAGACTCACCAAACGCAGTGTTTTGCCGGCATTCAACAAATCCTGGCTGACTTTTTCCCCTACAACCAGGTTGGCCACATCATCTGACAAAACAATTACTGGCAACGCACTATTTTCCTCATGCGACAAAACTATGCCTTCTGAGTCCACTAGAAAAACTCCATTACCCAAAGATGGTTTACCAACAGCAACAAATCCCTTCCTCTTTTCTACAAACAGCGACAAAGTTTGCGGAAAGACTTTGTTAACATAAACTTTGTTATTGCGAAAATTTTGGGCTAATATCTCATCAACCTCCGCGGAAGTTACTAAAAAAAGGTTTCTACCAACAAATCTCGAGGCAAGTTTTACATCCTGCTGGCCACAAGGACCATATTGGGTTTTACAAACAATATTTTTGACAGAAATAAAATTAGCCAGTAAAAACTTGTTAATCCACACAACGGCTCCCACAGCTAATAAGCATATAACGCCAAGCACCAGAAGTATTTTTCTTCTCACTTATTCCCTCCTTGCTACTTCTTCAATCAGATCAGCTACTTTTTTAGAAGCCTCGGGGGAAGCAAGCTTTTGCGCATCTATCGCACATCCTGCAAATTCTTTGATGCGAGAAGATACATATTTAATTTTGGCCAGCAAACTCTCTCCGGTTAGCTCTTTCTCCGGCAAAACCACTGCCAGACCGGTATCACACAGCGCTTTGGCATTTTGGGCCTGCTCGTCTCCCCTCGACCAGGAAATTGGGATTAAAATTGCGGGCACCCCTACGCTGGCTATTTCCAAAACCGTATTCGCCCCAGCTCTCGAAACAACCAGATCAGCACTTTTTAAACGCTCTTCGAACTCAGCAGGTGTGTAGTTTGCCGCTATTTCATAGTTTGGTAATTTGGTTTTGGACATCTCATCAATATCCAAAAGCCCGACCTGGTGATAAACAACATACGTTCTGATTAAAGCCGGCAGAATCGCCCAAACTGCCCTGTTGATTACCTGCGCTCCTCTGCTTCCACCGGTTATAAAAAGAACTGGTTTGCCTTTTTTTGTTTTCTTTCCTGATTTAAAAAATCCACCCCGAATCGGGTTACCGGTCAGAACGACTTTTTGAGAGGGAAAGTCACTTGCGTTTGCCGGAAATGTAATCGCAATCTTTTTGGAGAAAAATCCAACAATTTTATTTGCCAATCCGGAAACTGCCGTTTGCTCATGAGTTACAACAGGTATTCTCAAAATATATGCCGCCATAACAACCGGAACGGCCACATAACTGCCAAAAGACAAAATTGCATCAGGTTTGATTTTTATAAGCATCACCAAACTATGGAGCACCCCCACCGGCAGCTTCCAGAAATTAGCCAAAGTTTTTAAGAATTTGCCTCTATTCGCCTTTGCGGAAATTACGGAGTAAAACGGAATTCCCATCCCCGGGATAACCTGGTATTCCAAAGTCTTGATAGATTTTCCATGGTGGGCTCTCCTTTCGCCAAACCAATAAATCTTGTGCCCACGCCCAACCAATATCTCCAAAACCGCCAAAGCAGGCGTGGCGTGGCCTCCTGTGATAACTATTTTTAAGCAATTCATTGTCTATTAATAGTAGTCCTGTGCTTGGAAATATTCAAAAGTATGCCGATGGCAGTTAATGTTACCAATAGCGAGGAACCCCCGTATGAAACAAGAGGCAAGGGAACACCCGTTAATGGCACTAAAGCTACCATTGCCGATAAATTGATAAGCGTTTGAATTGCCAGCCATGATGTTATGCCTGTGGCCAGCAAACGACCGAATGAGTCTTCTGCAGATAATGCAATTTTAAACCCTCTCAAAAAAACAAAAAGAAATGCCAATATTAAAATCGTTGCCCCAATAAATCCCAACTCCTCAGCAATAATGGCAAAAATAGAATCAGTCGCGGGCTCTGGCAAATACAAGTATTTTTGCCTTGACTGTCCAATTCCTAAACCCCAAACTCCGCCAGACCCTAAAGCAATCAATATTTGCCGGACATGATAGGAGCTGTTAATAGTGTCAAAAGAGGGGTTAAGAAACGTCACCAAACGCTCACGGCGATACGAGGAAGAAAGAGCTAAAACCAAGGCGGCCAAAAAGCCGGAACCCCCGATCAAGCCGACTTGCGCCAAAGGGGCGTTGCTGGCGAAAAATACAGCAAAGGCCGTGGTTGCAACAATCGTTGTAGTGCCTAAATCCGGTTCAATGACAATCAATAATGCTGCAATCCCCACAGGCACCAGAAAACGAATCAGTGAATTGTCGCGGCTTAATGAGGCTGATAGAAATATTACTAAAGAAAGTTTGGCTATTTCAGCAGGCTGAACGCCCAAAAAACCTACTCCAATCCTGCGACTTGCCCCAAGCGCCGAGACACCAATACCCGGTATTAAGACCACGATCAACAGAAGAATGGTTGCACCAAAAAGAGGGACGCTTATCTTCTCCCAAAATTTGTAATTTACAAAAGAAGTTATTGTCATGCTTAAAAGACCCAAGGTAATCCAAACCAATTGTCTTTTAACAAAGAAGAATTTATCATTAAAAGTGCGCGTGGCATCCGCAACTGAAGCATCAAAAACCATCGCCACACCAAATCCAACTAATAAAAGAACCGCCATCAAGAGCAGTCTATCAATACCACCGCGCATAGAATTTTTATCTACCTTATATGAATGCCAACCACAATCCAAAGATCGCCAGCATAATGCCAGCAAGCCATGCTCGCATGACAATTTTTGGTTCCTCCCAACCGATGGCCAGCAGTGCATGATGAAATGGAGCCAGAGGCAAAATTGGCCGTTTTAAAAATTTCCACCCCAAAATTTGCACAGCCGAGGAGACAACTTCTAAAACGAATATCCCGCCAATAATAACCAGGGCTACAACATGTCCGGTCAAAAGCCCCATTACTCCAAGAGTAGCACCAAATGATAAAGCTCCTGTATCACCCAGGAAAATACGCGCCGGCCAAACATTAAAGTATAAAAAGGCCACAAGAGCTCCCACCCAAATCGCAATAAACAAGGAAAGCGGCGTATCCAAACTTCCCGCGGCGATAATCCCAAAAGCCAATAGACAAATAACCAGAAGTCCGGAAGATAGCCCGTCCAAACCGTCCGTAACATTAAAAGCGTTGCTGAAAGAAACTATAACAAGCGCACCAAAGGGAACATACCAAGGTCCCAAATCCCAAACCTTACCCAATATGGGAATATGCAAAAGATGTATCCCCAAACTTCTGTAGATTACAAAACTGATAATAAGAGCCAAGACCCACTGTATAATAAATTTACTTCTCCGGCTTAACCCAAACCAAATCCCCGCCGTACCCGCCCTACCTTTGCCAAAAATTTTTATCAAATCATCCGATAAGCCCAATAGCCCGAACGCGATAAATGTAAAAAATATTACAAAAAGTTCAGCCCTTAACGAAAAGGCGCTTCGTACAAATACTCCCAAATATGAAACCAGGGGAAAAACGATCCAAAACAAAATGCAAACCATAGCAATCACCAAAATGCCTCCCCCTACTGGAGTTCCTGCTTTAATATCATGCAGTTTGTCAAAAAGTGGAACTTTTCCTTTCTTGGGAGCTTCTACCCTCCTGGTTAACTTCAACCAATAAAGGAGGTTAATAAAAGGAATAACCAAAACCCCTGTTAGCAAAAAGGAAAAGATTACAAGCCCCAAGGCAAGAGGCAATGTCGTTTGCAAATTCATACCAACTCTTTTTCTATAGTATCACAATCTGCGCATTATTCGGCGCATCGTCTCAAAACTAAAAGTAAGCCAATAGAAAGGGGAAACTGGTAAATCCTGGGCGTGCAGCCAATCAATCCGCCCTCCACCAAAACCTTTCTTAAAAATTGTCACCCCGGCAAACCTATGTTTTGGACTGTCGTTTGGTGCGATCCCCCAAAAATTGTATTTTTTCAAACCGCGCTTTTTGGCCTCTTTGATAATGTTCCACTGCAAAAAATAAGAAAAGGGGAGTTCCTTGTATTTACTAGTTGAACCGCTGTGATGATAGTAAGCAAATTCCCCATAAAAAATAATAATGGCCGCAGAAAGTGCCTCTTTTCCCTTTCTGCAAATAAATAACGACGCCTGCCTATCCTGACCAAAGCTGTCCATTTGCGCTTTGAAAAGTTTTTCTGAAAAGCCCACAAATTTATGTCTTGAAACTGTTTCCTCCTGCAATTTTGAAAGCATATTCACATGCTTGGCATCATCATATATTTCTACAGAAAGGTCTTTGTCCAGACTTCGCCGAATCAAATATCGTGTTGTTTTGCGCATGCTTGCCAGCAACTGTTCCTCCTCAGGTGTTATATCCAAAACCCAGGTGTTTTCAGCTGACAAATGCATAGGGGCAGAAACAAAACCCAAAGAAGAAAAAAGTTTTTTATTTTCCAACAAATCCAAAAGCTCCGGACGCGTTCGAATAAACCAAACCTTTTCCTGTCGGGCCAGCTTTTTAAGCTCTTCCAGGATAAATGCAGCAAGCGATTTGTTCTTCCAATCGAGAAGGGGACCGCCGGGAATGAGAAAATAAGGGCCACGCCTGGCTCTTTCTTCTATAACTTGTGCAACAGCAACTAATTTTTCGCCGTCCATAAACCCCAGTCGAAATATGCGATTGCCCATTTCCCTATTCGTCTCTCCCCAATTCCACGACTGCAAAAACGACTGGGGAACTTGAGAAAGTACAAATCTCTCCCACTCATTCTTGTTTTCTATTCGTTGTGTTGTGTATTTATCCATTCTTCAACCAGTCGAACAACCTTCTGTGCATCTTCCAAATTCATATTAGGATAAGTCGGCAAATTAACTGTATTTTCATCCGAATCTTTATACCAATCTCCCAATACAATACCTCTTTGCTTTGCATATTTTAATAATCCAGGTCCATCTGAAACTTTTATGGGGAAGCGAAGCCATATAGCGTCTTTGTTATTTGGCGGTAAAACAACCCCTCTCAACTTTAAATTATCAAAGTAAAATTGGGCTATGCTTTTTCTGTGTTTATTAAATCTTTCAAGTTTCTTTAACTGATTTAGAGCTAAAATCGCAAGGGCAGCAGGCATTTTTGTTGGAAAAACCATCGGATGACCACCACTTCTTTCTTCGGGGTATACAGCTCGCGATAAAATGTTTGACTTTTGTAAAATAACCAACATTAATTTGCCCAAGCCCAAAGTATATGTAGGCAATATAAACGACAAAACGACAGGGTGAAGTAATTGTTGGATTGTCCAGAATATTGAAGGATTGAGAAGCTTGTCCCGCAAAACCTTTATGCGGTTAAATAAATCCCCATCAGAAACAAGAATCATTCCGCCAAATACCGAAGAGATTATTTTGTCTCTACCGAAACTGAAAAAGGCAATTCCTCCGGAAACTTTAATTCCCAAAGCATGCGCGCAGTCCTCTATAACTGTAACTTTATCACCCACAGTTTGGGCAATTGCTCGAGTATCAGCAGGAATACCAAATGTGTTTTGCACTATTATGGCGCGTGTATTTTTATTAACTTTTTTCCTCAGGTCGGAAAGATCGAAATTATAGTCAGTCCCACTGGCTGCACTGACTGCTTTTGCGCCCAGCCAGCAGGCAGCGTTCGGAACCGCAACACACGTAAAATCCTGTACCAAAACTTCGTCACCCTCTCCTATGCCAAGTGCTTTGAGTATTAAATATTCTGCGCTTCTGCCGCTGTTTATTGCCAAAGCTTTATACCCTGGAAATAATTTCTCAAAGTTTGACTCGAGCTTGCCTGCCTCACTTTTACCAAACCACTTAAAAGGATTAAGCAAAGTTTTTAATGCAAGAATGGCATCATCTTTTTCATAGTTTGGCCCTAAGGAAATGTGAATCGGTCTCATTTTGCGTTTTCCTCCTTTGTCTTAGAAATTAACTGTACAATTTTGGCAGGCATCCTGCCCTCGAACAAAATAACTGCATCCTGTTCTAGATAGTATTTCACTCTACGATAAAGTTCGTCGACATTTGTACTAACTGTTAGCAAACTTTTCTTTGCGCCCAATCCCCGCCTTAAGTTTTTTTCGTAGTCTTTATTTGTCAAAATAATTTTATCCGCGATTTCTGACATCTGTTCTCCCAAATTGGCATGGACAAACTTAGTAATGTTGCCTAATTCCGGTACACCACTTGTGACAACAATTTTTCTCATATCTTCAAACAAGGCAAGATAGATAAGTGCAGCCCTGAAACCATTTGGAGTCGCGTTGTATGAATCGTCAATTATTATTGCTCTACCTTTGGACTTTACAACAGTCATTGTTTTATCAAGTGAAGCAATCGTCGAACAAGCCAGTTTGATTTTGTCCCATGACACTCCTAACTTTCTTGCCGCAAGAATGGCTCCTGCTAAATTCTCTACAAAATGTACGCCATGGATTGGCGCAGATAATTCATGAGTGGATTTACCCATTGTGATTTCAAACGTAACATTGTTGGAGCTTGCTCTCAAAACCCTTGCAGTTAAGTCATGTTTCTCTTCATCTTTTCCTTTAATTACTTTGTAGCTATAAACTTTTTTGCCTTCCTTTTTTGCCCACCCCGCCATTTCCCGACAATATTCGTTGCCAAAATTAAATATTGCAAAGCCATCCTCTGCCAAGTGTTCAACCAACTCATATTTTGCCTTTAAAATATTTTCCAAACTTCCAAATAAACTTAAATGCTGCGGTTCAATGCCAGTAACAATTGCCACTTTGGGTTTCAAGAAACTGGCAACTCTTTTTATCTCTCCGCGTTTATATGCGCCAACCTCAGCAACAAAAATTTCTGTGCCATTTTTTAAATTGGCGGCAGCCCGCGCGACCCCAAAATCAGTGTTCTGACTGCCAACGGTTTTGGCAACAACAAAAGATGTTCCCAAAATATGAGCAGCAAATTCTTTTGTTGTACTTTTGCCATAACTTCCTGTTACAGCAACTACAACAGGGTGGACTTTAGCAAGCATGGAGCGGGCGCAAATTATAGTTTTCCTTCTGCTTCTTTCAACCAATGGCGACGTCCACAAAATTCCCAAAACGGGGCACAACAAAATTAATATTTCCCCAACAATCAAATTTGTTGCAACTATCCCCGTATAAAAACTTGCGCCAACAGATAAAGCAATTCCCAATAAGCAAGTTAAAACAATTTCGATTGCTCGAAGGGTAAACTTTGGTTTTCGAACTGCCCTTGCGGCAATATCTAAAGAAAATCTTATATTTAAATAAACAAAAAGTAAAATCACCCAAAAGTAAGAGCCAATAAATAATGCGACAAAAAGAGTTATAAATTTAAGAGCCGTTGTACGCAATTCCAAATTTCTCCAACCGTCTCGGCTGGTTAGCAATGCTTCGAACCGATCAAAGCGATATTCTTTAACTTGCAGCCAATATGTCCAAACTAAAATCTGGCGAAACGCCTGCAAAACCCAAAGCACTAAAAGTGGTATTAGAATTCTTGAGCCCATTGTTGTATTTTTTCAGCCACTTCGTTTGGTTTCTCGTAAGGCAAACGGTGGCCCGTGTGATCAAAGATAAAAATACTAGACTGCTTTGAATTATTGGCAATAAAATATGCGTCACAAAGGGGCGTCACTCTGTCTTCATTCCCCCACAAAACCAAAGCCGGAACTTTAATTTGAGGAATTAGAGGTTTCAAGTCCTCAGCGATAACTTTTTGAAAAATTTTCTTCATTTTTTCCGATGCCTTTTCGTAATCATGTTCTCGTGCAATTTTGTAAAGCAGCGTTTTCCACCAAGAGCCCAAATTCCTGCCAATAAAAGCCGCCACTTTAAAAACTACCCGTTTGATCAAATTGCCCCGGGAAATTCCACCTGTGGCACAAAGAACAATTCCTAAAACTTCACTGTTTTCAACAGACATTTTTATAGCCACTCTTCCCCCAAAAGAATGCCCAAAAATAAAATATTTGTCTTTTTTAAAAAAGGAAGAAGCAAGATTCAAAACAAACTTGGAATAGTCGCCAACACCCCAGACAGAATCCGGCTCAGGCGCGCCAAAGCCAGGAAGTTCTGGAATTAAAACTTTCCAACCTTTTGTTTTTAAGCTGGAGGCTAAGGCATGGAGCCTTCTGGTGTTTGCTCCCCAACCGTGGAGGAGAACAATATTTTTCTGCATTACAGATCCATTGTAGCAGGCGGCAGGGGTAAATCATCTACAATTTCTGCCCCAAGGCAGGAAAGCTTTTCAACAAAGTTTTCATAACCTCTTTTTAAAAGCTTTACGTTTGAGATTTCAGTTACACCTTTTGCTATAAGTGCGGCGATTACATACGAAAAACCGCCACGCAAATCGGGTACTTCAATTTCTTGGGCAACAAACGGGGTTGGGCCATAAATAAGCGCTGTATGAAAATAATTCCCATTGAAACGACATAAAGTTCCTCTACACTCCTCGATCAACTCAATATTTGCACCCATTTGATTTAGTGCCGTTGTATAACCAAAGCGATTCTCATAAACCGTTTCGTGAACAATCGATTCGCCCATGCTTTGGGTTAATAAAACCGTAAAAGGCTGCTGCCAATCTGTGGCAAAGCCCGGATAAACATCAGTTTCTATTTTTATCGGTCTTAATTCTTGTTCCCCTCTCCAAAATCCAATTCCGTCGTCTTTTATGGCAAACTCCCCGCCCACTTCCTTAAACTTTTCCAAGAAAGCACGCATGGGCAGAGGATTGGCATTGCGGACAAAGATATTGCCGTTTGTGGCCGCCGCCACACAAGCCCAAGATGCTACTTCCAGTCGGTCTGGAATGGTGCAGTGGTTGAATCCATGCAATTTTTGTACCCCACGGACAATGTAAGTTCGCTCACTTAAAGTGATGTCTGCTCCCATTTGATTTAAAACAGAAACTAAATCCTGTATCTCAGGCTCAATAGCTGCATTTGAAAGTTCTGTTGCTCCTTCTGCAAAAACAGCCGACAAAAGAACTTGTTCTGTTGCGCCAACACTTGGGTAATCCAGTCGGATCGGACAACCGACGAGTTTTTTTGCTTTAAAATAAATCCCGTCAGATTTCTCTTCGACCTCTGCACCAAGTTTCCGCAAGGCGGCAATATGAAAATCAACAGGGCGATCGCCAATGACGCAACCTCCTAGAGCTGGAATTACAGCCTCACCCATCCTTGATAAAAGCGGCCCGCACAACAAAATCGGTACGCGGCTTTTGCCAACTACTTCATGGAATTTGGCATCCGCCATGCCGTGAATATTTCTTGACGCAACACGAATGGTCCTGTTTGTACGGTCATCCTCAACTTCTGCCCCCAACGAGGTCAAAATGTTCATCATTAGTTCCGTATCAACAACATAAGAAGCATTCCTCAAAACACACTCTTTATCGGTTAACAGCGCAGCCACCAAAATTTTAGAAACCGCGTTTTTGGCGCCATAAACCGCCACTTCCCCATTCAATGGCATTCCACCTTTAATCTTCAGAACATCTGTGTTTTCCATATTTTAGCCTTACACCCCCGAGGTGTAAGCGTAAATTTCTCACCTCTCCACTTGTCATTCCTGGCTTGACCAGGAATCTATGCAAATTATTTATATAGTTCCCCGCTTTCGCGAGGATGACAATTTTTGGATCCCTGCCTGCGCAGGGATGATAAGTTGTGTACTGCTTCCTTAAACTTATCACCACGATCTTTGTAATCTTTGAATAATCCAAATGACGCGCACGCAGGCAACAAAAGTACAGCATCCCCCGGAACAGCAACTTTGTAAATCTCTTCTACAATACGTTTCATCCCCTCAATTCCATCCTTAACAGTTCCCTTATACCCCACCTTATTAAGTTCAACCTTGATTTCTTCCGCAGAGTCTCCAATAAGAAAAACAGTTTTAACGTTATTTTCTTTTATAGCTTGAGCATACCCCTTAAAGGCAACGCCTTTGAGGGATCCCCCGACAATTAAAATTTTTGTTTGCTCAAAAGATTCAAGCGCCGCGATTGCTGCCTCTGGTGTTGTTGCTGCTGAATCGTTGATGTACTGTACTCCACCTACTTCTGCCACCATTTCCATTCTATGTTCACTACCTGTAAATTTACAAATCCCCTGCCACGCAACTTCCTCGTCCAAACCGGCAACTTTAGCAGCAGCAAGTGCAGCGTTGGCATTTGCCATGTTATGATTTCCTCCCACTCCCAAATCTCCCCAATTCCCCTTACTTTCCTTATCCCCAGCATTAAACCAAACTACATGCCCAGGAGCATCTTTTGCCAGTTCACGGGAAGTTTCATCGTCTTGATTAAACACAACCCAATCTGTTGGTTTCTGGTGAATCCATAAATTCTTCTTTGCATTGACATACTCTTTCCTGTCTTTGTGCCAATTCAGGTGGTCGGTTTTAATATTGGTAACAACGGCAATAGGCGGACTGTAAGGAAGATCGATCAGTTGAAACGAGGACAATTCTAAAATCACCCAGTCGAAAGTATCAGCATCATCTATACGATCCAACATCGGGGTTCCAATATTTCCCAAAAGCAAAACTTTTTTGCCCCCGGCTTCCAGCGCCAGTTTCAACATTTGCGTCGTTGTCCCTTTGCCTTTAGTACCGGTTACGCCGATAATGTTAGCCTCCGACTCTTCAAAGAAAAGGGTCGTATTGCTTGTTACCTTGCTACCTTGCTTTTCAGCTTCGACTATTTCGGGAAGATACCTATAGAATCCCGGTGATCGAACAACAATATCAAAACCATGTATTCCACCTTTCAAATAATCTGGACCGCACACCCACTCCACGCCCGTACCCCACCACTGCCTACCCACAACCTCCACCTTTGATCTCTTATCAAAAACCACAATCCTCTTACTTTTTTGGCCAAGAAAATATCGGGCTGCGTCCTGCCCTTCAACACCAAAACCTAATATGGCAACATTAAAATCTGAGTAGTGCATTGTCCTTCTTAAAGACTTTCTTTAAATCCCACCAGTTGTACTTCCGGCTCTAATTCGATTCCGAATTTTTCCTTTACTTTATTTTTCCATTTCTTAGCAAGTTGAAAAAAGTCCAAAGCCTGCCCTCCGCCTAAATTTTCAAATGTATTTGCGTGGTTTAAGGTAATTTGAATTTGCCCAATCCGATCACCCTTACCACCCAAAATTTCAATTAAAGCTCCTGCCGGGATTTTACCAAACTTTTCCAAAACAGCTATATCCTTTCCAAAATCTAATAAAGCACTGTTGACCTCATCTTTTTGCCTTGTTGAAAGATCCTCTAAAACAACATTTTTAAAAAAACTGCCTGGACATTTTACACTCTGTGGATATTTACCATTTCTAGTTGCTAAAATTTTTTCTGCTTCTTTTTTTAGCTCGTCCGGATCAGACTTTGCAAATTCTCCAAACTCAGCTTCTAAGATAATTAATTTTTTATTACGCTTAAAAATACTGTCGCGGTAACCAGTCTCGAACTCATCCCTGGTCAAAGTCTTTGCATTATCACCGTCCAAAGAAAGTACGCTCTTTAAGTGGTCGCGAATGTTGTCCCCATACGCCCCGGCACTGCCGTAAATTGCGCCCCCCAAACTTCCGGGTATCCCACTCATTGTACTTGCTCCATCCAACCCGTGTTCAACCGTGTAATCCACAAACTCCTGAAGTGGTGTTCCTGCTTTGACTGTTATTACCCCATCTTTTTGGCTAATACCGCTAAAATTTATGCGAATTATCAAGCCGTTGTATCCTTCGTCGCTAACCAACAAATTACTTCCCCCTGCAATAACCATATACCCTAAATTTTTCTCTTTTGCCCAACTGATCGCCTCTTTTAATTCATTAATACTGCCTGCCTCAACAAAATATCTTGCCGGCCCACCAATTTGGAGTTTTGTATATAGCGCCAATGGTGTGTTTTCTTGTATTTTCATTTTTTAAAGTAGCGGGTGGTAGAAGCGGAGGGAGTCCCACTGAGCGACCGCAGCCACGTCCGGCGAGGACGTCGAGTGGGACGAGCTTCTGACAGGACCCGCGTCATATTTGACCAAGTAAATCTTTATGCATATGGAATATGTCCCCCGCACCAAGTGTGACTATAACATCACCTTTTTGTAAATTTTTGGCAAGATACTCAACTGTTTTCTCTTGCCCTTCGGTATAAACAACCTTATCGTGATATTTTTTAATTTCTTCAGCCAACTTGCGTGAGTCAACGTCTAGTGTATCAGTCTCGCGGGCTGACGCATAGATATCCATAATAACAACTTCATCCGCCTTCCCAAATGCCTTCGCAAAATCACCAAACAAAGCTTTAGTTCTTGAGTAAGTGTGCGGTTGAAAAACGGCTACAAGTCGCCTCTGGGGATACCAATCTCTCAAGGCGCTCAAAACCGCTTGCAGTTCTTTCGGATGATGAGCATAATCGTCCCAAACGGTAATCCCCTTTACCTCCCCAACTTTTTCGATTCGGCGCTTACATCCTGTATAAGCTTCAACCCCTTTGACCAAGTCTGACTTGGTCACGCCCAAGAATTCGCCAGCTACAATCGCAGCAGTTGCATTCAAAACGTTAAACCTCCCCGGCACTTTCAGTGTGTATCTTCCACTTCCCACTTCAAAATCCAACTTCCCACCTCCCACTTCCAGCTTCTCTATTCTGTAGTCTGCACCCTCCGAAAATCCATACGTTTGCACAGGAACATGAGTTTGTTTGGTTAGCTTACGCACGTTTGCATTGTCAATGCACGCAATAAGCAAACCATCTTTGGGAACCCGATTAATAAATTCTAAAAAAACACGTTTCGCATCTTCAAAAGTCGGGTAAATGTCCGGGTGGTCATGCTCAATATTTGGAATAATTAAAACTTTAGGCTTTTGGTAAGTGAAACGGGGGCGGTTGTCAATTCCTGGAGAAATAGCAAATTCATCTGCTTCGGTCACAAACTCGCGGCCTTCTTTGTCATATCTTCCAGGAGTTCCCAGAACTTTGATGTCACCTACGCCAACCGCAAAAGAAGGATGCCTCCCGGCAACAGACAAAAGCGTAGAAACCATTGAAGCAGTTGTGGTTTTCCCGCCTACACCCGCAACAGTTATCAGATCCTTACCGCGAGTAAATTCTCCCAAAGCTTCGGCATGGGTCAAAACGGGAATACCCTTGTCGCGCGCAGCAATTACCTCAGGGTTATTTAAGCCTCCATGCGCACCGGTTGTAATCACTAAATCCACATCCGCCTCGATATTGACAGGGTGGAACCCTGTCACCCATGGTACCCCGTGCTTTTTGAGAGTTTCATCGGTTACAAAAACTTCTTCCAAGTCAGATCCCGTCACGCGAATCCCTAAGTCTTTGGCACATAAAGCCAGAGCTGTCATGCCTACACCTTTGATGCCAACAAAATGGATGTGTTTTGCGTGCAGTGGAGAAATTGAAGTCATATATTATGTCATTCTGGGGACGCCAGAATCAGACTCTGGCCAAGCCAGAGTGACAGAAGCTGTGAGAGGCTTACTGTGCCCATAATTATATCACCCGAACACCACTATTAACACCAAAGTGGGACAACTGGATTTTGCCTTTCGGCTTCCTGGCCCTTTGTCATCCCTGCATAGGCAGGGATCCAAAAATGACGTATGTCATCTCGAGGCAACGCCGAGAGATCTCTCACTGCCCGTTCGAGATGACAAACCAGATTGCGGAGCCTGTCCCGAACAACGTGAGGGATCTCCTCGCAATGACGGAGGATTATCCATTATATATTGTTCCCTCATCGGGTTTGAGAGGTTGCTGGGGCTGTTGGACAGGCGTTTGAGGCTGCTCCGCGGGTTGAAACTGCTGCACGCTGTTGGGCACATTCTGACCACTCTGCTGTTGGAAATTTTGTTGGCCACCACGGCCATGCCGCCGCCTGCGTCTCCTCTTCCTGTGCTGTCCATCGCCTGTTGGTCCGCCTGGAACCAATCCTTGCCCCATGTTTTGTGGAGCATGTTGACCTCCACTCTGTGTCATTCCGGACCTTGACCTGGAATCCATATTTGTATGGGTCCCCGCTTCCGCAGGAATGACATTTTGTTGATGCTGCTGAGCTTGCACTTGAGTCGGCCTGTGTTGAATAGGTTGACGCTGAGGCTGTTGTTGCCTTGGCTGCTGCGGCTGCAAAATGCTCGGGCCAGGAACCGGAGTGTAGTGGGCGCCTTCGCCCGCACTTTTTGTGTATTTACCCTGCGAAGATTGTATAACTTGCTCACGGTTATCGTTTTTATTCTCAGGCAAGGGAAAAGTATAGGCAAAGAACGGCCGGGAAGTTTTGCCCTCAATTGCGAGCTTGGTAATAATTTGGAAATTGTCCAAACTGACCAGATCTTCCTCTTTATAAACCTGTCCAAACTCACGGGTTAAAATTTGGGCATCCTGGGCACCAACTAAAAACGACATTAAAGTTCCGACGTTGCCAAAAATAGCGTGCTGTACTTCTTCGGGAACCTGACCAATATATTGGTTGGCAACGGTTAAATCCAAACGGTATTTTCTTGCCTCAGACAAAATTTTGACAAAGGAATTGGTAGCAAAGTTTTGGAACTCGTCAACATAAAGGTAAAAGTCGCGTCGGGCTTCCTCTGCAATCGCTGCCCGATTCATAGCCGCAAGTTGAATTTTGGTAATAATCATTGCCCCAAGGAGCGCGGCATTGTCTTCTCCAAGCCGCCCTTGAGAAAGATTCAAGATAACAATCTTTCCAGAATTCATAGCCTCCTCCATGTCAATTGTTGACTGCGGATAACCGATAATCTCTCTTATCGTTTGCGAAGAAACGAATTGCCCAACTTTGTTTAAAATTGGAGAAATAGCCTCGGTTTGCAGCTTATCATTCATCTTTTCAAACTCGTTTTCCCAGAAGTTTTTCAAAACAAAATCATCCATCGTTGAAACAATTTTTTGCCTGAACCTGCGGTCAGTGAGCAAACGGGGAACATCAACCAGCGTTGAATCCGGCCTGCCCACAAGAGTAAGAATTGAATTTCTCAAAATGTATTCAAGCCTTGGTCCCCAGGAGTAGCCATAAAGTTTTTGGAAAATCGAAACGATTCCTGAAGCAACAAGTTCCCCCTGTTCAGGATTTTTCACTTCAAAAAGGTTCATGCGGAATGGCCGTTTGGAAGCACCAGCCGCGTCTAAATACACTACGTCGTTAATTCTGTATGAAGGCACATAATCCAAAATAATTTCGGATAAGTCTCCGTGAGGATCCACAACTGCCAAGCCTTCGCCGTTGGTCATATCGTTTATCGCCATATTGGCAATCAAAGTTGACTTACCTGTGCCGGATTTTCCGACAATATAAACGTGGCGTCTCCTGTCAATTTTTTTGATGCCGAAGTTGATTATCTGGTTTTTAAACTCAGTTTTGGCAAAAAAGTTAATTTTTGCCCTCTCTTCTGCTGAATCAGCAATTCCAGTAGGCAAAGTGTCAGGCGGTTCCCCCATCAAAGACCCTCCCCAAGTCACATTTTTAATTTCTGACAAATTAAGACTGGGCAGATGGAAAACTGTGGCTAATTCATCAACTGTAAAGTATTGGTTGCCCTGTATAAATTGAGCCGTCCGGTAAAGCATTGATTGCAAGAAGCCTTTTTGTTGGTAAAAAAGAGGACGCGAAAAAACCAAAGAATTGCTTTCCCCCAAAGTTAAAGCACCAAATGATCCCGCCAGAGATGAAACTAGTTGTTTACTTTTCTTATCGTCACGCGAAGCAGCTAGAAGCCTTACCCCAACCCGAAAGCCATTTTGCGCCAGCTTTTTTTCTATTAGTGCAGCTTTTGGATGGGCTTTTTTAATCCCATCCGGTCCGGTAACTCCGTTAGAGATTGCTCTTACTCCAGCGTTTCGCCAATTTCCAGCCGGCAAAACTATAACCTGAACTAATAAAACTTCTCCTTCATTAAGTTTGGCCATACCTCCCAAAACTGCCGACATGGGATCAGAGTCCGCAAAATCCCGCCAGGTTTTTAGAGGGTAATAGTGTGTTGAGGAAAATTTAAGTTCGCCAAAGGAAAGTTGTTTGCCTTCAATACGGGACAGAAGTGGATCAGCTGAAGCTACAATGCTTGCTTTTGGATATTGCGCAGCAATTTGACTTTCAATATAGGCTGATAAATCCTGTGGAAAATGAGCAAAAAAATGCGTTTTTTGCTCATATGAGAGGATTTCAAAGACAATCGGCTCCTCTCGCCCTAACAAGCGATTTAAAAATGAAGTTTTTATACTCGCAAGGCTTGAAAAAATTTGAGAGGAAGCCTCGGGAGTATTCTCTGAACCGCGATCAGGTCGAATCTCGACCGTGTGCAGTGCCATTGTAAGTGTATTTTATCACAACCGAAGCTTATTCTGTGGGGTGGTTTGCGATATACACTTCTCAAACTGTTTGATCGTCGCCTGCATCTATAACAGGAGCCAATTCAGAAAGTAATTGAGTTACTTTCTGTGCCCTGACTGAATCAACTTCTTCACCATCTATGCCCATATGGCTCGCTATTTCTTCACCCGTTGCATTTTCCGGCAAATCACGAAGTTTGGCCAGTTGCTCATCTGTAAGTTTCGAAATCAACTCTTCAACAACTTCCATCTCCGCCTGAGCAGTTAAATTGGCAAATATCTCTGCTGACTCTGCCTCAGTGTAACCCCTTTCTCTTAGAGTAGTTATTAAGTCGTGGTATATGGTTAATGCTGCTAAATCTACTTGGTTCATTTTTTATTGCCTCCAGAAATGTGCCGCTTGCCTCAACAGGGCTAACCCATCCACACTGCCCGGATCAATATTTGGATTACTTTGCAAAGTTCGGATGGCATTAAGTTGATTTTGCGCAACTGCCTTCTCAAGTGCCGAGTAGCCAGGTCCATTAATTATAGCTTCTGCCGTTGACCTAAAATTATCCAAGTTTCCAAAAAAAGTATTTTTCATTATATCAAAAAATGCTTCTGTCGGATTAACTCCTGGAACCTCCTGCGCCAACCGCAGCGCCTGAGGCTCTATGGGTTGCCCGTGTACAACAGCATCTAAAATATCCTGCGGTATCACATTTTCAGTGGACACAAGAGAGGGAGTAAAATCTGCCTCCGGAGCTGGCGAAAAACCTGTATCAACACCAACATCCGGAGCAGCAGCTACAGTTACCCCCGGCATGTTGGGTAGAGAACCCAAATCTGGCGCGCCTACGCTGGCATGCACTTCTCCTCCGGAAAAGAATGAAGAAATGTTTGAAAAATCCATACCACCACTTTGCATACCTTGTATCCCATTCTGTATACCATCAATTATATGTTGTACCTCCTGAGGATGAGATGCAACACCAAAGGCAAGTGCTGCTGCTCCGATAAGAAGCCTGCCTCTAGGATCTCTAACCAAACGTGAAGCCAGATTAACCCCATCCAACCCTGTTGCTGCGCCTATTGTTGCTGCTCTCTTAACACTGGCAGCAGTTGCCGCCCTTAAAAGTTTCATCCGATCGCTAATGTCTTCACGGCTTAACCCTAAGTCTTTCCATCTGCCAATAGAGTAGAGCTCCCAATACCTGCCCAAGGCATCCAACCCCTTTTCTGTAGCTTCTTTAACACCCTTTAGCGTCTCTGCTGCTGTCGCCGCATGATTCACAAACCACTCGCGAACTTCCCCGCCAGCCTCCCGTCCCGCCAGCATCACTTTACCCCCGATTACCTCAAGGCCGCCAACAAAATTCCTGCCCCGCTCCGCAACAGAACCCGCTTCCGTCTTCAAAGATTTAAATTTGGAACCAACCCCGCCGGTAACTTCTCCAATAAGCAGGTTCATCCGGTTCCGGGACTGATTAGCTCTGACCCGCAAATCGCGATAGCGTTCCTGTAAACTTCTTAATATCCCATTACCAGTCTCGAAAGCGTTTTGACCAAGACGCCTCCCCAAAGCTTGTGCTCCCTCAATTCCCTTCTTCCCAAATCCTATTGCGGCATCGCGGACGTCACGGCCTTTATCTATTACCGGGTCTACAAATGGATGTGCCGCCTCAGAAACCTGTGTTGCAATAATACCAATTTTATCAATAACAACCGCCCTGCCTTCCCTCATGCTTTGCCTCTCTCTGCCTACTGCTTCCCAAGCAGGACCCAGCGCAATTTTTCCTTTTTCTAGCGCCTGGCTTACGTTTGCTGAAATCCTTCCCGCTACCTGTTTTTCAACATCAAGCACCCTTTGTGTCTGCTGTTCTACAAAAGATACAATCCCTCCACTGGCATTTCCCCACTTCTCATGGGCAGACTGCCCAAGTTCCTGCATTTTGGCAGTGTATGCGCCAACTCTGCCGGCAATATTAGTTTGTGCCCAAACAGTACCAGCCTCCCAAACTTCTGTAACCTTTTGAGCCGTATTTTCTGCAACTTCTCTCCCACCTTGCCAAATTCCCCTTACACGCTGGCCCACAGCACTTAGTGTCGCACGGCCCCGCGACTGCGCAGCAGCTTCAAGTGTTGAAGCCGCTTGGGTCGCATTTTTGGCCGCATTCCATGCCAAATCAAACGCAGACCTTGTTCCCTCAACCACATTTGACAAACTATTGCGGCCAGCCTCGACACCACGAATCCATGTCTGTCGTCCTTTTTCCACTCCCGCGCGGGCTGCAGCCTGAGCCTCAGATACCTTTTTAGCAGCCTCATATCCAAATTCGGCCGCTTGTTTGCTGGAAACTTCCCCGCCCGTTAAAGGACGTTGCGATGGATCAACCTGAATACCCGTATCCTTAAACCAATCAGCGGAAGTTCTTACCGTTTGCCTTGCCTGATCCCTTTGACCAATTGCCGCGTGCAGAGCTTCTTTTTTGGCAGCAAAGTCCGCCCTGGAAGCTCTTAAGGCCTCGCCCCTGGCTAATTTTACCGCTTGCTCCGCTTGAGATTGTTCGTCAAGCAAAGTATGGAAATTCTCAAATGTACGGCGCGCTTCAGCTTTGGCAACAGCAGGTTGAACCCCTTCGGGAAGAAGTCTTCTTGCAACTTGCAAGATTTGGCCATCCGTTGGACTTTCTGCAATCGCAGATATTTGTTTTACCCGCTCCAGCATTCTGATACTCAAGGCTTGTGGTTTTCTGTCGGGAGTTAAATCGGGGCGCTTTTGCCCGATATCAATCGCGGGAGGCACAACCACAGGTTGCAAATCAACACGGCTAAACGGTAGACCAGGAGCAGATGATTCAGACATGCTAAATTAACTATAGTCCCGCCAAAAGTAGCATGTCAATAGTTCAATCGTTGTTTGACGGCTGGACGCCCAAATAAATAAACAAATCCCTGGCAACGTTAAACCACAATGGTGCAGCCGTTTCCGCCGCCCAGGGTGAACTTGTAGGCTGGTGCAAAGTTACCATCATCACAAACTGTGGGTTGTCTGCGGGAGCAAAGCCGATGAATGAGGCATTAGTCTTTGTCGGATCGTAATGCCCTGCAATTGGAATTTGAGCAGTTCCCGTTTTTCCGGCAATTGAATATCCTTTGGGAACTGCCCACTTTGCCTCTCCGTTGGCGACAGCGTTGATCATCATGCCAGTAACCTCCTGAGCACTTTCTTGGGAAATTATTTCTTTCAAGACTTGAGGCTTAACTTTCTCTTCCCAGCCTTTACCAACAACTTTTTCCACAACTTGGGGAGTAGACAGCTTGCCTTTATTGGCAATTACTCCTACCGCACGTACCATTTGTATCGGAGTAACAGCAATTCCCTGGCCAAAGCTAGTTGTAGCTAAATCTATATCCCCCCACTTGCCTTTTTTCCGCAGGCTCGCTGTTGTTTCGCCCTGCAAGTCGATTCCACTTAATGATCCAATGCCAAATGACGAAAGATAGTCATAAAGTTTATCAGCCCCTAAGCGCTGTGCGATCCAAACCATTCCAGTATTATCAGAGTGTTGAATAATTTCTGCCGGGGTTATTTCAGGATAATATTTGCCATCCCAAGTTCTAATAGTATACTGCCCAATTTTTACAGGCCCTGAACACTGCCCACACCGATCTTCCAACGTCACTGCGCCGCTATCCAGCGCTGCGGCCACAACAATAACTTTAAAAATCGAACCCGGCTCAAACGTTTGTGAAATCACAGGGTTGACATAAAGTTCGCCTTTGTATTGGTAAAAATTATTAGGCGAATAATCGGGCAGGGCGCTTTGAGCCAAGATTGCCCCGTCCTGAGGGCGCATTATCGTTATCGAGCCGCTTGAGGCGCCATATTTTTCCAATCCGCTTTTTAGGTGTTTTTCGGTCAAATATTGGATTGTGCGGTCAATATGAGTTTTTAGATCAACCCCATCCAATGCTTCAATTCTTCTGCTTAATCCTCCTAAAATAGGATTCCCCAAAGCGTCCCGTTCCCAGCTTTTTTCTCCCCCAACTCCTGATAACGCCATGTCATATTTTCCCTCCAGGCCAAAATATCCTTTGTCTTCCCCTGCTTCATCTTTGCCTACAAAACCCAAAATGTGCGCAGCCATTGAAGCTTCGGGATAAGTTCTTCTTTCTTCCGGATCAAAATTAATTCCGGCAATATTCAAATCCTGAATTTTTTTCTTGGTATCAATATTAATTTTGTGCTTAAGCGGTACCCAAGCGCCTTTTTTGGAAAGTTGGTCAAAGAGCCTGCTTTTTTCGCTATTCAGCCTTTCATTGGCAAGCTCTTCTTTTTGTTTATCAGTCATTTGTGCGCTTATTGTGGCCTCTTCTTCCGTCTCTGTCTCTTTTTCTAAAATAAGCGGGGCAAGTTTTTCTGCAATACTTTTGGGATTTTCAATTTCTCTGGGGTCTGCCCAAACAACCCAACCGGCACTAGATACTGCCAAAGGGAACCCATCTGAGGCTAAAATTGATCCCCGGCTGGCGCCTTGTGACTTGGAGGATTTTTGCTGTAAACTACCTGCTCGCTGCAGTTCTTCGCCCCGAATAACTTGCCAATTAAAAAGACGCAAAATAACCAGGCCGCCGGCTAATAAAAAAATAAGTGACAAAAGTTTGGTTCTAAACCACCCTGGAGCGGCACTCGGCTTTTTCAAAAGCATAACAACTTACGGCCTTACTTGCGTTCCCACATACGCAGTGTTACCCGTTGCGCGGCCAATTGCCGAGTCAGTCTTAACGTAAACTATGCGTTCGGGTTTGGCCAAGCCCAACCCCTGGCTTTCTGCTTCCAGTTTAGTGAGGGATGTAGAGGCTGCGATTTCTTCCCGCAAAATTTTGTTATCACGCTTAACTTGTTCAATCTGAGCCTCTGTTTGCTTCAAAGCATACCCTTCTCCGGCAACACTGTTTGAAGCATAGATTTGTAAAACCGACGAAAAAGCCAAGGGTAAGACCACTAATAGTATTTTTTTCTTGTTCAATTTTTGTTCCAGCAAAGGAGCGCCAGCGATTTTCTTAAACTTTACAAATTGGTTCTTGGTCATTATTCAATGTCATTCCGTGCCTGACACGGAATCTATCCTTATAGTTCCCGGATCTAGTCCGGGATGACGCTGTCAGCGTCACTTTTTCTATTACCCTGAGCTTGCCCGAGCGCGCTCTTGGGTTTTCCTCAACTTCTTTCTCTTCCGGCACAACCACTTTCTTCGTAACTATCCTTACCAATCCTTGTTTCTCCCAACTTTTAAACGTTTCTTTAACTATCCTGTCTTCCCCCGAATGAAAAGTTATAACTGCAATCCGTCCTCCGGGTTTTAATAACTCTCTAGCGTCTCCTAATCCCTTTTTCAGGTTTTCAAATTCTGAATTAACCGCTATTCTTAGGGCTTGGAACACCTTAGTCGCCGGATGTATCCGCTGATGTTTCCCTCCAACCGCTTCCGCCAGCTCACCAGTTGTTGAAAAAGGTTTTTTAGCTCTTTGCGCAATAATGCGCTTTGCTATAGCTCGGGAATTTGGCTCATCGCCGTACTCCCAAAACAGTCTGGCTAATTCCTTTTCAGGCAGGCTATTTACCAAATCAGAAGCAGTAACCCCCAAAGACGGGTCAAGCCGCATATCAAGCGGGCCATCTTTTAAAAATGACAATCCCCGGCTTGGGTCGTCAATTTGAAAACTGGCAAAACCCAAATCAAACAGGATTCCGTCAACAAAAGGGGGACCAAATTCTTGTGCAATTTGAGCTATTTTGGAGAAATTGGCAAGTACCAGTCGGTACCTGCTTGCAAACACGCCAGGGCACGAAATTAGGCGTCTTTGCGCAGTCTCTATAGAATAGGGATCTTGATCAATCCCCAAAACTTCTCCTCCACGCGATAAGATTGCACATGTATGGCCCCCGCCCCCAACGGTTGCGTCAATGTAGCGTTTACCAGGACCTGGATTAAGAAAAGCGATAACCTCGCTTAACAAAACGGGTTTGTGTTCCTGGCAGAAATCAGTGTTCATTGTAAACACCTTGAGCCCTTTCCAAGAGCTTCTCGGCCTCCTTTGTTATCTTTTCCTCGCGCTCTTCCCAAAGTTTTCTATCCCAAATCTCAACTCTGTTTCCCAATCCTAAAAAGATTATTTCCACGCTGAACTTTCCAAATTCACGCAATATGTAAGGAATGAGAAACCTTCCTTTGTCGTCCAGTTCCACCTCGTAAGCTCCTCCTAATAAAAATCTTTGCGTATCCCGGGCAGCTTCTGACACTGATAATCCTAAAGTCGCCTCCTGAATTATTTTGTTCCACGCCACGCCTTCAAAGATCGCCAAAGAATTCTCGTACCAACGCGAAAGGATAACCTTTTGGCCGATTTCTTTTTTTATTTTAGCGGGAAGTATAGTTCTACCCTTTTGGTCTATCTTTTGGATATATTGCCCAAGTAGCATAGTGATATGTGATTAGTGATGAGCGGGTGAAACCAATCACCCATCACTACCTTTTGGGCAGATTCTACACCTTCCGCACATTTAATGTGCGATTGTGGTGGCTTAGAGTGGTTTCCCACTTTTTCCCACTTTTATCCATATTAACCCGTTTTCACACAATGTCAATCCCACAACATACCCGAAGTTTCACAGGGAGTCATCAAACATACATGTTGGTTATCTGTCATTCTGAGCCACACCAGGTCAGGGCGAAGAATCTCGCCACTTGTTGGCGTCTGGCCTGCATCCGCAGGAGATCCGTTCGCTTCGCTCAGGATGACGGGTCTGTTGTATGGAGGATCAGATAGAAAGAGGCTACTACGGGGCTTGTAGCACAAGAGCAGACAAATTTGTAGTTCGACCCGTCACTTTACCCCAAGAAGTTCCACTCCAAACATACAAGTCGCCAGAACCTGAGATTTTAACTGTAGGAGAAAGTTTGGCTGCCGAACTGGTAAACACTCCATAAGGTCCTTCTGAAACTTTTCCAGGAGCAGCTCCTGGCAATCCCATTGTCCCCATAGCCAAAACCTTTCCGGTTGCTTTTTTGTCAAAACTAACACTAAGTTTATCAATTAAAACTGAAGTGCCGTTTTCAACCAAAGAGAACTTGGCGTTGGCTTTACCAATAACCTTGCCTGCATCGTTTCTGTATCTTAAAGTGATTGCGCCTCCCGAAACGTCAGGATCGCAGCGCCTTTTTCCCGAAGACTCGCTGCCAAAAAGAATCTTTTTTGAAGCAGATGTTGAACCAGCGGGTTTGATTGTACCTGTAGCACCTTGAGTTACTCCTTCGCCATTTTTGTAGACAATTTCGTATTCAACAGAATTTGGGCTTCTTTTAATTTGAGAGACATTAAGCGTATATTCACAGCTGGGGCCTGGAACCAATGTTGTATATGGACTGTCCTCAAGAGTCAAGTCTGTAGTTTCGTCCTTTACCTCCAACTCTGTAACAGATTTTGCCGGCGGCGCACTAAGTTTTTTAAAAGCCAAAAACCCCCCACCGATTATTCCTAATAGTGAAACTACAACTACGAGGATTGGCAAAGCACGGTTCATTTAATTATTAAGCCTATTTTCTAAACTAGCAATTCTCTCATTATATTTACCAAGAATTTGCAATTGTTTATTTTGATTATCAAGCACTTTATCAAGCTTACTATTAATTCCGTCAACTTTTGTCTGCAATCCATCAACCTTTGTTTCAATTCCTGCAACTCTAGTCTGCAATCCATCAACCTTTGTTTCAATTCCTGCAACTCTA
>MHBW01000012.1:30157-30630 GCA_001816385.1 Candidatus Blackburnbacteria bacterium RIFCSPHIGHO2_01_FULL_43_15b
AATCCATCAACCTTTGTTTCAATTCCTGCAACTTTTGTTTCCAGTCGAGCAATATCATCCTTAGATGCTTTCTCCTCAAGCAGAGGCACGATTACATCATGAAAGCATTCCGCAAATATCTTGTAGATTTCTTCCCGCTGCTCGTTATTAAACATAATATCCATAATATGCAATGAAGATAAGAAAGTCAAAAGAAAAGCCCTCGGGCCTGTGTCTGTCATCAAGGAGGTGTTTTAGCTTTACACCTCGGGGGTGGAAAGCTGTGATGTGCTCAAAATGTTTCCTGCAGGGCAAGTTACTCGATTGACGTTTTTGGCGTCTTTCTTTCACTTGCCCCACAGGGGAAGGAAGGTCTAGTGATGGGCCAGACGGCGAGTCGCCTCGGCATTCTGCTCCAAATGACAGGTACCCCTTAAACTAAGACAAGATTCTCCTAAAATTGTTAGAATAAACAGAATCTAGAAAGGAGTACT
>MHBW01000013.1 GCA_001816385.1 Candidatus Blackburnbacteria bacterium RIFCSPHIGHO2_01_FULL_43_15b
AAATGTCTTGGATATTTCACTCCTTTTGAGGTATTCTTAGCTAAGTTAAATAACCAAAGGGTTGCGATTCAATCTGGAATGTAGGAAAACAAATGTAGTAATCTAGTTATAGTATACTCATTGGTAAGAGATTACCCTGCTGATCTTTGGGAGTAGTCTTCACTGGAGAGCAGACGTTGGGTGCCAGATTTGGCGACTTGCCCCCAGAATGTCCTTCTTTTTGCTGCTTTTTTGTTGGCGCTTTGGATCCAGAGGTTTGCCTGGCTAATCTTTTTTCTAAAAGACTTTATAAAGCTTAAAAGTTTTTCAAAAAAGATAATGTGGTATACACCTGGTTCAACTGTGGCCTGCAGAGTGGCAATTTTTATTTCTTGAGACAGCTGGACAGTCTCTTTGGCGACTTCTTCAACCTCGCTTTGCAACGCCTTAAGTTGAAGTTTAAGCTCTTGAGTCTGGCGGGTTACGTATTGCTCCTGATACTGTCTTTGGGCTCTTTCAAACGTAAGTTGTGCCTGAAGAGTTCTGTTTTCTTCGGTCTGCGACTCAATCACTTGGTCAATTTCTATTGATTGCCCGAGCTGGATGTCTCCTGACGCCGAAGCTTTAGACCGCTCGAGTCCTAAAAGTTGGCGAATAAAGTCCTTTGGAGTTCCATTTATAAGATCATCTTTTAAAGTGTTGATAGTTTCGCGGCCGATATCATGCATTGATTCAACAAAATTATCCGACTGCGGCATGTGGGTTTTGCCACCCTTGCCGTTTTGAGAGCTTGGTTTGGATGATCGATATTGCTGTGCCATTTATTAAATATTAACCAGCCGATCAATTGCCTTGCGTCTTTTGATGACGTTAGCAATCATGGCTTTTTGTTGAGGAGTTGCATTTTGAGCCTGTTCTTCCGAGCCTGAAGCGCGAATTATCTGATTGATTTCAGTCTCGTCAACTGAGATTTTTTCTTCGTCGGCAATTTTATTTAAGGCCAACTCTAGCATGATGGCTTCTCTGGCTTGTTGTGTAAGTTCTGCTCTTAAACCCTCAATCGTTTTGCCTGTTGAGGCCAGGTATTGTTCAACAGTTAAGCCCAATTTTTGAGTTTGATCAAGAAGCCGGGATAATTTGTGGTTTACCTCTTCCTCTATAAGAACATTTGGAATTTGGGACTTTGTGTTTTTGATTATTGCCTCTAGTATTTTTTGCTCTTTTTCTTCCAGAGATGGCTCTTTTTTGTCCTGCTCCCCGTCTTTGCTGGGTGTCCAAATTTTTGCAGTTTGCAGATATCCTTTGACAAAACTTTTGTAATCGCCGACTTCAACAGCCGGTAATTCACAGGTTATAGCTCTAACAGTCCAGTCATTTCCCTCGCTTATTGATAAGATTTCAAATCTGGGCGCCAAAACAGGCCTTAGCTGATGCTCTTCCACAGCTTCTGCATAAACCTCAGGCAAAAGGTGGGAGAGCATTTCGTTGTAAAGATCCTGCTTGTTGATTCTTTTTTCTGTTAACTCCCGTGGCGCTTTGCCTTTTCGGAAGCCCGGAATGTTTAATTTTTCAGCCAGGGAAACAAGCGCTTCTTCTTTTTTTGTCTGCACCAATGTGTTGGGAATCGTTAAGGTTAGCTGGGTAGTCTTATCCTCAGTTTGCGCAAGAACTGACTTTTTGGCTGCTTCTGTAGCTTGGTTTGTGTTTTTAGATTTGGCGGCCATAATGAGTAAAAATCCGAATTTGCAGTCGTATTATATCACAGGAAAAGCATATTGAAAGGTGAACTATGGGGGTGAAGCGTTAGCCTTTATGTTGAATCTTGAAGGTTCCCGGGTTAAATTTTTCGGCACCCACCTTTCCAAATTGGTTAAACTTAATTTGGTTAGGCGGCGTAAGAACTCGGCTGTCGCCGGAACCTTGTTGCTTCGCAATAAATACAGGTTTTTTGGGTTGTGGCGACTGTTCTTGCTTAGCCTTTTTCATACTTTTTAGTATACAACACTTTATCATCCTAAGGCCAAGCCGAAGGATCCCCGCATGGGACTATAATCAAGTTTGGAGATTCTGGACAGGCTCGCCTCGGCTTCGACTCGTCGAAGCGGGCCAGAGTGATAGTTTTTTGAGGTTAATGACGTTACTTAGCTGTAAGGGCTTTTTGTGCGGCGTCTTGATCCGACCAGGGGATTTCGGTCTTGCCGAAGGCCATGCTTTTTTCGTGGCCTTTGCCGCAGATGACAACGATATCCCCAGATTTAGCAGTTTTGATTGCAAGCCCAATTGCTTTTCCGCGGTCTGGTTCCCGAACGAACACGTGCCCATCCTTAGGTGGCGAATCTGTCCCACCTTCCAGGTGGTCTAGATAGGACACCTGTTTCACTTCGGTAGTTTTTGCGCCTCGTGCGCCCTTGACCATTTGCATAATAATTTCATTAACATCTTCTGATCGGGGGTCTTCGGCTGTAAAAATTGATATATCGGCAAGTTTTCCCGAGATTCCCCCCATTAGTGGGCGCTTACTTCTATCACGTTCCCCGGCGCAGCCAAACACAGTTATTAGACGCCCTTTTGGTGGAAGTTTGGTTTGAAGTGTAGTGAGCAACTGATTAAGTGCATTCGGTGTGTGTGCAAAGTCAACAATAACTGAATATGGACGGGTTTTTATGTATTCCATTCTTCCGGAAATTCCCGAAAACTGGCTGAGAACCTTTTGAATTGTTTTCCAATCCACACCCAAAGCGCGAGTCAACCCAATGCTTGCCAAGATATTTGAGACATTGTATCGCCCTATCAATGGTGTTTTTATCTGGTAACCTACACCATTATCGGAGGCTAAAAATGTAAGAAGTGTGGATTTTTCTGTGATGTTGGTGGCTTTAACGCTTGCCAATCCTAAAGTTGAGTAAGATACAACTCGGGCCTTTTTAAAAGTTATTCTCTTAAAAAATTCATACGACTTATCGTCTTTGTTTAATACGGCCAATTTAACTCCGCGAAAGAGCATGGCTTTTGCTTGCCTGTAATTTTCAAATGTTTTGTGATAATCCAAGTGCTCGTGGCTAACATTGGTTAAAACTCCGGAGTAAAAGTTGCATCCTAAAACTCGATGTTGATCCAAGCCATGCGAGGTAACTTCCAGGACGACACATGTTACACCCGCATCTAAAAACTTTTTAAGCATTGGTTGTAAAACCGTCGCGTCGGGAGTTGTTGTATGAAGTCCGGTATCGATAAAACCTTGGGGTCCCCAAGCCCCGACAGTTGAAATAAGCGCAACCTTAAATTTGTTAGCTTTTAAAATCTCGTAAATTAAATGAGAGGTAGTGGTTTTGCCGTCCGTGCCGGTTACGCCAATTACGATCATTTTTTTGGCCGGATAACCGTTTTTAAAGGTTTCCTGAAGTGAAGATAGATAGTGGCGAGCGTTTTTGTAGCGAGCAAGTATTGTTTTAGATAGCTTAGACATGAGCTTATCATGGGCAACTTAAGTATTAGTATATCGCAAATGCCTTGTTATTGCGATGACTTTTGGGAAAGGCTTGTGCTTGCTATTGTAATTATAAATTGATAGGATATATTTTACCTGCGCCTGATTTGCTGTGATTAAAATATCAACGATAACTATTGCTAGCTCAAACGAGGTTCCGGAACTGGCGGATATTACAGACCAAGTTCAAAAAACTGTCCAAGAGTCAGGCATAACCAACGGACAAGTTACGATTTTTTCCCAACACACAACGGCTGCAGTTTTAGTTCAGGAAAACGAGCTTGGAATTCATAAAGATATAAATGAACTGTTGGAGCAAATAGCCCCAAGAGAGAAGGATTATCACCATTCAGTAGCTCCTGATCATGTAGCAGATAGAATGCCAAACGGTCATTCTCATCTTTGGCACTTTTTATTGGGCGGTTCGTCCCAAACGATACCAGTTTCGGAAGGGAAATTATTACTTGGTCAATTTCAATCTGTGTTTTTGGTGGAATTGGATCGGGCCCGAACGCGCAAGGTTATTTTGCAGGTTATCGGAGAGTGAAGTTTCAACTTTCCCTTTGAACGACAAAGTCCACAAGTGTTGAGTAAACCCCCTGAAGCTTTTTGTCTCTGGTAATTTTGGCAATTGCAAGTTTTGCTTCTTCTCCCAACTTTTGTGCCCTTTTTTGACAATATTCCAGCGACCCTGAATCAACAATAATCTGCCTAACTTCTTTAATTTCAGCAGCGCTGATTTCTTTTTTGCCCCACAGTTTTTTCAATTCTTGAATCTGTTTGGGCGTGCCCTTTTTTAATGCATAAACATACAAGAGAGTATTTTTCCCTTCCTTAATATCTGAGGCAACAGATTTACCTGTTTTCTTCTCATTCCCAAAAATACCCAAGATGTCGTCTTGTAATTGAAACGCGATGCCCAAAGGGAGACCGTATTTTTCAAGAACTTTTAACTTATGTGGGCTGACTCCTGTAAGACTTGCCCCAACGCCCAATGGCCCAACAATTGTGTACCATGCAGTTTTTAGTTGATATACGCTCAACACATCCTTTTCTATAAGATTAGTGTGGTACGACAAGTCAACATCTAATGCCTCTCCGTAAATTGTATTAACCAAAAATCGGCACATAAATTCAGCAGCCTGCGCTTTTCGGTCTGGAATAAAGTCTGAGCCAGCAACAAGCCCGAGTGCCTCATAAATACCCATTAGCCCAACACAAATAGCCATGCTGTTTCCGTAGTGCTGTGGTTCGTCTTTTCTGTAATTTTTCTTGTGGTATGCCTTGTACTTTGCGTGAATGGTTGGAACTCCGTGACGCAAAACATCGCGGTCGATGACATCATCTTCTATCAGAAGTGCACAGTGATTTATCTCCATCGCCGCGGATACAGGAATCACGCTTTTTAGTTTTTTACCGCCGAAGGATTCGTAACCGAGCCGTACCAAGCCTCCGCGCATTCTTTTCCCACCGTCGATAAATGTCTCAAACTCTTCCCACATTTTTGGAGCAACTACTGGGGTGGAGCGGCGTCCTTCAACCTTTTTTTGTTTGAAGAATTTTTTTAAGAATTTATTTTGTTCTTCCGCATATGGCCCGAAATAGTCTTGATAGTTCATTGCCGATAGTATATCTTACACTTTAGACTTGCGCCACCCTGACGATGTTGCTTCTTCTTCAGCACAAAACCAACGTTCGCCCGCTGACTCGTCGATTTGCGTTCTGTCGTAATGTTGCTGTCCGGGCATGTGGTAAATTTTTTCACCTGAGGAGTTAATATTCCCCTTTATGTTGCACGATTCTCGCGGGTCAAGAGCGGGTTGAACGGATGCTGAAGGCGTAGGTGTGGTGCATGCGTTCGGTGCCCAGAGACCGCGGTTTTCTTCCTGGGCTTCTTTTTGCGCGGTCGCAAATTGGCTTTGGTATTTAACGTCTGGAGGATATGTAGAAACATGAGCGTAACCGTTGCGAACCAGGTAGTCGTTAACAAACATGTCACCCACCCACACATACCGCAGCAGCCTTCCGTATTTATCTGTTTCTGAGACATCTTTCTCAAGAGTCACTTTTTTGCCCCCCACCAGCTCTTTGTTTTTGTCTGACGCTTCCTCGCCAAAGCACTGTTCGGGCGTATTTAGTTTGACAGTCTCTGGTGTGTCAATTCCTATATAACGAACACGAAAACCGCCTTCAATTTCTATAGTGTCGCCGTCTATGACTCGAGTCACTGTGACAAGGGTCATCCTTGTCACACCCTGTAGGGCAGTTACCGAAGGAGTGTTGCTGACAGGGTTCAACCCTGTACTGGTAGAAGTAGGAACGGAAAAGGTAGGAAATATACGAGGGTTGTACTTACCAAGATAAATGCCGAATAAAAGTATGACTATTCCGAATACCGCTTTTGCCAGAGTTTGGTGCATTTACCTTCTAAGATTTGAGATAACGGTTAAAAGAATTGAAAGAAAGAGGCTTATAATAATTGTGGTTGTGACTGGAGCATAAACCGAAAAGCTTTCTCTCCTGATTATTATGTCGCCGGGTAGTTTACCCAAAAAAGGAAGCTTGCCAAAAAACCACAAAAAAGAGCCTAAAACAATCAAAACTATCCCGATAACGATTACTATTCTCCCGGCTTCTTGAAGCATCTGAATAATTCTAACACAATAGTGTATGATGTGAGATAGATATGGTACATAGCCTTGAAGGAGGAAGTGAATCATTAGGTTTAGGCCAACGCGAATTTGAACGAAGGGTTCTGGTTGAAAGTGCCAAGCCGGGGTTTTTATCTATGCAAGCTTGCTCAGCAATTGACCACTTCATTGTGGGCAGTAGTGCGCGGCACCCAAACGGTGAAGTTTTAGATGTGGTGGCTCTAGCCGGTGTCAATGATAACGTTAAATTGTTTACTCCAGGTTTTTTAATGGATACAGCTATGCCGGAGGGGTTTCGAAAGGATGTGGATGCGGTAAACCTAGCTCGAGACAGGATGCAACAGATGCCCATTAAGGGAATTGTGACGGTTTTGGATTTGGGTGTTCAAATTCGGTTTGACGCACAAGGTGTACTGACACGAGTTTCATACTCGCCGGTGGATACCCAAACAGGACTGGCAATTCCTGAATGGAAAATAGGTTTAATCGACGAAAACAACCAGCCAGTTATTCTGCCTGACTTATTGCAACAACTTAAAATTAAGGATGATGAGTTTACTAAAACATTTTTTTCTTTGAGTGGGCCGGCAGAAGACGGAACTATGACCTTGTCCTTTAAAATCCAGTAATGGCAACACCAAACCCCTCTTGAGCGTAAACACAACCCCAAACATATTCGCCGCCGGTTATTAGCTTTTTGTGTCCCAATGTATCCAGCCAAGCCTCAACTGCCTGATTTGGAGTTGGGTAGCCGGAAATTAAAAACTCTGAAACGTTATTGGGTATATTGGGGCTGTCTTTGTATTTATCGTAAGTTGGCTGGAATCCGTCGTGGTTATCAAGTTCTCCCAAGTCTCGAATCTGGTTTAAGCGGATGGCCGCTATTGTACAAAGTACATCCTTTTGTGAGAGCGACTGCACGCCATGTTCTACCCTTGCTTGGTTCACCGCTGTCCAAAGTTCGGGGCCTGAATAATTAATGTTGGGCAATTTTGCAGTTGAAACCTTTTGTTGTGGAGCGGGAGTTGGGTTTGATGCGGCGGGAGGAGTTTTTATTGAAGATTCAAGCAATTGTGTAAATTCGCTAGCCAGTTTTTGTTCACGGTTTTGAGCAATTTGGCCCACTTGGATAATTCCTGTAAGGTACCCAAGAATGAAACCAACCATCACCCAAGCTATTATTGAAGCTTGGAATAAAAACTGGCGTATAATTCCCCTCATCGCAGTGAGTAGCTCCGCAATAATCTATAGCGCACCAATCCCCCGCGTTGCTGCAAGCGTTCATACATATTTAGTGTTTCAACCGGAATAGTTTTCCCGACCAAAGATTTATCCTGAACTAAAGTGTCCAGTGTTTGTGTATGAATATTGCGATCGCGATGCTTTTTTATCCTGCCTATGGTGATATGAGGGTTAAGCCGCTCTGGCGGATAAAAGCCTTCTGCGGCAAGTCTCTTGGCGAGATCTTTATAAAGTTCCCACAATTGTTTTTCCGAATCTACAACAGAAATATGGAGAGCAGAATTATCTTCCTCATCGCTTGTATAAAGATAATCCAAATTGCCCGTTTTGAGTTGAAAATTGCTGAAAGTCAGGGCAGTTTCTTTTAAGGCTTTGGCTGCGGCATCAACTCTTTCCTGAGCAATATGCCCTAAAAACATTAATGTAATATGTGTCTTTTGCGGATCCTGCCAGGTAACTGACCTGTTTTGGCTTTCTAACCTGGCAACAAGCGCGGCAATTTTATCTTTTAACTCTGCCGGCAAGGGAATTGCAATAAAAGTACGAGCTCTCTTACTCACATTGCGCTGATTTTTAAAAACTTTCTCGGGCATTTGAAATGATAGGCTAAAGAGGTAAGACTGCGCTATCCCCTACCTTTATACCTCGCTTCTGGGCGACGTTGGCAGGTATCTCCAAAACATAATCTACTTTACTTTTTGGAGAATATTGAGGGATTTCATTGTCAGGGATGCCGGAAGCTACTGTTGGTACGTCGGGTGTAATTTCAGAAACGACACTGTCTTTAATCCAAATAATATCAATGGGGAATTTCATACCTTTCATCCAGAAGGTTGGCTGGAATCCATTTTTGCCAAAAGTAAAAAGCATCCCCTCATTTTCGGGAAGAGCGTCCCTTGTAGAAAGCCCCACTTTTCTTGCCTGTTCGTTTTGTGCAAGCTCGACTTGAAATTGGGTACTTCCAACAGTTACAAACTTTTTTTCCTGGTTGGCGTTGCCAGAATTTGCGATTGGAATGCCTGTTTTGACAAAGAAGCCTTCCAAATTTCCAGGTTTTGAGGACCAATAAGCCAGAAGTAAAACTCCGATTAAAATTGCGAATAATATTAAGATTTGTTTCATAAAAAAGGTAACTGGTAACTCGTTAACTAGTGACTAGTTATTTCGCTCTGAGCACTGGCGTTACTCTCCGTCGCCGCTCCTTTGACTCTTTCCCACGGCAAATTTTCCAAAAGCCAAGCCAAAACGATAGCAAAAATTAAAGCAGGAATTAATAAAACCAGGACAGAATGGTGATGACGAACGCCATGCGCTTTTACATGCAAATGGGCACTGTTTGTCATTATCAATAGTGTAAGACTTGTTCTTGTGAGGTGTCAATTGGTGGAAGATATCTGTGCAGGTGAAGGGATTTGAACCCCCACGGGCTAATGCCCACATGGTCCTAAACCATGCGCGTCTGCCGTTCCGCCACACCTGCGCGCTTGCCCCGTAGTCAACGCAAGTTGTACTACCGTGGTCCGCCAATTTTACCACCTCTGCTTGTGCCTGAAGTATACCACAAGAGTGAGTGCCACGGTGGGTTGCGAATTATGGAAAAAGGCGCCTCAAATGAAGCGCCTTATTTCATCCCACAAAACATGTGGCGGGACTGGCGGTCGACCAGACCTTTAGAGTCTGGACGACCAAAACCCCAAAGTCCGTGGGGGTTTAGGCCACAAACCTCAGGATCTGACGCATACTATACCATACAAAAGGCGAATTGTCAAGAGTATAGGATTAGCATGTTTGTGGATAACAGGCAATAATTGTAGTGTTAGAAGCTGTCTTTACTCCATTTCCCCCAGGAATTGGGTAACGCCTGCGGCCCAAGTGCCAGGAGAGGCGGGGGTGTACTTTTTCATTATTTCCTCGGGAGTGGTATAGCCTTTGTCCAGATATTCGGCTTTTAAGCCCTTAGTTACTGTGTCAATTGCCTCAGAATAATTTTGGAATCTTAAAGTTCCTTTTGAGTGGATTCCCCACCCCCAGCAGTTAAATGAGTTTTCCGGGATCTTTTTGCAAAGATTGGATTCCTGTTGGGCAACGGCTACCAGAAGCCTAAAGTCTACCCCATTCTCCTGAGCCCTGGCCACAATTTGATCAGCAAAGGGCAAAAGTGGTGAGTCGTATTTTTCCAGATATTGGCGGGTAATTTCAACTCTGGCATCTCCTGCGGTTGCCGCACCCGCGACTTTTCCTACCTGATCGGGGATAGCGGCGTAAACTTGGGAACTGAACTTGGGAGTTTTCAAGTTTACTGTTGTTGAGGCTTGGGCTATGGGGTCCAAGGTTGGCTTTTGAGAAAGGAGACTTAATGTAAAGATTCCGATGGCAATTGTTATTGGTGTAACTGCAAAAAAGGTTGTCAGATATACAATCTTGCTAAGGCGAGAGAAGCGAGGAATAGATAATGGGGGATTGTCCATTGTTATATTCTAACATATCATACCTTAGATACCTTTTTCAAAAACGTCAAAAGCTTTCGCGGATACAAAAATATATCCCAAAAACCATTAGTTTGGGCTCCTTTAACCTCCGGAGAGCGTACAGTAATTTTTCTGGTAACAGAATTCTCTAAAATGGTATCTCCCCGTACCAGGCTTATTCTAAGTGTGTATGCCCCGGGATCGGTAGGAGTCTTTACTGTTATTGGCAGGTCAATCTCATCATTTGGCTTAATATGGGAAATTACAGCTGGGATTAGAGAAGTTTGAATACCGGAACTTTCTGTTATGAACCGATAGCCCTGGTTTTCCTCCCATATGGCTTGTCCGCTATTTTTAATTTTTAAAAGAAAAAAGTAAGTGGTGTTGGAAACTAAATCTTCTCCCAGCCCATCAACCAAGCTTATGTTCTCAACCTGTTTTGGAGTCCCCAATACTTTATTCAGGCCTTGAACAGTGGAAAATTGCGCCGCAAGCCCGTCAGCTTTTTTCCAGGAAAAATTGGCAAAAGGAGGACCTTGAAAGTCAAAAACAAAAGGAGTGACTGCAACAATTCGGTTGTCATTCCAGACGGCCTGGTATGCTTTCTCATAGTATTGGGCGATAGTATCCTCAGATAGATTATCTCTGCTCCAGCCGGTTTCAGTTATAAAAATCGGCAATTTCTTCTGAATACCCAAACTTTGCAAAGTCGACTCTTCCCACTCATAGCTTTTAATACTCCCCCTGCCACTTTTATCGGGAGAAGAAGAAAAACCGGGGTTTGGATAGGAATGTGAGCTCCAGCCGTCAAGATAGTCAAAAACTTGAGAATTGTGGTTGACCATACTCGAAAGATATTGCTGCTCGTCCATTGTGTCACCCCCATTTGAAGCTGAGGCATCAAACCCTGCATTAAGAGCGAAAAAGTCCGAATTTTGGGTTTTTAAAGCTTTGGAGTAGGCAAAGAGAACATCAGCATATTCTGACGGGCTAACCACTCCGCCCCATTCAAAAGCGTGATTTGGCTCGTTAAAAATAACAACGTACCTGTTTTGAATGACCCAATTTAGTGAATCTAAAAAGCTTGCCCAAGCGGGAGCTTCACCAACGGAAGGTTTTACCCAAGTTTCGCCAACTCCGTGTGTGGCAAGCCGCACGATTGGTATCAAATGTTTTTCCCGAAGTTGGTCAAAGATATTTTGCCACTTCTCTTTATCCCTATCGTTATCCTGAATAACTAAAGTCACATATCCCCACGTCCCGCCGTTTGAGTTGACCAGCGAGGCTGCATTGTCTATATCCTTTTGCTCAAGAATGTGAATTCCAAACCGGTTATTCGAGACCGCAAAAGGATCCGTGATTGCTTTTGCCGGATTAGCAAAGGCTAAGCAGCTTACCAATAACACCATAAGTGTTGCAATGATTTTTGTGGCGTTTACCATCTTTGTGTTTGGTATTTTAACATTTAGAGGCGCTGAAGCGCCAAAAACAGGCTTTTTGTGGTAAAATGATGGTGAAAGATCCCTTGCACCCGTAGCTCAACTGGATAGAGCACTTGTCTTCGGAACAAGTGGTTAGGGGTTCAAATCCTCTCGGGTGCGCCACGTCTGCTCCGATAAGTACTTCCAGACCAACTTCGTGTGAACTATACTTGGTTGTATGAGTAACGAACTCTAGGGATTAAGGAAGTGCAAAAAATTATCAGACAGGCTTCATGTGAGATTCAACGACCACTTTCTACAGAAATATATAGACTAATGGGAGCAGCTTTATATTGGGCCGAAGGAAGTAGGGGCGGTAGGTTTTGTGTAACCAATTCCGACCCACATTTTATCCTTTTTATGACCAGATGGTTAGAAAGAATATTTAACATTCCACCCAATAATTTAAGAGCTTGGCTGAATATTTACTCTCAGCAAAGTGATGTAGAGTTAAAAGAATTTTGGTCTGATCTTACTGGTATACCTGGCCAATTTTGGGAAAAGTTACATAAAGCCTACAAGTTCCGGTTATAAGAAAAACAACCTTTATTATGGAACATTGAGAGTTGAGGTTTCTAAGAGTACCGACATAAAACACATTAGGTATTTGGATGGATACAAGCTGCGCTTTCTGAGGTTGAAGCTGAAACGAAGTTTATACAACGAAGATGGCAGAAGTTAGCTGAAATAACGCATCCAGTTAATGTATAATTCGCTAGGTTGGGATTAAAGGGCCGCTAGCTCAATGGTTAGAGCACTTGCCTCTTAAGCAAGATGTTCTGGGTTCGACTCCCAGGCGGCCCACACCCCCCTTCCGCCCGCCGACCTGCCCGCCGAAGTTTCACCGCAGGCGGGGTTCAGCCAGTTCCGTTCGAATTTTTCATAAAGAGACCACGGGGTTTTTATTTCTATAAGCCCGAATTCCGTGCCTTTTTATTCCTTCTTTGTAACCCCACACCAGATCGTAACTTGCCATAGCTTCATTTTTGTGGGCGCTTACATCGGGTAGCATTTTTTAAGATTTGAGTTGTTTTGTGTACAATACGTAGGCATGGACAATGTCGAAGAACAAATCAAAGCTATTGAGATTGGAATGGCCAAGACACCGTATCATAAGGCTACGCAAAAGTGGTTTGGGAAGATGCGGGCAAAAATTGCCAAACTGCGGGCACAACAGGCCGATCGCCAGGTCAAAAAAGGTGGTGGTGGAGGCGGCGGTTTTGGGCTCAAAAAATTTGGTGATGCAACCGTAGTTTTGGTTGGCTTCCCTTCAGTTGGCAAATCAACGCTTCTCAACAAGCTTACCAACGCCAATTCTCCAACTGCCGAATATGCCTTTACGACAGTTTCCGTTATTCCGGGCATGATGAACTATAGCCCTCCTCGCTATATGAGTTCCGGCGAAGTCGTGAACGACTATAACGGCGCTCAAATCCAAATTCTGGACGTGCCGGGTTTGATTGAAGGTGCAGCCCGTGGGGCTGGCCGCGGACGAGAGGTGCTGTCTGTTGTGCGTAGTGCAGATTTATTGTTAATTATTGGCGAGGCAGGAAAAGAAAAAGAAGAGTTTAGAAGAATTGCCAATGAGTTGTATGAAAATGGTGTTCGCATAAATGAGATTCGGCCTCAAGTGGTTGTCCATAAGACTTTGCGTGGTGGAATAAAAATAAACTTCACAAGGCCGCAGGAACTATTGTGTGAGACGATTGCGGAGGTTGCTAAAGAGTTTGGCATTGTCAACGCCGAAATTATTTTGAAGGAAAACTCAACAATGGAAAGACTTATTGATGCATTTGCTACCAATCGTGTTTATGTTCCTGCTCTTTATCTTGTGAACAAGGTGGATAAACAACAGGGTAAACAGGTGGCGTACCTAGACCACCTGGAAGGTGGGACAGATTCGCCACCTGGCGTTATTAGGATCAGTGCAGAGAAAGAGATAGGATTAGATGAGCTTCGGGAGGCTGTGTGGAATCAACTGAGGCTTGTGAGAGTGTATTTGCGGTCCACGGAAAGTTTGAGCGGCCACCTTGAAGGTGGAAGCACAAAGATTGAGCCGTTGATTATGCACGAGGGGCAAAAGTTAAAAGATGTTTTGGCAACGGTTAGCCGTGAGATGGTTCAAGACAAGAAAGCAGCAAAAATTTGGGGACCAGGGGCAAGATTTCCGGGGCAAACAGTTTCATTTGAAACGCAAATACAGGATGGTATGGAGGTTACCTTTATCTAATCACGAGAAAAGTTTTTCCATGAATCTGTTTGTTTATAAACCAGCCTTCGTGCTTCTGGCATAGATATACCCTGGAGAACCCCGCCTATTAATACCCCCTTTGCAAGCACAGCGTCTAAAATACCTGCATTTGTATATGTAGCTACAAGAAGTAATACACCACAAGTGAACCAATGGTGAAGATGTATTATGCGGCCGCGGGCAAAAAGACGTATGCTGGGAGTTAGCTGGACCCTACGACTCATTTTTATCGAGGGAATCTTGTGCCAAAGCTTTGAAGTCGGGTGGGTTGAATAATAAAAACCGGCATAGCCGGAAATTATGGACAGAACAAGAGCAAGATTCATGTCAGATTTCTTTTACAATGTAACACAACTTCAATTTAAATTCACGCCCAAATCTTGCGTAAACGTTACAATTCGTCCATAATCTTATTAAATATGCAGTTGCTAGGTGATAGTGAACATGAGGTAAAACACGCTCGCGCGAGTGTCACAGGTGATGCAATCCAAGGTGAGGCTGAGTTTGAAGAGTTGCAAATTGGAACACAAACACTCGTCAGACTTACCTTAACTCTGTCAGGCAATCCCCAAAAATTAGTCCCCGGTCTTCATGCAGTTCATATCCACGAAAAAGCAGATTGCAGCGGAGATTTTGCCTGCGCTGGCGGACATTTTGACCCGGGGCCTTCTGGCAATTCTGATCCGGATGCCAACCACCCCTTCCACATGGGTGATTTACCCAATATTCTAATTGACGATGAAGGTAATGGAGTTTTGCAATGTGTGAGTACGCGCATTACCTTGTCTTCCGGCCCCCTTTCTATACTTGACGGAGAAGGCACTTCTCTGATGGTACATGCCAATCAGGACCCGTACCGTGGTGGCGAACATGGTTCAGGAATTTCCGGAGGGCCAAGAATTGCCTGCGGAATTATACGGGAAGTTCCTCTTTAGAAATTCTTACCTTCTTCTTTCCGTTTTTGGGGGGAATCTGCTCTCTTGACAGTAAGAAAACCTTTTGATATATTGCCCCTCGCAGCTTAAAAAAACTTGCCCTGACTGATTCTTTAACCCGTCTTCACTTTCTTACACAAATTCTTCTTGGGGGTGCAGGAGTTTTAGTGTTGCACTAAATGCTTTGATAAAAATATTCAAATCTTCCCAAACATGGTTGGTTTGCGGCCTGGCCCTCTGGCTTTTAGGGGTAGCTCTAATGTCCAAACCTGTCGATGTGCTTTCGCCTCTTTATCCTAACCATATTCGGCCGGTTGCTAATGCTTCGCATATAGGTTACGAAATTTTTGGCTTTGCTCCACATTGGACACTGGACAAGCTGGACAATGTTGACTTTAATGTTTTAACAACACTAGCTTACTTTGGCGTCCCTGTTTTGGCTGATGGCAATTTGGATACCTCAAGTCGCGGATATGAAGTATTTAAAAGCAACAATGCAACAGAATTGTTTAATAAAGCACACAATCATGGCACACGCATACAACTGACCTTGACTCAAATGGAGGCGGGAATGACAGAAAAGTTTTTGTCAAATAAGGACGCACAATCTCGCACGATTGATCAGGCTGTGAATGAGGTAAGTGCGCGCGGTATAGATGGGATAAACGTTGATTTTGAATATTTTGGCTCAAACGGGGAAAAATATCGCCAGGACTTTACCAACTTTGTGGCAAATCTTACCCTGGCATTACATCAGCGTGTGCCGGGTAGTAAAGTAAGCGTAGCGTTATATGCTTCTGCTGCTATATCTCCAAGAATTTATGATATTTCCTCGCTTTCTAAAACTTCTGATCAGATATTTATGATGGCATACGACTTTGCCGGCACAAAGGCGGATATAGTTGCTCCGACATCTCCATTATATGGCGCCCAAGATGGTAGTTACTGGTATGACATTTCAACAGCCGTTGACGATTTTTTGACCCAAATGCCGTGCAACAAATTAGTTTTGGGGCTGCCCTGGTATGGGTATAATTATCCTGTCTATTCTCCGGGCAACAATGCTCTGACGCAAAAGGGTTACTATGTTTCCTCACGTGTTCGCACAAAGCGTGGTTATAAAATAGTTCGCCGTTTTGTGAGTCCCCCTCCCTCTTTGGCTACCACTTATGCACAACTCCAGCAGATTGGGTTTCCTGGGGAAGGATTTACAACTGGATGGGACGATAAAGGACAGGTTGGCTGGGTAGCTTATAAACAAAACGGGGTTTGGAGGATGGCGTATCAGGAAGACACAAGGTCACTTGCTATTAAGTACGATTTTGCTAAACAAAAGAACCTGGGTGGGGTAGGTATTTGGGCTTTGGGGTTTGAGGGAGATGCTAACGATTTCTGGGCATTGTTGCGTGAGAAGTTTAGTGCTCCCGTTTCGGCTGATGCAAGTGTAATACGATGAAGATTTTTGAAGCTTTAGAAACGATATTGGCGGCTGTAGATTTAAAGAGACAATGGGTTACGTTTATAGTGAGCCTTTTGATTGTTTACTGGTTTGTATCCTTCCCTCTTTTTCCTGGGTGATTGCAAAATTTCCCATGTTCATGTTTAATTTTCTGTCTGAGATTAAACAATTTTTGGGGAACTAAATTTACGCTGCCACCTCGGGGGTGTGAAGCTAATCTTAATAAACTTGAAGAGTTAAATCTTCTTACAATACTCTGCCCCACTTTTCACCCCCTCACTATCAAACTGGTTCAAACTCTAGACAAAATGGATAGGCTGCCCCTGGGCGCAAAATCTTTGGTTGTCAAAGCACTAATAACGGGAGTTGTTTTGCTTTTGACTATTTTGGCCATCCTGCCCGTTTTAACGCACCTTTTCTACTCGCAAGATTTAACAAGCCCTGAAAAAATAATGTACCGGAATGATACCGGAGTTATGCTTTTAGACAAGAAAGGCAGGCCTTTTTTTACATTTTTCGACGCTAAAGATAAACAATTTGTTCCTTTAGGCCAGATACCTGAAAACACCCAAAATGCGTTTGTGGCTATAGAAGACAAAAGTTTTTGGGATCACAAAGGCGTGTCTTTGCGGGCAATAATTCGCTCCTCCGTAGCCAATATTTTTTCAGGCAGTTTAAGTTATGGAGGTTCAACAATTACGCAGCAATTGGCAAGGAGCGCTCTTTTGTCAAGCAGAAAAAGTTTTGTGCGTAAATATCAGGAGTTAGTTTTGGCAAGAGAAATTGAAGAGAGGTATCCAAAGCAGAAAATTTTGGAGATGTATCTAAATACGGTTTATATGGGGAAGGGCTGCTTTGGGGTTGAACAATGTGCCAAAACTTATTTTGGCAAAAATGCCAAAGATTTAAACATTGCTCAATCTGCTTTCCTTGCCGGGCTGTTACCTGCCCCATCGAGGCTTTCTGGCCCTGGTTCTTTTTCCGAAGCTAAAAATCGTCAAAAGCTGGTCTTGCAGAAAATGCGCGAGCAAAGATATATCAACAAAGACAAGGAGGGGCAAGCGGGAGATGCACCGCTTGCCTTTGCAGATGGAACTCAGGCAATTGGATATGAGGCGCCGCATTTTGCCTTTTTAGTTTTGGACCAGCTTAATAATATTTATGGGGAAGAATATGTAGCGCGATCAGGATTTAAAGTGCGCACAAGTTTGGATTTAGACTGGCAAAAATATGCCCAAGAATCGGTTAGCAAAAACGTTACGCTTATGGCTTCTAGAAATGTTTCAAATGGAGCTGCGGTTGTTCTTGATCCAAAGAGTGGAGAAATAAAGGCTTTGGTTGGTAGTGCAAACTGGTCAAACTCCAATTTTGGCAAGGTCAATGTGGCCACTAGTTTACGCCAGCCGGGCTCTTCTTTCAAGCCCATTGTTTATGCAGCAGCTTTAGAAAATCAGTCAATTACTTTAGCTTCTGTGTTGGACGACTCCCCCATTGAGATAAAAACAGCAGTTGGGACTTATCGTCCAAGAAATTATGACGGTAAATTCCGTGGAAAGGTTTTGGTTAGACGGGCTTTGGCTAATTCTTTAAATATTCCGGCAATTGGGGTTATCCAAAAGATTGGGGTGTCGCAGGCTTTATCAATGGCTCACCGCTTAGGCATAACTAGCCTTAACGAGGAGAGCAGGTTTGGCCCATCGTTGGCTTTGGGGACAGGTGAAGTTCAGCTTGTTCAACTAGTTGGCGCATATGCTGTATTTGCCAACGAAGGCAAAAGATCTGAGCCTACCACTATCTTGGAGATTAAAGACAAATATGGCAAGCAAATTTATAATGACACCCTAATAACCGAGCAAATTTTAGATCCACGGGTGGCGTTTTTGATCTCATCTATCTTATCTGACAGCAAGGCTCGCCAGGAAGAGTTTGGCAGGCTTCTTACTATCAGCCGGCCTGCTGCCGTAAAAACTGGGACCACTCAAACGTATAAAGATTCCTGGACTGTGGGTTATACCCCAAGTTTGGTTGTGGGTGTATGGGTAGGCAACAATAGTGGCCGCTCGATGGATAGGGTGGCAGGTTCGATAGGCGCTGCACCAATCTGGAAAGATTTGATGGAACATTATCTTGCGGGAACAGCAATTGAAGAGTTTAAACTGCCGGAGGGGATTGTAGAACATACAGTTTGCGACAAGGGAAATATTTTAAATGAATATTTTATTTTAGGAACTGAGCCAAAACAGGTTTGTGTCCCCCATTCCCCGCGGTTGTTGCAGCCTCCTGCTACAGTTACAGTTCAGTCCCCGGTTGCCGCTATTCCGCTTGACAATAATTAACTTCTTACAGGATTTTGCAGTCGATTCTCACGGTTAGTGTGTACACTGAGGGTTGGATTATTAAGGTGGTGAGAATTTTAGATATGGCCCAACAGATTGCAGACAAAGTAAGGGGGTTTGCTGCCCTTTCCGAAGCAGAAAAGAAATACGACCGGCGCGGACGCGCCAAACCGGTTGTTAAGGCTAAAAACAGCCGCAAAAGTGTCAAAAAGGGGGATGAGTATTACGAGTGGTAAATTCTTATTCACTACGAAAGAATTCACTCTCAGGGCAAAAAGTGCTTCTGTTTAGCATACCCCTGACTAAGTTTGGAGTACTAGTTTTTCTTTAGAAGATATACTGTGTGCCCTTTTCTTTTCTTGATGGCTAACATTCGCAACTTGTACTTTCTTTCGACAAGGTGTGGAAGACGGTTTAGGGCGTTGACCACAACGACCCAAAGTTCCCCGCCGGGATTGAGATGGTTATGAGGTTTAACTATAAACTCTTCAATAATCGCCTCGTCCCCGAGTTTTGCTGGGATATTTGAAACGATTAGATCGAACGTTCTGTTCTGCACGGCTTCTATCCCAACACTGCCCAAAGCTTGAGCATTTGTTATTGCGTTTTTCTGTATGTTCTTCTCTGTGTAACGTACCGCAAGCAAATCCCGATCTATCATCCAGAATTGTGCATCGGGGATAGTTTTTGCAAGCACTATTCCGATTACTCCATATCCACATCCAATGTCTAAAATAGTTTTGGGATTATTAGGTTTTATTGCTCGGAGAAGTACGTCGGTTCCGTGATCAATGTCAAAAGTGGAAAACAACGTATTTCCGATATCAAACTTGAATTCTTTGTTGTTATATTTGCAACTAACCTCTTTTTTAAAATACACATCCATGCCTGAAGTATATCAGGAATCAGTTTTTTATCGCACCAAAATCTCTTCCAATTCCTTGATTCCCCCGAAGGCGATGCGGTCGGGAATCGTGTTTTGAGTTCCCAGCATCCGTGCAGGAGTGATGACGAAGTTTCCCCAGCGCTGATTTATTTTATCTACAGCTTGGGTAAGTTTAGTTTTTTGACCTAGCTCGCCAAAAAGGTCGGGCTGAAGGCTGGTTAGCTTTTGCAGGTTAAAGCAGGATTCGGCCAAAAGAATAACAGGCTTTTTCTTTGGGCAGTTGATAAGCAGTCGGAAAACTTCTTTATAAATATCTCGCGAGTCAAAAAACGCTTTGGAGATAGTGTGACCATGATGCCACCAGTCATGGTCTTGAAAAACTAAAGATAAATGAACCCCTTGGGCTGCATACCCGGCGTTTCTTAGGCGGGAACCGGTTTTTTCGACCAGCTTTTGCAAGATAGGAGCCAGTTCTTCAGTATTGGCAAGAGGACGCGGAAGAGCAAAAGAATTACCAAAGCTTTTTCGTAAAGATTCTACATCGTCTATTTCCCAACCATGTAAGCGTACATGCCAGTAATATCCGTTAATTGAAGAAAAAGCGCTTTTGAGCCGGTGGATGGGGGCATTGTAAAAATCCATCACCGTGTGGATTCCCATACTGCCCAAACGGGCGGCGTTTCGGGCTTTGATTCCGCACAGGTCTGTAAGTTTTAAGCTCTGGAAAATCTTTTCATAATTGTTTTGATTGATAACATCTAAGCCGTCGGGTTTATGCAAACCCGCGCTCGTTTTGGCCAGGAAGCGGTTGGTAGCAATTCCAATAGAAACTGTCAGCCAATCCCCTATTTCTTCTTTGATTCTTTTTTTTATTTCGGCAGCGATGTTGACCATACCTTTCTTGAAAGCAGGATAGCCTTCAAGATTTAACACAAACTCGTCTATAGATTTAGGGGCCAGGTTGTCGGTGTAAGTTGATAAAAGTTTGCGTAAGCGAAGATGAACAGTACGGTATTTCCAAGGGTCCGGAGAAAGAACGATTAGGTTTGGATAAAGCAGTTTTCCCTCTTTGACGCGCATGCCGGTTTTGATGCCAAAACACTTGGCTTCGATAGACGGTGCCAAAATGCAGCCGGAGGGAGAATTATAAGCGGCCACAGCGATGGGCTTTCCTCGCAATTTAGGATTTGCCTGCTGTTCAATTGTTGCAAAGCAAGAGTTAAGATCAATATGCAAAACACTTGGATCTTTTGGGTTGAAAGGTAATTGAAATGGTTGCATTTTAGTCCGCTTCTCCATCCGCTATCTCTTCAACTGTCCAAAAAAGGGTTTCCGTATTTAAAACCAATTTAAAATATAAAGTTGCACTTTCGACTGAAAAAACGTGCATTAATGTGCGTCCCCCACGGTAAGAATAGTGAAATCCGAGCCTGATGACTTTGTGAGTTTGTCCTTCCCAAATTACCCATCTGGGAACCACAGAGCGGCACCTATGGTTAAAAACTAGGGCGACAGAAACTGGAGCGCTAATCTTTTGGACCATGCCCTATTAAACACCCGAACAAAGTACGAAGTCAACCCCGTCATGGTCAATTATATTATTGCCTCTTGCACTTCTACTTGTCTTTACGCTAAATTGAAAAGCTGATGGCTGCCCAGGACCAAACAAACTTTCAAACACCCGAGCAAAAACTTGAGTCTTTTGGTGAAAACACGAATAACCAAGCTGTGACTCTCCTTTCTGTTGAAAACGCGATTAAAACACGTCTTGCCCAAATTGGAAAACAAAAGGAGGAAACCAAAGCTTTAAAAGAGATGGTAGATTCTTACTTTCTTAACGATCCTCTTTTTCAGGAACATGAAGAAATGGCCAAAAATGCCGCAAAACAGAGGAATGCAACCAAAAAAGCTCTCCTGGCCAAGTCTGATGCAAAGCAGATTGTAGAAAAATTGAGAATTGCGCGGGATGAGGCAAAAGAGCTGAAAGATGGCCTGTCTTATTATTTGACACAGTACCAGCAAATGACTGGACAAAACCACTTTGAAGATGAAAATGGTGAAGTTCGCGACATTGTCTACGTTGCCAGGCTAGTTCGCCGCTCCGCATTCGATAAATAAATAGACGTGGGCACTCGCTAACTTCCAAACCACCCCGGGTGTGTCCTAGATTCGCACCTCGGGATATTCGCTTATTCTTTCCCAGCTTAAAACTGCAGATGAAGCTGAACGGCAGAATGCCGTCCGAGCTGGAAGCGAGGTAAAAGAAGAGAAACCACGGGTGCAGCGAAGCGAAGCCCGTGGAGGCTCATTCTATCGTTAAATTTTTGATGAGTTCTAAGCTTCTTTGGTAGTCAGCCTGGTCAGCGACAAATTTTAGGTAAGCCTGTGTAGAGCCGGCTAATTCAATTAATGGTTCAGTTTGCACGAAAGGTGTTACCAGAGCTTGTGCGTAGCTGCCAAACGATGTCCACGGACAATCTTTAAGTTTATCGAATTCTAACAAACAGGAAGAAACATGATTAAGATGAATATATCGAGATATGTGCAAGAACTCTTCGTCTGTTTCTGGCCTCTTTCCCTTGAACTGGCTTTGGAAAAGTGAGCCGGTTCTTTCTGTCTTAAGATTAAAAACTTTTGCAAAACTATTTTGGAAATTAGATATGAAGTTGATAATTCCTTTGTCTGTTAACTGTTTAATTAGAAAATGGTAGTGATTTGGCATAAATGAAAAAGCGTAAATATCCACAAGCGGTGTTGTCTTAGATATTGATTCCAGGTAGGCAGTTCTAATCTCAGCACCTAGTGAATTAAATTTAGAAAGTCTCATTTGTTGAGGGAATCGATAAAAGTTAACAATCTCCAGAGCCTTTTTCAGATTTCTAAGGGAAGAGAATATGTCCGTTTTGGCAATTGAGCGGTTGTGAATGTGATAAGTGTACTCGTTGGCGAAAACTATTTTTCGTCTTGGCATCTAATAATAATGTAACACAACCCCGACGTGTAGATACAAATCCACCCCCGGGGTGATCTGGTAAATTAGAAGAGATTCACCCTCAAGGCAAGTACATGTCTCTTTAAAAGAAGAGCCGGGAGGCAAACGTCTTTTGTATAGTTACATAAAAACATTCACCTCCCGGTTTTGTTAGTGCCACGGCATTGGCAATTGGTCCGGCTTTTGGGCGGTCTGATCCGATGGCTCGTGACCGCTTCCAGCTGTCTCAGCGTGTTCCGGCAACCCAAGCAGTGCGCGAAACTCACCAGTCGGAAAGTCTCCCTGCCTGGGCAAGCCAACGTATAAATCTCATGTGAGGCGTTGGCTCGAAAGGAGGCGTTTGTGCTTGTTCCCGTGTTGCCTCCAGTTTCTCAACTTTGGCACGGAGCACCTGACACAGGCGTTTAATCTGCCTGTATGCTGTCAAAGCCTCCCCAAGCTCTCTTGGGTTATACGCCCCGCTTAGCGCCCCCCTGCGGGCTGTTTGAAGACGCTCCGCCGCCTGAGAGAGTGCCACCTTTGCGTCTTCTAATTTGCCCAGAGCTTCCTCATACGTCATGCCCAGGTTCCCTTCTGTGATCTAGGCTGGAGTATACACTCTCTGTCTTACAAAAACAAAGGCGGTGAAGACCATTGGGAATCACACTAACTGGAAACTACTTCAAAACCCTGTGCCATTGCGAGGAAGAAGCGTAAGCGACTGACGTGGCAATCTATACCAATAAAGATCGCCATGCCACAATCGTGCAAACCGCTTGTGGCTCGCGATGACGTTTTGAAATGGGCTTCTATATGCAACAGCTTAACTTGGTTACATCCGTTTTAAAAGACATGGCCACGATTTTGATTGCCTCTGAAAGAGTTGGAAAGACTGGCAGGGTTTCTAAAACATCATCAATCGTCATATCAGCTTTGATAATATCTGCTGCCTGGGGCGCAACCATGTGGACTCCCACGATCTTTTTCTCTTCACCTTCGACAACCATTTTAATTACACCTCTTGTATCTTTAATAATGTGCGCTTTTGGAACTTCGGAAAACTCAACGGTTTTGCAAATACATTTTCCTCCAGAGGCAACTACATCCGCATCCGTTGATCCTACTCCGGCAACAGAAGGGCTGGTAAACACCGCGTAAGGGACGTGCTGATAGTTTACTGACTTTTTTATTCCTTTAAGGGCATTTTCAGCTGCATAAGTTCCTTCTTTTCCTGCTGTTGTCTCAAGTCTCAAAGGTTTGTTGATAACATCTCCTGCCGCGAAAATATACTCGGCGGAAGTTTGGTAAAAATCGCTAACTTGAATTACTTTTCCTTCACTAAGCTGTACTCCAACCGCCTCAAGATTGAGTTTGCTTGTATTTGGTGTTTTTCCAGAAGCAACAAGAATCTCGTCAACCCTAAACTCCATTTGATCGCCTCTAATCTCTGCTGTTACTACCTTATCCTCTCCCTCCTTAGCAACTTTCAGAGCCTGTGCTTTTGTCCAAATTGTTATGCCATCTCGACTAAGATAATTCCCTAAAGCGTAGGCTATATCTGGTTCTGTTTTTGGTAAAATCTGCTCACCTCTTACGAGCACATTCACCTTACTGCCAAAGTTGTTATACATTTGGGCAAACTCTAGTCCCAACGGCCCTGCGCCGATTATTAAAAGTCTTTTAGGCAATGTCTTTACCTGAAGCGCTTCAATGTGTGTAAGAAAACCCGTTTCTTGTAGCCCTTCTATTCGTGGAACATTCGCGGTTGAACCAGTAGCAATAACGAATTTTTCGCCATAAATTGTCTGGCCGTTAACTTCTATTTCGTGTGCTGATTTAAAACTTGCTTCTCCTTCAATATGTGTCACATTTTCAAGATTTGAAAGTACATCTTGGTATTTTGCTTTTCTTAAATCCTCGACAAGTTTAACTTCTTCCTCTATCGCTTTGCTAAAATCAAAATGTACATCAGGACAATCAACCGAAGAAAAGTCGTGATTTTTGGCCTTAAAAACAAACTCGCCTACAGAAAGAAGATGCTTACTTGGGACACAACCCACATTAACACAAGTTCCTCCCAACGGCAGTCCTTTGTTTACCATTAAGGTTTTAGCGCCAAGCTCATTAGCTTTAATTGCTGCAGCAAAAGCCGAAGCACCACCACCTATGATAATAAGGTCAAATCTACTCATTAATTGTTAAGTTGAGTTTTGATATGGGTGGTATACCGGGTTCGAACCGGCGGCCTCTGGTGCCACAGACCAGCGCTCTACCACTGAGCTAATACCACCACATTACTGTCATATTACTGTTCGTAATCGTTCAAATCTTCTTCCTCAACCGCTTCGTTTTTTTCGGCCCAGTCTTCCAAACTTTCTTCGCCCGCGGGGCGTGTAAATCCTTCCTCTTCTAACGCATCAGCCTCAGGATTGTTTTCTGCGATGGGTTCCTTAGCGCCTACCTCTGGCTCTTCATCTTCTCCTGTCATTCTTGCTTTTTCGTGCCTGTTTATAATATCGGCCATGGCTTCGCCGCTTTGCGGTTCTTCACCAGTTACCTTTTCAACCATTTCTCCAACGTCATCATCCATTGTAGGGATAGAGGCTGTGCCGCCTACTCCTTCTTCGCCGGAGTCTGTTTGGTTTGTTAAGTCTTGATCGTTTGGCACATCTACACCTCCTTGCGTCGCTGGCAGGAATCGAACCCGCAACCTTGAGTTTAGAACACTCCTGCTCTATCCGTTGAGCTACAGCGACAAGGATACTTAATATTGTACCATTTAAGGCCAATTTTTTCACCTTGTAAACCCAAACATCGGGTCAGCCAGATTAGCATTTTGGCCTGAGCAACTTTGAGCAATTTCATCTTTTGAAGCAACATTGTCCGGCCCTACAACTTTTATTTGGCCAAAAAGAGCCCTTTCCTTTACGTCAATGAAATCTTTGGGAGAAACAATCGTATAAACAGGGCTGAGGCTACTTGGCTCGTTAACATGAAGATTGTTCATCCAAAAAAAGTACCTGAAGCCCACGTTTTCTCCTGGCGGCGTGATATATGAAATTGCGATACAGGGGAACTCTTTATCTTTTGCATCTTGAGTAATAAATTCCGCAGCAGCTTTCCTTTCTTTGTATCCTTTTTTAAAGCGTTTTTCGGTGATAAAAAAATTAACATTCTTGACGAAGATAATTAAAAGTAGTCCCAAAATAATCCATCTCCCCGTCTTTTTGTTTTGGAAGAGTTTGAAAAGAGCAAGGCTTACCAAAGCCATGAAAATGACTTCTACATTTGTTAAGTAATATTCAGAAAGCTGACTTGAGGATAATCCGTAAAAAAGAATCACTCCCATAACCCAAGCGTAGAAAACTAGAGCTTCTTTATTTTTTATTACTTTTAAAAAATAAAGACCTAAGGGGAAGACAAGAAACAAATACGCAATTGTTTGTGTAGCTAAATGGGTGCTGTTTGGGAAGAAAAATAACCTTTCCAGATTGTGTCCAAGGTATATTAAGACAAGATTTATTTTTGCCAGCCCTTCGCTTCCTGCCCCGTGATTTTGAAAAAAGTTTGCATAAAGACTTTTTGTTTGCAAAAAATTATGCCGGTATTCAAAAACCAAAAGTGGAACAGAAGTGAAGGCTAGGTTTCCGAGAAACGCCAGGACATCTTTTTTATGTGGAAGCTTATGGGACAGGACGATAGCAAAAGGTATGGCCAGCAGTGGTGGTAGTAAGGCGATGTGAATATGCCAGATAAGACCTATTAAAATTCCTAAGATCCACAAAACTTTATAATTTCCGCGCACGAGCGAGATAACACAGAAAAAGTACCAAATAATCCAAAGGTTTGTGGGAGTACTTGGAACAACGGCACGGTCAAAGTAAACTGGAGATAGCAAAACGGCTTGTAAAAACGCGCCGATTAGGCCTACGTTTTTGTTAAAAATCTTGGCAAAAACCCAGTAGTAGCTGAAAATTGTGACTAATCCGATAATCGTAATTGGTACAACTCCTCCAATAGGATCCATTTTAAAAAACAGGAAAAAGGGAATGAGCATGTAATAGAAAAAAGGCCCAATAAAGATTCCCATGGCTGAGGTTTGCTGACCGATTAACCTTATATGCTTATCGACAACGATATCTTTGACAATCCAGGAATAAAGGTCTCCGTCATGAGCAAATTCAAGCCTGCTTATTGGCTGATAGGTTCGGAAGAATAGCCCGATTAGCAGAATTAGCCCTAAAATAAGGTGGGTACGAGATAATTTGAGCGTCATAGTGTGGTTTGTCGCGCCGCTTTGACAAATCCCACAAACATGGGATGGGGAGCAAGAGGGCGGGATTTTAACTCAGGGTGAAATTGAGTAGCGACAAAGAAAGGATGATTTGGCAATTCAATAACTTCAACCAACTTACCATCCGGCGAGGTTCCGGCAAGAACAAGCCCTGCTCGGACGAGCTGATTTTTAAAAGCATTGTTAAACTCGTAACGATGTCTATGTCTTTCGCTAATTTTACTTTTCCCGTAGAGTTCTCGCGAGAGGGTTTTGGCGGCAAGGACGCAATCCCAAGCGCCCAATCTCATTGTCCCTCCGTAATTATGTTCCAACAACTTTTTTTGTTGATCATTCATGATATGGATGACCGGATGCTTGGTCTCGGGATCGATTTCAGTGGTGTTTGCGTCCTCCCATCCTAAAACATTTCTGGCAAATTCAATAGTTGCAAGTTGCATTCCATAACAAAGTCCCAAGTAAGGGATGTTGTTTTCGCGTGCATATGCTATTGCCTTAATTTTTCCTTCAACCCCTCGCGAGCCAAAGCCTCCCGGGACAATTATTCCCTGATATTCTTTTAGCATTGTGGGGTTCTGCAAAACTTTTTCCGAATCAACCCAACTGATAACAGGCTTTAAGTCTTGGTTGTAAGAAGCATGTTTGATAGCTTCAATAACGGAGATATAAGCGTCAGACAAAGTAAAATGACCGCTGGCAAAATATTTCCCAACAATACCTATTTTTACTTCGTCTTTTGCCTCCTCTACTCTTTTAACGTATTGCCTCCATTCGATCATATCTTTTTTTGGTTGACGCAACTTTAATTTTTTCAAAATTCTTTTTGTCAGGTTTCCGGCCTCATATTTGAGTGGCACTTCGTAGACGTTTGAAACATCTGGGGCTGATATTATATCTTCTGGTTCAAGCCCCGTTGAGATAGCCAGCTTTTTTATTCTCATTTGATCAAGACTTTGAGATGAGCGGGCCAAAATTATATCAGGCTGAATGCCAACGGAATTTAAGTCTCGAACAGACATTTGAGCCGGTTTACTTTTCATCTCGCCCAAAGAAGGTGGGATGGGAAGATAGGTTATGTGAACATGCAAAACATCGTTGGGTTTTTTGAGTTTCAACAATCTGTTGGCTTCCAGGAACAGAACGTTTTGGTATTCGCCAGCTGTTCCGCCAATTTCAATTAAAACTACATCGGCATTCTTTCCCCTTCCTGCTTCCTGAATTCGGCTTAAAATCTCGTTTGTAATATATGTAACGACATCCACACATTCTCCGTCGTATTCAAGGTTTCTTTCTCTTTGTAAAACTGAATTGTAAATTGCACCTTGGGTAGCGATGTTAGTTTTATCTAAACTTTCGTTTAAAAATCTTTCATAATGCCCTAAGTCCTGATCAGTTTCTGTTCCGTCATCCAAAACAAAAACTTCACCATGGATAATAGGATTCATAGTTCCGGCGTCAATATTTAAATAAGGATCCATTTTTATGGGGGTAACTTTTAGGCCCGCTTTTTTTAGAAGGAGGGAGATAGAGGCTGTGGCAATTCCTTTGCCGATTCCAGAAATGACTCCGCCAGAAATAAAAATATACTTCATACGCAGTTGAAGAGAAATTCCGATTTCTTTTATTGTTCCAAAACCTCTTTGTGTATATCACATTAACGGAGTTGCGGTAAACCTCCTTTTATGGCTAGGCTCATTATGGCCGGTATGTTTCCGTAAATATCCGACACTCTATCTTCTAAGTGGCGGTCTCATTCCCAAGCCTATGTGTGGCCTATGGTATGGTAATGATA
>MHBW01000014.1 GCA_001816385.1 Candidatus Blackburnbacteria bacterium RIFCSPHIGHO2_01_FULL_43_15b
TAAAACACGAAATAGAGTTTTCCCAAACTCAAATCGTGTAAAACTTTTAGTTGTCCTATAAGTAATCCCTACTTTTTGGTCAAAGATTTCATCAACGCTTGGTAACGACTTTACTTTTTCTTGGAGCTTATAGAAAATCTCTTTGATTTCGGGATTTGATTTATTTAGATGAAAGGTAATGCTGTAAGTTTCTCCTGTCTGCGTTCTAACTCGCTCCCTTAGTGCTTGCGTCTTATTGGGGCTATAAACAGTTTCCAGATATAAAATATCTTGTTTGTATGGGGTATATTTAATGAGTTCAACATAATCTACCTCTTGGACGGCAATTATGGTTCTATTATCAAATCCCTGTGAGACAAGGACAACTCTGGGACTACTCCAATTAACTTTTACATCTTTGCCTAATTTATCTGCCACCAATAAGTCAAAGTGTTTTTTATTTTTCCGAAGCCAATTAAAATAAAATAATCCTTGAGTAAATATAGCGTCATTTTGCCCCCATTTATATTCAATGATGACGGGGGCATTTGTTTCGTCAATCGCTAAAGTATCAATTCTACCATCCGTAGTTGGATATTCTTTTGCTAAAAAACGCATACCAAGCAAATCTTCAAGATTGTTTGCGAAGAAATCACGCAGAGCCGCCTCGTTGTCAAAGTAATCCAAGTTAAACGAAACTTGAGCCACCCTCTTATTTTTTATTTGAAAAATAGGCATAAAAATTATTTTGTTAAATCATCAATACTTACGCCGAGGGCGGCGGATATTTTTTTAATTGTATCAATCGTGGGATTCGGCGTATCGCCGGATTCAATCTTTACAACTGTATGAAAGGCAACATCGGCAAGTTTAGAGAGTTTATCTTGGGATATGCCCCTTTCTTGACGATATTTTTTTATGGTTTCCCCGATGGTTTGCTTCTCTTTTGACATGTTTATAAAGTTATAATACTATAAGTATATAAGTAGATGTCTTTATACTATTAGTATATAAAATTTAATCGTTTAAGTCAATTAAAAATATGCTCAACTATTTTCTCTACGCTCGCAAATCCACCGATGTTGAAGACAAGCAAGTCCGGTCTATTGAGGACCAGCTTGCCGTTTTGCGGGGCGTAGCCAAAAACGAAGGTTTGAATGTCGCCGAAGAATTTATTGAAAAACAATCGGCCAAAGTTCCCGGCCGTCCTGTCTTTAACGAAATGCTCGCCCGCATTGAGCGCGGCGAGGCGCAAGGGATTGTTTGTTGGAAACTTGACCGCTTGGCGCGCAATCCGGTGGACGGCGGGCAAGTAAGCTGGATGCTCCAGCGCGGCATCATCCAGCACATCCAAACTCACGACCGCAGTTATCGCCCCACGGACAATATTCTTTTGATGAGCGTAGAGTTCGGAATGGCCAACCAGTTTATTATTGATTTAAGCTCTAATACCAAACGTGGCCTTCACGAAAAAGCAAAGCGTGGCGAGTATCCGGGCCACGCTCCCATCGGCTATATCAACGATTCCCGCACCAAGCTCGTTGTTGTGGACCGCAAGCGGTCAAAGATTGTGCGGCGCGCGTTTGAACTCTACGCCGAGGGCAACTGGCGGCTGGAAGATGCCGCCAACTTCCTTGCCCGCGAAGGTATCACGACCAAGGGCGGCAAGCCCATAAAACGCGACCAAGTTTCCTATATGCTGTCCAATCCCTTCTATGTCGGGCTGTTTCGTTACGCCGGGGAACTTCACGAAGGCAAATACCAGCCGATTGTTTCCAAGCAACTTTTTGACAAGGTTCAGGCCGCCTTGAAAGAGCGAAGCAAGCCGCCCAAAAATCCCACGAATAACCCGCAAGCCCTCTGCGGACTTATCCGGTGCGGCTTGTGCGGTATGATGATAACCGCCGAGCACAGGATAAAACGACAGAAAAATGGCAATGTCCACGAGTATATCTATTACCGATGTACCCACAAATCCAAGACAACGAAATGTTCCGAGCCGCCTGTGCGCGAGGAGGAACTCAATCGGCAGTTATCAAACCTTCTCAAAAAGTATGCTTTGCCGGACAACTGGGCGGCGGAGTTATTAAAAATGTCCGAAAGGGACGAAAAGGAAGCCGCCCAATCCACGACCGCCCTTGTCCAAGAGGCGCGGGACGAAATACAAGGCATCTCTCAAAAACTCCAACGCCTTCTTGACGCATATCTTGACCAAGATATTGAGCGGGAAATTTACCGCTCCGAGAAGGCGGGGCTTCTCTTACGCAAGAAGTCGTTGGAGGAGAAAGTCGGCAAGTTGGAACAAGGGGCTAATGTTTGGATTGAACCTCTGCGCGAATGGATAAAAGACGCTCAAATGCTTAACGGAATAGACGAAACGACCCCTTTACCCCTCAAAAAATCATTCGCTCAAAAAATCTTCGGATTGAACCTGACACTCCACGACCGCGAAGCGGTCGGCGTTGCGGAAAATCAATGGGCGGCTATTGAAGCCGCCCATCAAAAAAATTCTAAAACTGATGTCTGTTTGATTGCTGTGGACCCGAGGAGACTCGAACTCCTTACCTCTACAATGCGAGTGTAGCGCTCTACCAGATGAGCTACGGGCCCGTTATTAACAATTAACAGTTAACAATTAACTAATAACAACTACTGGTTAACTGTTAATTGTTATTTTTCAGTGCCCCTAGAGGGAATTGTCCCGATCCACGACTCTGTCGGGATCGAGGATCCCGCCCTCATTTAAAATATAGATTAAGGTGGCGGGAAACCCCCAACCTACTATCGCTAGTGCCCCCAGCACGAGTTGAACGTGCAACCTACTCCTTAGGACGGAGCCGCTCTATCCAGTTGAGCTATGGGGGCAAAACGTATTTTAAATCACGTATAACCCATCATAACCCAAAAGTAATGATTTGTAAACAATTTGTCCACCCTTTATCCTCTTGACATTTTGGCTTATCGGAGCTATTTTTTAAAGGCAAAATAAAAATAAAATATTGATAAAAAAGTGGAAAATCATTTATTAAACAAAAATAAAAAATCACCGACTTTAGTCGGGATCCCGACAAAGTCGGGACAATTTGAGGATAAACACTATATGATTGGCAGTGCCCCGATTTTTATTGATAAGAAATCAGAAGTTGGGGCTTTATTATTACATAGTTACACCAGCACGCCTTATGAGATGAAAGAAATAGCTAGTTATTTAGCTGATAAAGGGATCACTGTTTATGCGCCCCTGATTGCCGGCCATGGTACTACACCTGATGATCTAGCCAAAACAACAATTGCTGAATGGCAGGAATCAGCTGAGAAAGCCTACTTTTTTATCAAAGAAAAAGTAAGAAAAGTTTTTGTGATTGGCAGTTCATTTGGCGGCAACCTTGCTTTTCATCTGGCCACAAAATTCAACAATCCACTGGCTGGCGTAATCTCAATGGGTACCCCCATTAAAGTGCAGTGGCAAAAGGCCTTTTTGGCTGCCATGTACACTTATGGTTTTTTTAAAAAAAATCAAAAGAAAAGACGCCGGGATTATCATTTTACTTTTGAAGACATTGACCAGGTTGTCTATCCGGTGATGCCGGTTAAAAGCCTGCGGCGGCTCTTTTATTTTTTCCGTAAAGTCACCCCCAGTAGTCTGCCAAAAATCACTGCCCCAACCCTGATTATACAATCCAGTCAGGAAAAAATAGTGAATCCAGATTCCGCCCAGTATATTCATGAAAAACTGGCCTCAAAAAATAAAAGAATCCTTTGGATGAATGGTAGCACCCATGCCCTGACTATCGCCGAAAAGCGCAATTTGATTTTTAACACCGTCTATCATTTTATTTCTGAAAATTAACTCCTTCTGACCTCCTCTTTAACCCCCTCCATCTCCCCCTTATTTTAAGGGGGAGGGGTAGTCTCTGAACACTTTTAAAACTAAAAACATTTGAGTAACGTTCCCCCTCTTAGAATAAGAGGAGGCCCGCCTCGACACGCGAGGCGTGGCGGGCAGGGGGAGTTACAGAATTCGGTTGCCAGACCTTGCCTGCCGCCTTGAACGACGGCTGGCAGGGTTTAGCAACTGACCTGTCCTTAGAAAGGGAGAGAAAAAGAATTCGATATTTTTTCCGCTTCTTAGTCTTGCCTGCCGCCTTACATGACGGTAGGCAGGCCCAAGGAGCGGATTTTTGTTGACAAATAGAAGGTTAAAGGGTTAAGGTAATAATCAGAAGATAAGCACCTTAGAATAACTCAAGGGGAGGGTAATAAAATGTTGATCTGGGTCACTCTAATTGCAGTTTTTGTAGTTCTGGGTGTGGTAATCTGGCGGGTTGAGATTTGGCGCCGGAAACAAAAGAGGTCTTTGCCGATTTTAGTGCCGGAAAAGAAAGTGTTGGCCAGTCTGCCGCCAGAAAAGCAAAAAGAGTGGGACGGAGCAATTGGAAGATTTATGAAAATGCTTTCAGAAAAGCTCCGGCTTACTTTTACACCGCCAAGTGGTCATGAGTGCAATCCGATTAACCAGCCTGATAGTTTGCGCTGGATGTTTACTGCCAATTGCCCTCAGAATCATTCCTGGTGGTGTCGGTTGATCTTTTTGCTTTATTTAAGATCGGATGGTGGCAGCGTCGTTTGTGAAAAGATAGAAATTAATTTTGTTCAGGGTGGGGCAACTCATCGTGTTTCAAGTCTTTATCTAACGCGGTCAGTCAAAAACCGTGATCACATACAGTTGCTTTTTGCCTACACCAATGCTTTCGGTCCGGAAAATTTAGCCGGCAAGTTCGATGAGATTTTGAAGAAGGTTACGGCGGCCATTGAGTGGTGGGACCCGGTTATTCTTGGGCCAATCGCTCACCCACCGGTTTTTAGCCGGACAACCGGTAAAACTCATCAAGAGCCGCCAAAACCAAAGCCGGCCGAAGATTCAACTTCAACCCCACCTGTTTCCGTTACTGCTAAACCAGCAACGGCGGAAACGGCAGAATCCTAAGCGACAAAAAACTAGCCGTCTAAGAGGTGGCAGTACCTCATTTGTTAATGCCTTTTTTGCTCACGCAAGTCCCGACTCGTCGCCTTTCGATATTACTCCAGGCGACCTCTCGGGACTTTTTTCTTAGATAAAATTGGTGTAAACTAAATTTAGTTATGATTCAAACTATTCCGGCGAAATTTAAAGAAACAGCGGAAAAGTTCGCTAAACGTCCGGCGCTGAAATTCAAATATCACGGCGCCTATATTAGTATTTCTTTTACCGAGCTTCAGAATCGAGTTGAAACGATGGCTAAAGGTTTGCAGGAGCTAGGGATTCAAAAAGGCGATAAGGTGGCAATTCTTTCGGAGAACCGGACTGAATGGGTTCGAACCGATTTAGCTGCCTTGTCATTAGGTGCTATCAGTGTACCAATCCATACTACTCTTTCGCCTAATATCATCAAACACATCTTAAATAATTCTTCAACTCGTCTACTTTTAGTTTCCAATCAGGAGCAATTCAACAAAATAAAATTAATCATCAATGATCTGCCGGACTTGCAGATCATTATTTATATCAATCTTGATCATCCAGAAGAAAATAATACCGGCGATAAAAAATTAATGAGTTTGGAAGAAGTGATGGAGCTGGGCAAAGGATCGAAAAAAGAAATTTCAGCTGAAGTTTCACCGGATGATGTGGCCAGTATTGTTTATACTTCCGGCACAACCGCCGTACCTAAAGGGGTGATGCTAACCCATCACAATTTTTTGTTTGATGCCGAAGCGGCAGTTACGGTAGTGCCGGTTGACGAACACGATGTCTTACTTTCCTTCTTACCATTATCTCATGTTTTGGAGCGAACGGCTGGCTATTACGCCCCGTTAGTCTGCCGGGGCTGTTGCATTGCTTACGCTGAAAGCCCGAAAACTTTACTCCAGAATTTGAAAGAAGTTAAGCCGACGATTTTAGTTTCCATCCCGCGGATTTTCGAAAAAATTCATACTGGCATTTGGGATAAAGTTAAAGATGGTTCTAAATTAAAGCATTATCTTTTTATCTGGGCTTTAAAACAGGAAAGCGGCACTTTTAAACAGCAAATTGCTAATCGGTTAGTTTTTCATAAAATCCGTGCTAAACTCGGCGGCAGATTTCGGCTGACCATTTCTGGCGGGGCCACCTTAAACCATAAGTTAGCCCGGTTTTTTGACCGCATCGGTATTAAAATTATTGAAGGCTACGGCTTAACTGAAACCGCGCCAGTCGTAGCAGTCAACCGGCCGGACAATATCAAGTTTGGTACCGTTGGTCAGCAGTTGCCGGGAGTTGAAATTAAAATTGCCTCTGACAAAGAAATTTTAGTTAAAGGGCCAAACGTCATGAAGGGTTATTATAAAAGTGAAGAATTAACTCAAGAAGTAATTGATAGCGAAGGCTGGTTTCACACTGGCGACTTAGGGCACCTGACTGAAGACGGCTTTTTAGTGATTGTCGGCCGGAAAAAAGAAATGATATCATTATCGAATGGCAAGATTGTCTGGCCCGAGCAAATGGAAATCATTTTGAATAATGATAAATTTATCATCGAGTCAATGGTTTATGGCAACAATCGGTCATATGTGGTAGCATTTTTAATTCCCGATTGGCAGGAAGTTAATCGTAATTTGGAAAGTCTTGGCATTTCTTCTCGTGAGCCGGACCAATTAGTTAAGGAGCCTAAATTGATTGAATTATTTCAGCAGCGAATCGAGGAGATTAATAAGCAATTTGCCGATTGGGAAAAAATTAGAAAGTTTATTTTACTCCCTAAGGAATTTTCACCGCAAAAAGATGAAGTGACCCCGACTTTAAAATTGCGGCGCTCAGTAATTGAAAGACGTTTTCAAAAAGAAATTGAAAAAATGTATAGATAAAATAAATTTAATAAATAGTTCCTTCTCCCCTTGCCCTTCGGCCTCGAGCTCAGGGCCGAGAGGTGGGAGAAGGACAGGAAGAGGGGGAGTAAAGTAAAGCTTCCCCCTCACCCACCTTGTAATACTAAGACCCTCTCCCTCAAGGGAGAGGGGAAAAACTAAAGAAAGATACCCCTCACCCCGCCGTGTAATAACGGGGGTTCCCTCTCCCACCAGGGGAGAGGGAGATTAGAAATTTCATTCCTTCTCCATCAGGGAGAAGGTTAGGATGAGGGAAGATAAACCAAGAATTCCTCCCCTTGATGTAAGGGGAGGTGAGGAGGGGTTATAGTAGTAGAGATGGACCTTATCTTACCTTATTTTTAATGAAGCGCTCATCTACTTTTTTTCAATTTGAAAAGCCCTGGTCGTTTTCTATTCGACTAGGGCTTTTGGTAGCCGATTCTTCAGCTTTTTGGTAGGAGGCAGTCCTCCAACGGG
>MHBW01000015.1:0-2001 GCA_001816385.1 Candidatus Blackburnbacteria bacterium RIFCSPHIGHO2_01_FULL_43_15b
ATCGGTACAATTCGGTTGACGGACAACGAACGCATAAACGCCGTAACTCAACCCAGACAAAATTCCAAGATACAGTACGCCGTAGATGAATTGTTTCAAAAATCGCGATTGCATATTTTTATTATACCAGGGAACGAGTAGGCAAAACGAGCGGTGATTTTACGTCAGGCGTTAAAACTAAAATAGAGTTTTAATTGCCGGCGTATCCTCACTTTCCCAGTCGCCGAAGCGACTAGTATCATCGGATCCAAACGCTTTTACTTCTCTGTTCGGAATGGGAAGAGGTAGGTCACGCTTGGATAGAACACCGGCAAATAAAACTCTATTTTATGAGAAGGTCTGAAGTGCGGAATAGGAGCGAACCCCCACACCAATATTGAGTTCAATATTGGTGTGGGGGTAAACCTTCGCTCTCCGCTACGAGAAAATGGTTGCTCGCTCCGCGCGTACGCGGACGTGTACGGATCGCTACGCTGATCAACGAAGATAGTTTTCGTATCCGCGCCAATCAGCGTTTTGATCCGCGTTTATCCGCGGCTTCACGAAGTGAAGCAATGTGATTAGTTTTTGTTCACGGTTATTAGTACTCCTTGGCTAAAACCCTTACGGGCCTTACACCGAGAGCCTATTCGCCTTCTCTGCACGAATGCAGCGACATATTGAAGCTTCGAAATCGCGCAACGAGTTCGAGGCGCGACGACGAAGTGAATGTGAATAACATTCATTGAGGAGGAGCAACAAAGAAATCGTCTGATTTCGAAGCTCCGTCCTCGGTCGGGTAATTTCATTTTCTGACTTCGTTGCTCGTCGCTCATGTGCCCCAGGGCACACTACGCTCCTCGCGCCTTGCCAGAAACAGAAATTACACCGATCAATAGTCGTTGAATTCGTGCAGAGAAGGCTTGTACGTGGTGGTCTTCCACGAACCGTTGCTCCGGACCTTGCGGCCCGGAACTAACACCTTATCTTGGGGTAGGCTTCGTGCTTAGATGCTTTCAGCGCTTATCCCTTCCGCACATAGCTACCCAGCACTTCCCTTGGTAGGAAAGCTGGTACACCAGCGGTGCGTTCATCCCGGTCCTCTCGTCACATATTCCCCTCTCACGAGGAGTGTAGACTATATCTTCCCCGTTCTTTCAATTCTTTGAAAGAGTGCGGGGTCGGCGTATTACTTATGCAACCCTGCCCGCAAAATCTTTTGCGAGCTTTCCGGTATTGTATAAGTCCATTTGTCCAACTTAACTATGGAACAAATAAGTCGTTACGGGGTCAAACCAAAAACTGATAGCAATTCCGCTTCCGATCGCTTCTTCCGCGTGACATAGTTTTCTCGTTGGACAACGAGGATGTTTTTTATTAACTTCCGTATCGTCTTTTCACTTATGTCACCTTTCTTTAATAATTGAGCAGAATCAATGAGTGCCGCTGCCTGCTTTTTTTTGAATCGGAGGAATGGCAGAAGTTTCTTGAGTATGCTTTCCACTTGTGTGTAGCCGTTGATACGGAGTTCAGTCATACCATCGTTTCTTCTTGATAGATAACCGATTCCAAGTATCTTACGAATCCACCACAAGGGTTTCTCATGCCGAGTATCTTGATAAAAACAAATGGTGAGCATCACTCTTCTTCCCTTTTTAGAATCAGAGCGTTTCTTAATTTGAATCATCAGACTACCATCGCCATCGAGAAAGCCGGCGATGTAAGCAGTATCAGTTTTAGATCGACTTCCCACGGTATTGTCTTAATATTTCTCTGGTCCTCAAGTGAATTGTACCACAATTCCAAGGACTACAGGAACTATGGCTATCAACGAACCAAAAACTATTAAGATTCCACCGTTATTAGCCAAATTGTCAGTCGCCATTACTGGCGACAGTAGCAAATATTTACTAGGGACGACTCCCCTCAAGTGTCTTACGCCTGCAACAGATAGAGACCAACCTGTCTCACGCAATTATTTTAGCCACTAGTGACTAGCCAATAGCCACTAGCGATTTGATT
>MHBW01000015.1:2081-7363 GCA_001816385.1 Candidatus Blackburnbacteria bacterium RIFCSPHIGHO2_01_FULL_43_15b
GCCACTAGAAACTTTCGGATAATCGACGTGTTAACCGTCTCGCTTTGCAGGACGATTCCTTCCGACATAACGTCAGAAAAGTCTCTACGGGGTAAATTTCTTTGAGGGTATGGGAGAGGTACTTTCGCTGATCCAATTTCCCTCTCCACCAGAGCCAATTATTAACTGGTTGGGTTTTATCGATTAGTCGCGTAGATTGGAGATTTGTCAGAACCTCCTATTGTGCGGCGCTTCTAGGCGGCCACACAAAGTCCGTTCGTCGCAGTACGTTGCCACAACGAACGTTTGAGTGACTCCTACACCACACCCTCAAAGAAATTTACTTCCCTCGGTATTATCCCGCAAAGTCCAGGTTAAAACTTTGCTGGAGTCCACCGATATGAGTCGATTTATGCATCTGTCAATTACTTGACAGAGCCGCCGTGTTGACGGTTTGACAATGTTTCTTCCGCTTTTACAAGCGGCATTAGACTATACCTTATCCGACGCAAGGTCGGATCTGACGTGTTAACTAAGAAGTAAACGTCGCACTTCTTAATTCTCGCTGATTGTTCGGCGAAGTCGTTACGGGGATTACAATTTTATATTCCATTAAAGGAATAATGAATGGTCGTACAATTTCTACGAAGTGCTTCATCCCGTATTTACCAATGGCAATCTTAAACCGATCACGATCTTTTACGATCGTTGCGGTAATATCGTACTTTCCTTTGAGAAAAGCTACGATTCGTTTTTGATCAGCCATCTTGAAGCAATGCGTACTCACCGTGAGTCCGCTTCCGGTATTCGATCCATCATCCATAAACCAAATCGCTAACGCTCTTCGGTTTACGAAGCTTAATACAGAATCCGGCAAAATTTTCACTTTATTTTTGTAGAAATAATGATATAATTCGCCGAGTTCTGGGAATGTTTGAGTATGGAAATACCAAGAAAAGTGATCTTTATTTCGTTTGGGATCATGCCATGTTTTCACTCTTCTCGGTTCTTTCAACACCAAATTCTTCAGCAGAGAGTATTTCCAGAATACATACTCTCGTTGCTTATCGCTCTGATGAATCCGTAGTCGTGCACTCACCGGATATCTCACTCCTATAGAACGACATTCTAATCGCGCATCTCCCAAAAGCGAACCGATGATAAGATCGATTTGATCTTGAGAAAATACACGCTGTAATCTTCCCACGATGTTATCCACTACTTAATTTTACCAGATTAAGCGTTCGGACTCCACCGTTATGAGTCAGTTTATTTCTCTCTGAAATATTTATTCTCGATCAAAGATTTTGCTGGGCTCCATGTAGTTGTCACTAACCCAGCTCACGTGCCCTTTTAAATGGCGAACAGCCATACGCTTGGGAGCTTCTCCACCCCCGCGCTAGGGCGAGCCGACATCGAGGTGCCGAGCGTTGCCGTCGCTAGGGACGCTCGGGCAACACCAGCCTGTTATCCCCGGAGTAGCTTTTGTCCGATATCTCCCACCTTCCTATGAAGAATGGTCGGGTCGCTAACTTCTGCTTTCGCATCTGCTTGGCTTGTCGGCCTCGCAGTTAAGCTGGCTTACGCGTTTGCACGTCCAGCCCGATTTCCATCCGGGCTAAGCCAACCTTTAAACTCCTCCGTTACTTTTTAGGAGGATAACGCCCCATTAAAACTGCCCACCAGGCACTGTCCCTCGTGGTTTTTGCCCACGGGGTTAGAACTTACAATATTCAAGATGGCTGTTTCATTGTCGGGTCCAGTCCGACCAAAATCGAACCTTCAACCCCTCACCACTACGCTACGCATGAACACCGTAAGCCCAATACCAAGCTACAGTAAAGCTTCCGGGGTCTTTTCGTCTTGTTGCAGGTATCCCGCGTCTTCACGGGAATCGCATTTTCACCGAGCTCTTCGTTGAGACAGTTCTCCAGTCGTTACACCATTCGTGCGCTTCGGAACTTCTTCCGTTGTTAATCTTGCCTTACGGCAAGGATCAGACTATATCATCATCTACGTTGAAGTCTTTTGATAATTTCCTCTTTAGTTCGCTTTCGTTTTCCCGAACCATTCATACGGTATGCAAGTTGTAGAATATTTACGAATCCATCTCGATTAAGATGTTGCGTTTCATCAATCAACTTGCAAATACTTCTGAACAACTCGAAGTCTTTTTGTTTTTTCGAAAGCAATGGAAATCGTTCAAAGTGAGGAATTACTTTTGTCATGAGTTCGTCATGATCACGAACCTCAAACTTAACAGTTTTATCAGCGTAATCGCGACGAATGTAGCCACAGCCAAAATATTCTCGAATAATATCCAAAACTTGTCGTCTGTCCTCGTTTTGGCTTACCGAGAAACTTGGCCGTAACTCCCATCCTAATAATGCTTTCGCTTTTGCATTGAAGGTAACCGTAAAGCATCCTTCACCGTCAACATATCCCGAAATGTAATCGGGAATATTTCTTAGCTTCAAGGTAGAGGACGGCGTGTAATAGTCGGTTGATACCGATCTATTTCGTCCCGCATTGCGGGATCCAGTCGTTACGGGGTCAGTCCGACGTGATATCGGAAGACTTCCCACGGTATTGTCCATGTATTCATTATACCATTTGGAGTTCACCGTTATAAGCCGTCTTCTTCGATCCGCCTCACGGCGGAAAGGGGCAAGTTCTCTTACCCGAAAAGGAATTGCGCTCTTCACTTCCTTTATGCGAAGGACTATATCTTCATCCTATTTCTAGGAGCGCGACGTATAGTCTCTTTTGAGTCGCGTAGGATCATTCGTGCGTTACCACACGATGAGGTAGCTATTTTTTGATGTAATTTTGAACTATTTACCTAATCTATAATCGTTCCAATCCTTCTACACCAGACTAAATCCAGTGCAGAACCTTAGAACGATTATAGTTATCGCTGACATTGACGAGGGCTTCGGGCACTCATCCTATACCGAGTAAACGACATAGATCGGCACCGTTAACCTTCTCGCATCGGTCAGGTGTCACCCCCTATACATCATCTTACGATTTCGCAGGGAGCTGTGTTTTTGGTAAACAGTCGCCAGAGATACTTTCGCTGCGGTCCGACCACCTATTTATTGCTAAATCTGAGGTCGGACAGGCCTTATTGCGAACTTACGGCCGCTTTTTTGCCGAGTTCCTTAACGAAGAATCACTCGTTCCCCTTGGGCTACTCGCCCTATCCACCAGTGTCGGTTTACGGTACGATGCACGCCGACTAAACTTAGAGGTTTTTCTTGGAAGGCTCTTCAACTGCATTGGCGAGGTAAAAACCTCACCTTACGCACGCCCGCGAAATTCGCCATTAAAGGCAGCATTCCGGATTTTCCATGAATACATTTCTTGAAGCGCGCGACGCCAAACCATTAAGACGCGCAGTCTTTTTTCCTCCGTCACCCCATCGCACATCGGCGCGCGGGCCGGAATATTAACCGGCTTCCCATCGGCTGCGGTTCTCACCATTGCCTTAGGATCGCCTAACCCGTGGTTGATTGCCATTGCCACGGAAACCTTGGATTTTCGGGGATCCAATTTCTCATTGGATATGTGGTTACTCATACCAACATTCTCTCTTCCGAGCGCTCCACAGGTCCTCGCGGATCCTGCTTCAGTGCACTCGAAATGCTCTCCTACCGCCTCCGACCACATCATTCAATAAAGAATATTGAGGTCGGAGACCCGTGTCTTCGGTACTTCGCTTAGCCCCGGTACATTTTCGGCGCCGTGAACCTTGAATAGTGAGTTGTTACACACTCTTTAAAGGATGGCTACCTCTAAGCCAACCTCCTATCTGTCTCTGCTTCACGACTACCTTTTACACTGAGCGAAGATTTAGGGACCTTAGACGACGATCTGGGCTGTTCCCCTCGCGAACATGGAGCTTTGCCCCCACATTCTGACTATCGCGCATATGATACGGTATTCGGAGTTTGACTCAAGAGTCGAGCTTTCGCCCATTACTCCTGAACCAGTAGCTCTACCCCCGCACCAAAAGATCGCGACGCTAGTCCTAAAACTATTTCGGAGAGAACCAGCTATTACCAGGCTCGATTAGCTTTTCACTTCTTACCCCAGCTCATCCGAGGGTTTTGCACAACCCACCAGTTCGGACCTCCCCCCGCTGTTACGCGGGGTTCATCCTGGCCAGGGTAAGCTCGCTCTGGCTTCGGGTCTTACGGATACGGCTTTACCCTCCCAACTTTGCCCCCGGCACTTCCTTATTACAAGGAAAATGCTCTGATGCAAAGTTGGGAGGGTGAACGCGCTGTTAACACTCGGTTTCCCTACGCCTCCGGCCGCTAAGCGGCCTTAGACTTGCCATACCCGTAAACTCGTTGGCTCATTCTTCAATAGGCACCACGTCACCCACCGCTGCACAGCGCGCAACTTACAACTTAAAACGTACAACTAACAACTTGTTATAAGTTATTAGTTACGAGTTATGAGTTGCGTGCTGCGCATCGGCCGGGCTCCGAGTCCTTGTAAGCGTATGGTTTCAGATACTATTTCATCCCCCTCCCGGGGTACTTTTCACCTTTCCCTCGCGGTACTAGTTCACTATCGATCACCGAACGTATTTAGCCTTGCGAGATAGTACTCGCTGTTTCCTCCAAAGTTTGTTTGCCTCGGAGTACTTAAGATTGAAAACTGAAGTTGATCTGCTTTCGCGTACAGGACTATCACCTTCTTTGGTCGGGCTTTCCAGCCCGTTCTGCTAGCAAATCAATTTGTAACTCCATACTCCCAACGAACAACTCACCACCAATCCCGCAATTGCGGGATCAGCTGTAAGTTGTACGCCAGGAATGTGTTCTCATCTTGCAACCCTCCGACCTCCAATTTTTACAATCGGTGGTCGTAGTTTAGGCTCTTCCCGGTTCGCTCGCCGCTACTAAGGGAATTGTCCCGCATTGCTGCGAGATTGTTTTCTGTTCCTCCGCTTACTGAGATGTTTCACTTCAGCGGGTGCGCTTCTCGCTCCACTTACGGGAGCGGATCATCGCGGTTTACGCGATGGGGTTTTCCCATTCGGACATCCCCGGATCAACGGTCGCTAAGCACCTCCCCGAGGCTTATCGCAGCCACGCCACGTCCTTCTTCGCCGTTCGGTGTCAAGGCATCCACCATACGCCCTTACTAACCCCGCATTTCTGCGGAGCTGACTAACCACATTCCATTTTCTCGTAGCGGAAAACGTTGGTCCATTTTCCGCTTTTAACTTACTTAAGACTTAAGACCTTATTACTTGCTTGTTTTTAGTTTTCAAGCTGCAGTCGTCC
>MHBW01000016.1:0-27483 GCA_001816385.1 Candidatus Blackburnbacteria bacterium RIFCSPHIGHO2_01_FULL_43_15b
CCATACCATAGGCCACACATAGGCTTGGGAATGAGACCGCCACTTAGAAGATAGAGTGTCGGATATTTACGGAAACATACCGAAATATTAGTTATGAGCAAAAAGAAAATCTTTGGAATTTTATCGATGGTGATGCTTTTAGCAGGGCTTCCTGTTATGGTTTTTCTTGCTTTAAACCGGCAGGATATCAGAAGCAACGCTTCTATTGAAGAACAACCCAAAGAAATTAAAATAACAAATATTTCTGATAATTCCTTCTCTGTCTCCTGGCTAACTGATAAACAAACATCCGGCTTTATTGTTTATGGCGACACTGACAAACTGGGGTTGACTGCTTCTGATGACCGTGACAAAGGCGGGCAAACACCAAGGAACACGCATTATGTAACAATAGAAAATTTAAATCCGCAAACTCTTTACTTCTTCAAAATGGGATCCGGTTCGTCAGCCTATGATAACAATGGCTCTTCTTTTTCTATAACAACCGCACCATCAACGAATGACCCCCCTGCAGTTGCCGAACCTGCATTTGGGAAGGTTGTCAACCAAGCGGGTAGCCCGGTCCCCGGCGCGTTAGTCTACTTAACTGTACAAGGCGGATCGCCTCTTTCTTCGTACACTCGGGAGGACGGCAATTGGTTAATTACCCTGAATAATGCAAGAACTGATAATTTATCTTCATATATCGTTTACAAACCCGCTGGGGATACCGTTGACTTCTACGTTCAGGCGGGAAAAGCAGGTAGCGCACGTGCCACGGCAGACACCAACAATGTCCGTCCTATACCAAATATTAAGCTGGGTGGTACATATTCTTTTGATACACAGGGGTCTGCCGCCCAAGTAACTCTTACTCCTCCTGCTCAAACTGCAACTTCTGATTTTAGTCTGCAAAATATTAGACAGGCCTCAGAATCGGCAATACCTTTAAGTGTTTTAGCTACTGGAAAAGGCGAAACAGTAAACACCGGCCAGCCAACATTCTCAGGCACCGGCAGACCGGGAGACATAATTACTATTACCATCCACTCCTCGCAAATTGTGACTGCCCAGGTAACCGTTGGGCAAGATGGGAAGTGGTCATATACGCCTGATCAGAGTTTAGCCTCAGGCCAACATACAGTCACAATTGCTTCTGGTAGCAATCAAGACACCTCAAATTTTTCCATTCTCGGCGTTACCACTCCGACAAACTCCTCAGCCAAAACTGCGACTGCACCTGCTACTCCTGTGGTCGGGGTATCTTCCCCAATTTGGATTATCTTTTTGGGCGCAGCGTCAATACTTACAGTTGGCATATTGCTAGCTGTTAAGTTAGAATAAAAATACAGCACTGCCAATGGGACCTGCAAGCTACATCCTCAAATTCTCAGAAATTGATCACGATAGCATCGCTCTTGCTGGAGGGAAAGGTGCAAACCTCGGTGAGATGTACCAGGCTGGTTTTCCTGTTCCTACCGGCTTTGTTGTTACCGCTTCCGCCTACAAAAAGTTTATAGAAGAAAACGGCTTATCCGTGCAAATCCGAGATATTCTCAAATCTGCGGGAATTGATGGCCGCCGAAAGGTGGCCCCAGAACACTTCCAATCGGCTTCTGAAAAAATTGTCAGACTTTTGGAAAAAAGCAAAATGTCTGATGAAATTGCCCAGGAAATTGTTCAAAGCTATGGAAAGCGCGGGCTTTTAAAAAAACAACCTTTAGTTGCTGTGCGTTCCTCCGCAACCGCGGAAGATTTGCCTGATGCTTCCTTTGCTGGCCAACAGGCAACGTTTTTGAATATTCGTGGTGAAAAGGAGTTGTTAAAGGCGGTTAAAGATTGTTGGGCATCTCTTTTTACTCCCAGGGCTATTTTTTATCGGGAAGAAAAAAAGTTTAACCACTTTAAAGTTGCTATTGCTGTTGTTGTTCAGGAAATGATTCAGTCAGAAATTTCCGGAATTGCTTTTACGAACGACCCGCGGACTTCCGACAAGCACAAAATGGTTATTGAGGCAGTTTGGGGCTTGGGTGAATACGCGGTACAGGGCACAGTTACGCCGGACCGGTATGAGCTGGAACGACATTCTTTGGAAATTCAAAAAATAGATAAACATGAACAAAAAGTACAGTTAATTAGAAAAAATACCAAGACGAAAGAGGAAAAAGTTCCCCGGAACCGGCAAAACCGGCAAAAGCTCTCAGGAGATAAAATCAAGGAGTTGGGTAGAATTTTGCAAAGAATTCATGCGCATTACTATTTCCCCCAAGATATTGAATGGGCATACAACAAGGGTACTTTTTATGTAATTCAGGTGAGGCCAATTACTACTCTGTCGAGTGGAAGTTCCAATGTCCAATCTCCAATTTCCAATGAGGCAGGCAAGCAGACCACAGGTGAAGCGATTTTAAAAGGACAAGGGGCAAGTCCCGGAATTGCTACTGGAAGCGTAAAAATACTCCATTCTCCCAAAGAGATAGGCAAAGTCAAAAAAGGAGATATTCTGGTTGCTCGCATGACTTCGCCTGATTATGTTCCGGCGATGAAGCAGGCTTCTGCAATTGTTACGGACGAAGGCGGAGTAACATCGCATGCTGCCATAGTTTCCCGCGAACTTGGACTTCCTTGTGTGGTTGGAACAAAACTGGCAACAAAGAATTTAAAGGATGGAGAGATAATTACTGTAAATGGTAAAACTGGGGAAATTTATAAGGGAAAACCTGAAAAGGCCCAGCAAGTCAGCAAGTCAGCAAGTCAGCAAGTTGCGCAAGATAAAGCGGATCCAACGATTCAGACGGCTACAAAAATATATGTAAACTTAGCAGAACCCGAAAGAGCGCACGAAGTTTCACTTTTGCCCATTGCAGGAGTTGGACTTCTTCGCGCTGAGTTTATGATTGCCCAAATTGGTGTTCACCCCAGACACTTGATAGCACAACGCCGCCAGAAAGAATTTGTCGACAAACTTGCCGAGGGATTGACAATTTTTTGCCAGGAATTCGACCCGAGACCGATTATATATCGCGCCACGGATTTTAAGACCAACGAATACAGAAACCTTGACGGAGGAAAAGCATACGAACCGCAGGAACCAAATCCAATGCTTGGATATAGAGGTGCATATAGATATGTTGCAGATCCGGATGTGTTTGAGCTGGAGTTGGCTGCAATTAAAAAGGTTCGAGAAACTTACAAAAACCTAAACATGATGATACCTTTTGTGAGATCTCCTGAAGAGCTTTTACAGGTTAAAAGAATTATGGCCGCGTCAGGTTTGATCCGAAGCCCTAGTTTTAAGCTGCTATTGATGGTTGAGCTTCCTGTCAATGTCGTTTTGATTGAAGATTATATCAAGGTCGGAATAGATGGGGTTTCGATTGGCTCTAACGATTTGACTATGTTGATGTTGGGGACTGATAGGGATAACGGGGAGGTTGCATCCGCTTTTAATGAATTAAGTCCGGCTGTTTTATGGGCGTTAGAACACACCATTAAAGCCTGCAACAAACATGGCATAACTTCCTCGATTTGCGGACAGGCGGCAAGTTCTCACGACGACCTCGTAGAATTTTTAGTAAAGTTGGGAATAACCAGTGTGTCGATAAATCCTGATTCGGTTGGAAGAGTGCAAAGAGTTATTCAGGAATGCGAAAAACATGTCTAAAATCACGCAAGTTTATGCTCATGAAATATTAGACAGCCGGGGAGACCCGACTATTGAAACTGTTATCCGCTTGGATAGTGGCCAAACAACGGTTTCTTCGGTTCCTTCCGGCGCTTCTGTTGGGGCAAAAGAAGCCTTGGAATTGCGAGATAAAGACAGCAGGCGTTTTGCTGGTAAGGGAGTTTTGCGTGCAGCAGAAAACGTTAACCAAAAATTAGGTCCTGCATTGGTGGGCATGGATCCAGCTAATCAGACAGAAGTTGATCAAAAATTAATTTCTCTTGATGGGACAAAGGAAAAAAAGAACATGGGAGCCAATGCGATTCTTTCTATTTCGCAAAGTGTTTGCAAAGCCGGAGCTATAGCCTCCGGGATGTCATTATATAATTGGGTTAGTAAATTAGGTGAGGGGATGCAAGCTTTAAATTCCAAACTCCCCACCCGCATACCAACTCCGGTTTTTAACATGATCAACGGTGGTTTACATGGTGCCGGGAACTTGGATTTTCAGGAGTTTCAGGTTATTCCGGCTTCCTCAAAAATCTTTTCTGAAGGTTTAAGGACATCTGTTGAAGTTTACTACCAAATTCGTGAGTCGTTAATCAGACGGGGCGCGATTCATTCTGTTGGCGACGAAGGCGGATTTGCTCCGAACTTGTTTACCAATGCCGATGCCTTGGAAATAGATATTGAGGCGATAAAGGAGGCAGGTTATCAAATTGGTGAGGACTTTTTCTTAGGGCTTGACGTTGCAGCAAACTCTATCTGGAAAAATGGCAGCTATACAATAAAAGATCGTTCAAATGCTCTAAACGGCAGCGGGCTTGAAAGCTATTATGAAAGCATAAACCAGGAGTACAGATTGATTTATTTAGAAGATCCATATCACGAAGAGGATTGGAACTCCTGGAGGGAACTGACAGCCAAAATTGGAGACAAAACGATGGTTGTTGGCGATGACCTTCTTGTCACAAATCCGGAAAGAGTAAGCAGGGCAGTTTCCGAAAAAGCCTGCAACGCGATTCTGGTAAAACCTAACCAAATTGGGACAGTTACCGAAACTTTGGGCGTTATAAAACTAGCCCGAAACGCTGGTTGGAAAATCATTGTTTCTCATAGGTCTGGGGAAACTAATGACTGGTTTATTGCGGATTTTGCAGTCGGTGTAAAAAGCGACTATGTAAAATTTGGCGCCCCTGCAAGAGGAGAGCGAATCGCCAAGTACAACAGGCTCTTGGCGATAGAGAAAGAACTCGCTGCAACGCAACAGTAATTTTCAATGAATTCACCCCTTGTAGTATTAATTGTCATGGACGGTTGGGGGATAGCGCCTGCGGGTCCTGGAAATCCAATAATGGCGGCAAATTTGCCTAATATTAGAAAATTTTGGGCAGGCTACCCGCACACAACGTTGCTTGCTTCCGGAGAAGCAGTTGGTTTACCCAGAGGAGAGGTTGGGAACACTGAAACAGGCCACTTAAATTTAGGGGCCGGAAGAATTGTCTACCAGGATCTTTTGCGTATCAACATGTCTATTGCCAACGGCGCTTACTTTAGCATCCCCGCCTTTTTAGAAGCAATTGAACATGTTAAAAAGAACAATTCACGGCTTCATTTAATGGGTTTGGTTGGCGGCGGCGGAGTACATTCAAGCTCGGATCATTTGCTTGCCCTTTTGCGGCTTACCAAAGAGCATGGATTGTCCCAAAACGTCCTGGTTCATGCTTTCACAGATGGTCGTGATTCTCCTCCTACCGCAGGAATTTCGTATATTGCCGCTATCGAGCAATTTATGTCCACGCAACAAATTGGAAAGTTTGTTTCGGTTATGGGCAGGTATTGGGCAATGGACCGTGATCTTCGTTGGGAAAGGACGAAGATTGCTTACGAAGCCTTAACTGTCGGAGTAGCGCAACAAACAGTTTCTATAAAAAAAGCCGTACAACAGTCTTATGATAATGGAGTAACGGACGAATTTGTTCACCCAGTAATTTTAGTTGAGAATGGGCAAACCCCGTATTTAATAAAAGAGAATGATGCTTTAATATTTTTTAACTTTCGAGTTGACCGGCCACGACAGTTGGCAGGCGCATTTGTTTTCGAAAATTTTGCCAAGGAAGCAGCTCAGGCTCACCTTGACTTTGATCCTTATTCTGAAAAATACTTCAAAAAAGAAAATGTTAAAGTTGAAGGAAGTGCGGTTTTTGCAAGGGCGTCAAAAATTAATAATCTTTACTTTGCAACCATGACTGAATACAGCAAGGTCATCGCAAAGTACGCAAAATCTGCTTTTCCGCCGGAAATTATTACCCTGCCTTTGGGAGAAATAATTGCCCAAAGAAATTATAGGCAACTACGGCTTGCTGAATCTGAAAAAGAGCGGTTTGTAACTTACTATTTTAATGGACAAAGGGAATTGGCTTTCCCGGGTGAGACTAGAATTATTGCCCGTTCCCCACAGGTTGCAACATATGATCTTACGCCTCAAATGTCAGCGCTTGAAATTGTTAAAAATTGTCAAAACGCGCTAAATTCCGCCAGCGCCTTTCGGTTTGTTTTAATAAATTTTGCAAACTCTGATATGGTAGGGCACACGGGTAATTATGATGCTACTAAAATCGCAGTTGAAACAGTTGACAAATGTGTTGGGAGTATTGTGTCAAAAGTCGATAGCTTAGGGGGTGTGACATTGATTACAGCGGACCATGGAAACGCGGAAGAATTACTTAAATCGGATGGTACAATAGATACGGAACATTCGAATAATCCTGTTCCGTTTATGGTTGTTGGAAAAGAATTTATAGGCGATTCACAACAGCTGCAAACAGGAATATTGGCAGATGTTGCCCCAACTGTCTTGAAAATATTAGGCCTGCCAAAGCCGCAGGAAATGACTGGTCGCTCTTTAGTTTAGGATAAGCAGCTTACACAGAAATCAGACCTACTAATTCCCCCCTTGGTTTCACCTTCTCAAAGTGTGCAATAATCTCAGACACCTTTCCCTTCCGCACTTCTTCGTGGATTTTGGTTAGTTCACGCGCCACAACAATATTTGCCTCGCCAAAAACTTGTTCTACTAAATTTAGAGTTTTTAACAATCTGAAAGGACTTTCGTAAAAAATTACAGTTTTTAACTGTTCAATATCGCGCAAAGTATCGCGAGTAATCAAAAACAGACGTTTTACGTGCGCTTCTTTTTTGGGTAGAAATCCTAAAAACAAAAAGGCATTTGTAGGTAATCCCGAAACTGTGAGCGCGCTAATTAGTGCGGTTGGCCCGGGGACAGATTCCACAGTTATGCCTCTATTTACAGCTTCCCGAACCAGTTTGTATCCCGGGTCTGAGATTAGAGGTGTCCCCGATTCAGAAACAAGCACAACATGTTTCCCTTCATCCAACAGTGTAATAGCAAAATTTATTTTGCGTTCCTCATTTCCTTCAAAAAAAGAAACTAATTCTTTGTGTGGAATTTGATAATGGGCTAGCAATTTAACTGTAGTTCTTGTATCCTCAGCTAAGACAACATCACACTCTGTTAATGTTTGTATCGCCCGATATGTAATATCGCCCAAATTACCAATAGGGGTAGCAACAATTGACAATTTCCCCGCCATATGAAGTAATTATAGTGATTGTCATTGCGAGGAGCAAAGCGACGTGGCAATCTCTAAAAAAATGAAAAAACTCAATGAGAAGTTTATTCGCATAGCGGATGTTGTCTCGTGGGGAATGGGTACGCCCACAAACATCGCTTTTTGGATACTTGCTGTCGTTGTCTGGTTTGCCTTGGGCTATACACAACGCGAATTATTTGCAAGGGGAGACTTTCTGCCCGACTGGTTCACCTCAAATGCATGGAACTTTCCCTTAAACACAATAACGACACTGGCAGAACTTTACATAGGTTTTTTGGTTGCGGCTGCCGCCAACCGCTCAGAACGTGCCTTGCGAAAAATGATTGAGCACACAAAGCAAACTGTTGATCGTGTCGAAGAAATCAACTCAAAACAAAATGAGATACTGAAATTACTTGTGGATTACCAGAAAAAAGAGCTCCAAACAGAAAGCGAAGTGCTAAAAGAAGTACAGTCTCTCAAAAAATAGCCCCTAAGAAAAAAACGCCTGATTAGTTTTGGTACTTTCTGATTAGCCCCACGACTTTGCCTTGGACGGTAACGTTCTTAGCATAAATTGGGCTCATGGTGCGGTTGGCTGGTTCAAGCCTTACTCTTGTTGTTTCTTTAAAGTAGCGTTTTAATGTGGCCATACCATTATCCAAGAGGGCAACGACTATTTCACCATTGCTGGCGCGGTCCTGCTGCTCGATGACAACATAGTCACCGTCGTTTATTCCAACTTCAATCATGGATTCGCCGCGAACTTGGAGAACGTAAATTCTTTTTGTTGAAGAAAACATTGCTGGAGGGATAGAAAGAGTCGCATTAGGATCGGTATAGGCCTCAATCGGAGCACCGGCAGCAATAAATCCCATTATGGGAACTTCAACGCCGGCTGCCGCACGAGGAGTAATTTTCGTTAATTCAATTCCTCGGGTGTCGCCAATATGTTTTTTAATAAGTCCTTTCTTCTCAAGAGCCTGCAGATGCTCGTGGACCGTCGCGAGAGAGGAAACACCAATTGCCTGGGCAATTTGCTTTAATGTAGGAGCACACCCATTGGCATCAATAAATTGGCTGATAAAATCAAGAATTTGGCGTTGTCTGGTATAAATAACTGGTGGCATGTTTTTTTCAGATTACCCTAACAAAACCCGACTGTCAAGACCCAGTTTTGGGTAATCTATGGTACAATTTATAAATGAAGTTCAAGTTAGAATCCCCTTATCAACTCACAGGCGACCAGCCCCAGGCTCTTGAACAACTGATCAAAGGTATAAAAGCCGGAGCTAGTGATCAGGTTCTTTTGGGAGTTACCGGTTCAGGTAAAACTTTTACAGTTGCAAACGTTATTGATCGTTTGCAGCTTCCAACACTGGTTATTTCTCATAACAAAACTTTGGCGGGGCAGCTTTATCAGGAATTACGTGACTTTTTCCCTGAGAACGGTGTCTCATACTTCGTTTCTTATTACGACTACTATCAACCTGAGGCTTATATTCCCCAAACAGATACTTATATCGAGAAGGAAACGGACATAAACCGCGAAATAGATAAACTCCGCCTGCGCGCAACAACCAATCTTATGACCCGACGTGATGTCATTACAGTTGCTTCTGTTTCCTGCATTTACAATATTGGCTCGCCTCAAGAATATGGAAATTTTGCTTTAGAGCTAGAAGCGGGAAGGTCATATGCACGCCAGGATATTTCAAAAAGGTTAATTGATCTGCAATATGAACGGGGCGATTACGGTTTCCACAGAGGCACCTGGAGAGTCAGGGGAGATGCGATTGACATTTTCCCGGCATACGAAGATACGGCGGTTCGACTGGAATTTGAACAGGAAAAACTCCAAAAGCTAACAATAATTGATCCGCTGACTGGTAAAACACTATCTGAGCTTAAATCAACTTTGGTGTATCCAGCCAAACACTATATGATGAATCGCGAAAAACGTGCGGGGGGTTTTGGTCAAATTCGGCAGGATTTACAAAAGGTAGTTAAAAATTTTAAAGATGAGGGCAAGCTCTTGGAAGCCAACAGAATTGAGAGGAGAGTTACATACGATTTGGAGATGATTGAGGAAGTTGGATATGTTAATGGAATTGAAAATTATTCGCGTTATTTTGATGGTCGAAAACCAGGGGACGCGCCCTACACGCTTCTTGATTACTACAAGCACAATTATGGTGATAACTTTTTAGTTGTTATTGACGAGTCTCACATGACTATTCCTCAAATTGGCGGAATGTACAACGGAGACTTGGCCCGAAAGCATACATTGATTGATTTTGGGTTCAGACTTCCCGCGGCGTATGACAACCGGCCCTTAAAGTTTGAGGAATTTTTACGCCGCATCCCCAAAGTTTTATACACAAGTGCCACTCCAGCACAGTGGGAGCTGACTCGCGCAGGTCAAAATGGCGTTATCCAACAGTTGATTCGCCCAACTGGCATTCCTGATCCGGAAGTTATTGTTAAGCCTACCGAAGCACAGATCCCGGATTTAATGAAGGAAATTTCTGAAAGGGTTGGAAAAGGGCAACGAACCCTAGTAACAACCTTGACTAAAAGAATGGCAGAGGATCTAACTTCATACCTCAAGGAACAAGGGCTAAAGGTTCAATATCTTCATTCTGAGGTTAATACCCTTGACCGAACGGATATTTTAGACCAGTTAAGACGGGGCGAATATGACGTTTTAATTGGAATAAATCTTTTGCGCGAAGGTTTGGATTTGCCTGAAGTGTCGTTGGTTGCTATTTTGGATGCCGACAAAGAAGGCTTTTTAAGGTCTGAAACTGCTCTGATTCAGGTGATGGGGAGGGCGGCTCGCCACATCGAAGGTAAAGTTATCATGTATGCCGATAATGTTACTGGATCAATGCAGCGTGCAATACGCGAAGTTGAAAGAAGACGCGTTCTCCAACTTGACTACAATAGAAAGCATAATATTATCCCCAAAACGATTGTGAAACCCATCCGCGAAAAGTTGGTTGATCGCGAAGAAATACAAGAAGCTGAGCCGTTACTTTACGGTATTGAGCGCGAAGTTGTTAACAGCTTTGAAAATTTAAGCCCTGACGAGCTTACTCCGAGAGACAGGAAAAACATGACGATGAAATTAAGGCGAGCCATGACTGCCGCTGCACGAGACTTAAATTTTGAACTGGCCGCCAAGTTCCGCGACCGAGTGCGCGAGCTGGAAAGTATTTAAAGTGACTAGTCGTGATATACTACTCGCGCCGCGTAAACCGCGGTGTGTTTCTATGGACAAATTAATAATTAAAGGCGCCAGACAGCACAACCTTAAAAATATCGACGTTGAGATTCCGAAAAATAAATTAGTTGTTTTTACAGGAATTTCTGGCTCGGGTAAAAGTTCTTTGGCTTTTGACACAATTTACGCCGAAGGGCAAAGGCGATATGTTGAAAGTTTGTCTTCTTACGCCAGGCAATTTTTGGGGATAATGGATAAGCCTGACGTGGACAGCATCGAAGGTTTATCCCCAGCAATTTCAATTGAGCAGAAAACTACGTCTCACAATCCACGCTCCACAGTCGGAACGATAACAGAAATTTATGATTACTTGCGTTTACTTTTTGCCCGCATCGGGCATCCTCATTGCCCAATTTGCGGCCGCGAAATTGAACAGCAATCTGCAGAGACTATAACCAACAATGCCATAAGCATGATTAAAGACGTGGCTGATAAAGAAAATGTTGCTAAATTTTTGCTGCTTTCCCCTGTTGTTCGTGATAAAAAAGGAGAATTCGCCAATCTTTTTGCCAACTTGCGCGCCAAGGGATTTCCCCGCGTGCGGGTTGACGGGAAAGTATATGGGCTAGACGAAGATTTGTTTCTGATAAAAACTAATAAACATACAATAGACGTTGTAATTGATAGAGTTTCTATTGAGAAAAAGCAATTGCGCGATAAAGTTGCACAAAATAATCTGCGCTTGCGGCTTGCTAATTCTATTGAGCAGGGTTTGGGACTTTCAGAAGGCCTGATAATTCTGTCTCAAATTCATGATTCTAGTTTTGGTATTCCGGACAGTCCGAAAAATTTAGAAGACCATCTTTTTTCGGAAAAATTCTCTTGTCCTGTCGACAATATCAGCTTCCCAGAAATTGAGCCCAGGACTTTCTCCTTTAATTCCCCGCATGGAGCCTGTTCTACTTGCGCTGGTATTGGCACTTTGTTAAAAATTGATCCCGACAAGTTAATTAATCCGGAACTGACTTTATCTGAGGGTGCCATCTTGCCCCTGGGCACCATGTTTGAGAATGACACTTGGTATTCTCGTATCATAGCTCAAGCAGTAAAAGAAGCAGGTTCTAACATACAAACTCTTGTCAAAAACTTTTCTGAGGAAAAAATTGGAATTCTTCTTTGGGGAACTGGAAATAAAAAATATCGTGTCTGGGGAACAAACCATTTAGGGGAGAAAACACGCACAGAAGAAACGTTTCCTGGGATCATTGCAGAACTTGAACGCCGCTATTCTCAAAGTGAGTCGGAATATGTTCGAGCTGAAATTGCCAAGTATATGGTGGAAAAAATTTGCCCCGACTGCAAAGGCGCACGGCTCAAAGAAGAGGCTCTTTCAATCACTATTGATGGCAAATCTATTGTTGATGTGACACAAATGCAGATTGCCGACTCTTTAACGTTTGCCCGGGACTTGTTTGGAGCAGAGACTCCGCTTTCCAAAAGAGAACAGGAAATTGCCAAAATGATTTTGAAGGAAATTGTTTCTCGTCTTAACTTTCTAGTTTCAGTTGGGCTTGAGTATTTAACTTTAGGTCGCTCGTCTGGCACTTTGGCCGGCGGAGAAGCGCAGAGAATACGCCTGGCTTCGCAAATTGGCTCTGGCTTAAGCGGCGTTTTGTATGTTTTGGACGAGCCTACGATTGGCTTACATCAGCGCGATAACAAACGTTTGATTAGTACCTTGCGGAACCTTCGGAATTTGGGGAATACCGTGATCGTAGTAGAACACGATAGGGAAATGATGGAAAAAGCTGATTGGATTTTGGACTTTGGGCCAGGTGCTGGCAAACAAGGCGGGGCTCTCGTCGCGGAAGGGAACCTTTCGGCAATTTTGGCGCACAAAGATTCTATAACTGCTAAATATTTATCCGGCAAAAAAGATCTGTGGATAAATACCTCGTCATCGCGAGCGAAGCGTGGCGATCCCTCGGAGGATGAGATTGCCTCGTCGCATACTCCTCGAAATGACGATAATGCTTACCTGCAATTAATGGGTGTGAAAGCGCACAACCTCAAAGATGTTGAGGTAAAAATCCCATTACATAAACTGGTTTGCATTACTGGTGTTTCAGGTTCGGGGAAGTCAACACTTTTGGTCAATACGCTTTATCCAGCGCTTCACGACGCGCTAAATCGTTCCTGGCCGGAAAGGAATCAACTTTACGCACCTAAAAACGGTGATTTTGAACGGCTCGAAGGCATTGGCCAGATTAACCGACTGATTTTGCTTGACCAATCACCCATTGGCCGGACACCCCGCTCAAATCCCGCAACGTACACAGGAGTTTTTAACGAAATCCGGGCACTTTTTGCCCAAACTCCCGAAGCCCGTGTTCGCGGCTATAAAGCAGGAAGGTTTTCTTTCAATGTTAAAGGTGGACGATGCGAGGCATGCGAAGGACAGGGAGTAAACAAAATCGAAATGCAGTTTTTGTCTGATGTTTATATTACCTGCGATATCTGTAACGGCACAAGATTTAACAGAGAAACTTTAGAAGTCGAATGGCACGGAAAGAATATTGCTGAGGTTTTGGGAATGACGGTTTTGGAAGCCAAAGAGTTTTTTGCCAATATTCCTCACATCGCCGATAAATTAAATACCCTGGCAGAGGTAGGGCTTGATTATATTGAGTTGGGGCAGTCTGCTCCAACTTTATCAGGCGGAGAAGCGCAAAGGGTCAAACTCTCCTCAGAACTAATGAAGCGGGGAGGTAGTTCAACTTTTTATATTCTTGATGAGCCGACAACAGGATTGCATTTTTCCGATATCGAAAAACTCTTAAAATGTCTCTTGCGATTAGTTTCTATGGGCAACACAGTTGTAATTATCGAACACAACCTGGACGTTATCAAAAATGCGGACTGGATTATTGATTTAGGCCCCGAAGGAGGAGAGAAGGGTGGAGAAATAATTGCCGTTGGCACTCCCTGGCAAGTTTCCCAAAATAAAAAGTCATACACCGGGCAGTTCCTCTCCGAACTTCTTTAGCCTTTAGCCTTCCACCCCCGAGGTGTCATCGTAAAAGTCATCAGCCAAGTGGTGTTTAATTGTTTCAAGAGTTTCTCCATAACTTATTTGATCTTCCAGGAATTTTTTGTATTCTTGAGATGATTGAAACTGTTCCATTATTTTCTCCAGAGAGCAAAATCCTTTTGCCGAGCCCATATATTGAGCAAAGGAAGACCATGGATAATCTTCCAGCTTGGTCACCATGCGAGCAACAATAGGATTAATGTGTATGTACCTAGAAACATGTAATAGCTGGTAATTATCCACTATGAGTACCGACTTGAAACGGCCTTGAAGTAGAGGACCGACACGTTTATGTTTGGTATTAAAATATTTTGTGTAACTATTGCACAGCTGTGACATGAATATTGAGACACCATTGTTTTGTAACTGCTGGATTAATAAGTGCATGTGGTTGGGCATTAAACAATAGCAACTGATGTTAACAAGCCTGTCTTCTTCTTTTGGGGTCCACAGTTGAAGTTTTTGCGCAGATAAATTTGAGAATTTAGGTTTTGGGCCTTGGTACTGATAATAGAAAAGTGTGCGAAGAAACCTATCATGGTCTCTTTCAATTAAGAATATTTTTCTACTGTCGCTTCCACGATTAACGATGTGGTAAAACTCTCCGGAACCACCCGCACGTCGACTTCTAGCGCTCTTTGTCCTCCAGTCCGAAGGGACCACGCCAGAAAAGCGAAACCCACGTGGCTGGTTGGTGTTACCACCAGCCACAACACGATTGCACCGAGCATGTCGCCAGCCTTATAGCCGGGTACGGCACACGCCCAGAAGATTGGAAATCCGATCAACATCGCGCCACCGACGTGTCGACGCCACCATGCGACATGACGTTCGGTGCGCTTGGGCATTATCTTCCAGAGTACAACGCCATACACCATGTGGGCGCTAGCCCACAAGAACGCCGCGATTGGCGAGGTCCCACTGGCGATAAAGTACGCTGCAACGAGGTAGGCTACGGCGCCGAAGCCGAGTGCTCCCCTTTGGTCTTCCGATACCAAGAAATGGCGGGCTTGTTGCGCGAGAAACACTTGATACTCTCCCAAAGTGCTACCTAGCCCCACTTGAAGCTAAGAACTCGTTTTGAGTATGCCAAATCATACCATAAAATACACCAGATGTCAATGTTATGGGGCTTATGCTGGTTGAAGTTTTTCTAAAAGTACGGCTTACTCCTCATCAAGGATATCTGTAATTAATTTTTGATAATTTGGCCATTCAATTCCGGCTCGCAATCGAGAAACAAGCTTTAACGATTGCGTATTCGTAAGGTGATGTTCTATGGCTAAAGTTATGGCTGCTTCGTTAGGATTTGCGTACGGATCAAACCTCTGTTTTTCATCTACCACATTAGTTGATTTGCCTTGAGTATTCTCCCTAACTAAAACTTCTACTTTTTCTCCCCAAACAGTATGACAATCATGTTCGTCTGCGCTTACTTTTCCCACAATTTGAAACAATCCGTAACTTTTGATTAGTTTCTTAAAGGGTTCTAGTTGGTTCGGACTTTCCAAAAGTTCCCTGATCATTCTGCTGTCAAGGTTGCTAAGCAATAAACTTAGTTTGCCTGTTTGGTCTTCGGCAACGTATGCCGTTTGTGCAAGCTCTGCAATTATTGTGGCACTATCTTGTGAAAGTAATGGTTTTAACTCTTCAAGGTATAATCGCACGTTTTTAGCGTTTCTTTAAACTTTTGAGGAAAATCTATCCTTGTCTCTTTTGCAGTTAAACTTTCCGTAACAACCTCTCCCATAACTTCCATTATAACCCCAAATAAAAACTTCAATAATTTTTAAACTACCTGTAGAAGGCTCCTTTGGCATTTCTGGCAGCAGCAAAGTCCGTAAACTCTTGCAATACATTTTCAGGTCGCATATCAGGTCTGCCAGTTAGTGCAGCCATCGCCTTTAAAGCTTGGGCGTTAATTTCGCGTTCACCTACACCTGGCGCCCTCTTGCCATTTGCCACCAGTTGCTTACCTGTATCGCTATCATATAAGTTGGGCAAGCAAGTTCGTTTGTAAAACTGTAAATAACCTTCAATACCAACTCTACTGACAATAAATTCCGCCAACAACCCTCCAAATTTATATGCATACTCATAATCAGCTTTAGATCTTGCCTCGCCGGCATTGTCCAACATTTGCGTATTTGAAAGCCCAATTTGGCCGCCTTTTCCTCTTATTCTGATTATTTGATCATCACCATATCTTTGCGCTACATAGTCGTTTCTCTTATCATAGGGGTTAACCACGCGTGCCAAATACATTGCTGCCCCCTCGGTGGCTGTGGCGCTGTGGCTTGTTCCAAAGATCTGAGCAAGATTTGCATGAACTGCTTCATGTGCATATACCTGATCAAGATCCTGCGACGAAGCCAATATAAAGCCTGTACCGTCGAGTTTGGCATAGCCGCCCCTTGGGCAATACTTGGCTTCGGGTACCAAAACTACATGTACAGGCTTTGTACCATCCGTGCCCAAAGTTTGAGCAAGGCGCCTGTTTATTTCATCAAATCGATTTAGCAAAGGCTCTATATTTTGGTTTGTAGCCGTGTAATAAACAAACCTCCCCCGTTCTGTATGCGCAAAAGTATATCTTTGTTGCATTTCAACTCGGTCAACTAAACAAAGCCCACCTTCGTTGCCTATTGAATTTTCCCAATAAGATAATTCTGTGCCTATTGTACTTTCAGGCCTCACCAGCTCAGCTTGTTTAACAACTTCCGCTTGAGACTGCGAAAGCAAGTGTATAAGTGATTCATACTGGTCAAGATGTCCTCCGCCAGAAACGTGGCCGGCCAATACAAGTTGCAGGCGAGTAAGCGCCTGGTTGAAGCGAGCGTAGCGGGCTTGTTCTTGTGCGCCATATTGGCTTAATGGCCAAAAATTATATCTCTTATAATTTTCAATACCGCGAAGAACTACTGCCGCATCCTGCTGCGTTAGGTTTTGCGAAGCTGCACAAACTGCCATTTCCCGAACATAATAAGCTTCGTCCGGAACTGTTTTTACAGAAGCCCATGTGTTGAACCGACCCAGAATAACATTCTTAGTCCGATCGCTGACTGGCGTGCTGTATTGTTCGTAAACTTCCTGCGCAAATTTCCCAATAAAAGTATTGCCTCTTTGTATACTTCCCATCAACTGAGGATCTGTGCCAATCGCTCCTGCTCGGATAGTTTGACCTTGGCCACATTTGAGCCTGCCTTCGGCACCTTGAAGAGTAGCCCCAATATCCCAAACAGTTGGACATTGTCTGCGTAGCAAAAGAAAAGCTGCCATTGCAACTTGGGGCTGTATGTTGGGCGCACTCAAGTCAACCTGGGACGCTTCAGAAAGCAAGAAAAGCGAGGCACTATCTTTCAAAGTTGCTTGTGTAAATTCCTGTAAACGGCTCTTTGCAAGGTTCTGAAATTCAGGGGAAGAGGTTGCCGTCTGAATTGAGGAAATACCACTATCTACCACTTGTTCGGGCATAATTTACTATATCATACAAGGAACGCAGCGTATGTTAAGATTAGTCTTATGAGGTACCTGCTGAAAGTGATTTTTCTGGCCTGTGCACTGTACACTGTCTCCTATGCACTGCCACGAGTTGCCGCGGCCCAGCAGGAATTCAAAACAGACTTTGCTACAACTTACGTTGTTGACCAAAATGGTGACGCGCAGGTTACCCAGGGAATAACCCTCACTAACAATTTTTCAACAATTTACGCGACTTCTTATTCTCTAAGCCTGGAAGGTAAAAAGCCTGTCGGAGTTACAGCTATAGAATCCGGGAAAGGGATCCCTGTTTCTGTTGAACAAACAGACACAGAAACAAAAATTCTTGTTAATTTTCCTGATGCAATAGTCGGGAAAAACAAATTAAGAAAATTTACCGTTGCCTACCAAATTCCACATCTTGCCTCCCAAAATGGCCAGGTTTGGGATTTAACAATCCCTCGAATCACTTCGGTTGATAACTTTAATACTTACAACTTATCCTTAACCACATCAAAAATATTAGGAAAACTTGCCTATATTTCTCCCGAACCAAAAAATAGATCAGAAACCGAGAAAGATATGACGTTTACTTTCGGCAAGGAGGATCTTCTGAAAGCGGGGATTATTGCTGCTTTTGGTGATTTCCAGGTTTTTTCATTTGACTTAAACTATCATCTTGAAAACCCCTATGTAGATAAAAAAGGCAAAACTTCAATTGCATTAGTTCCGGACACTGCTTATCAAAAAGTTTACTATTCCAAAATTTTACCTTCTCCCTCCTCAGTCGTACTTGATTCAGATGGAAACTGGATGGCCACATATTACTTAAAACCCGGAGAAAAGAAAGATATTCAGGTTTCCGGTAATGCTCAAATTTTTGCTACTCCGCAAGTGCTTTATACTTCACCAAATCCTGTCACGCTTCCTTATTATCTTTCCGATACAAAATACTGGCCAACCGACGACTTGCAAATTAAATCAATTTCACAAACCTTAGGCAAGAATCCCCAATCGATTTATGACTATGTGGTAAAAACCTTAAACTACGATTATAGCCGTGTCACGAGTAGTGTCGAAAGAATGGGAGCAAAGGGCGCTTTAGCAAGTCCCGACAAAGCGATTTGTATGGAATTCACAGATCTTTTTGTCGCATTGGCTCGCGCCGCTGGTATTCCTGCCAGAGAAGCCAACGGTTTTGCCTACACCGAAAACCCACAGGTTCAACCCCTGTCTTTGGTTGCCGATGTTCTGCACGCCTGGCCTGAATATTGGGATCAGTCTTTGGATGTTTGGAAACCGATTGATCCAACCTGGGGTAAAACTACCGGTGGAATTGATTATTTTAATAAATTCGATATGTCACATCTTACTTTTGCGATACATGGCAAATCTGATGATTCTCCACCTCCTGCAGGTTCATACAAATTAGCCCAAAGTAACCAAAGAGATGTTTCAGTACAGTTCGGACACTTGCCAAATAATCGCGAATCAGTTCCTCAAATTACCATAAGCCAAGACAAATCTCTCTTACCTTTTGTGGCCAACAAACTCCATATTAACATATATAATCCTGGTCCTGTAGCGCTTTACAACCAACCAATAACTATTATTCAAAACAATCTAAACACAAAAGGGGACATAATTAAAAAAATCGGCTTCCTTGCCCCTATGACTGACTCATCATTTGATATTCAGTACACTCTTCCACTACTTTCCACAAATAAAAGTAGTAAAATACAGCTTAGAGTAGGGGAACACAATAAAACCTACGAAATCTCCTCAATAAGTATCCAAATGCTGCAAATAGTGTCTGTGTTTATTATTCTATTATTACTTGTTGGCGGTGGATTTATAACAAACTATGCTTACATCTATCTCAAATCTAGAAAAACAGGCAAATAATCTGCCTCATGGTCCAGGAGTTTACATTTTTAAAAACCCCGCGAATAAAGCGATTTATGTAGGGAAAAGTATAAATGTTCGCGAGAGAGTATATTCCCACCTTCATGCACACGGCACGAAGAGTCAGGAGATTGTGCAAGATGCGTCAGCAGTGTCCTCAATTCCGGTATTATCAGAATTGGAAGCGCTTCTTTTAGAGGCAGAATTAATTAAAAAGTATCTGCCCAGATATAACTCTTCCGCCAAAGACGATAAACACCCGCTTTACATCAAAATCACCAAAGAAGAGTTTCCCAAAGTGACAGTTGCCCGACGGGAGGAGGGTGCAGGGAGGTACTTTGGTCCTTTCCCGTCCTCTTCTACAGTTAAGGCAGTTCTCCGGCAGACCAGAAGGGTTTTCCCATATTGTTCACAGAGAAGACTTGGCAAGCGTGGTTGCTTCTACTCACACTTAGGCTTGTGCAACCCATGTCCAAATTTAGTAAAAAGTGAACCAGAGAAAAGTGAATATAGAGCAAACATCAAACGAATAATTGCATTGCTATCAGGTAAGACAAAACGACTGGAAAAACAATTGTTGGGGGAAATGACGGCTGCATCCTTACGGGAGGATTTTGAGGCTGCTGCGCGAATTCGCGACCAGTTGCGTCAGATTTCTTACATTACCAAGCCGTACGAAAAGCCAAAAGCTTATTTGGAGAACCCAAATTTGGTTTCCGATATCCGTGAAGAAGAACTGCGCACACTCCAAGACATTTTAAGCACTTATCACCCATCACTTGGCACCATCCACCGAATTGAGTGTTACGACGTTGCCCACACGGGCGGCAAAAACACAACCTGCTCAATGGTTACTTTTATTAATGGCGAGCCGGAAAAAAATTACTACCGAAGGTTTCGGATCCAAAAAGTGAAAAGGGCTGACGACTACGGCGCACTTAAGGAAGCGTTAAGCCGGCGTCTTAAGCATCTTGAGGATTGGGGAAAGCCGGATTTAATAGTCGTCGATGGCGGAAAGGGGCAAGTATCAGCATCACTCGAAGCCGTCAACCAAGCCTCATCCTTAGGTGGCGTACCTAGACCACCTGGAAGGTGGGACAGATACGCCACCTTTGGTATTCCCGTAATAGGTTTGGCTAAACGAGAAGAAGAATTAGTTATTCCCACTCGAGAAGGTGGATTTAACGTGATTGCGCTTGGAAAGGGAAGCCCTACAACAAAACTTCTTCAGCGCATGCGCGATGAAGCCCATCGCTTTGCTCGCGCGTACCACTTCAAGCTTCGCCTCAGGGAGCTTCTTCCAAGCAAAACTTGACAGGCCATCTTTCTTAAATGATACTAGGACTTAGGTTGCCGTTATGAAAAGATTTTTAAGGTCATTTTTTATTCATCTTTTTGTTGTTTGGTTTGTCGCTAATAGTTTCGGTGGTATAGACTATCAGCACAACCTACAATTTTTAGCCCTTGGAGCTTTAGCCCTAACTTTCGCCGATTCACTTCTTAAGCCATTAATTAATCTCTTGCTTTTGCCTTTTAACCTGGTAACCTTAGGGCTTTTCAGGTGGATATCGGGAGTTGTTACTTTGTATATCGCAACTACTCTTGTGCGTGGGTTTTCAATAGTTCCATTTACCTATCCAGGTTTCCAGTCAAACTTATTCATCCTTCCGGCAATGACCTTTTCCCCTCTTTTAGCATTTATCGTAGTTTCCTTTGTAATCTCATTTGTCTCCTCTTTCCTCTTTTGGATTAGTAAGTAATCTGCGCTATACTATACCTACATGTCACCCATAATGATCATACAAGTAGTACTGGCCATCTTGCTCGTTATCTTCGTCTTGATTCAAAATCGGGGGGCTGGTTTAGGTTCTTCCTGGGGCGGATCAGGAGAGTTTTACGTTACTCGACGCGGTTTTGAGAAGCTTCTTTTTAGGGCAACAATTACAACCGCAATTCTTTTTGTCACCTTTTCGTTTTTAGGTTTGATCTCCTGACCTATTTGAGATGAAAACACTGCACTACTGGTCTATTTTTATTTCTGCGTTCTTATCGCGATTTAAACTAGTCCTTTTGGGAAGTGTTCTCTTGGGAGTTTTTGTTTTTCTTTTTTCCTCAAAAATGTCCAGATTCCTCGCCTTTTTTCAAACAGGCAATACAATCGGAGTAGTCGATAAATTTAATCTTGATAACCTGCCGCTTTTTATTCAGCAAGAAATCAGTGTTGGGCTAACTAGATTGGACGCCAACAACCAACCTATTCCCGGAATCGCGACAGCTTGGGAAAGCCAGGAAAATGGGCGAGTGTGGATTTTTCACATTGGGAACTATAAATGGCAAGATGGGACAAAAATTCAGGCAAAAGATATCAACTATCAATTTAAGGATGCCAAAAAAGAGGTCACTGACGCAACAACTATTAAATTTACTCTAAATAAAGATCCCTACGTTCCCTTCCCCACGGCTGTAACTCGACCTGTTTTTAAAAGAGGCTTAATTGGTGCCGGAGACTGGAAAGTGACAGGATTAACCACAATTACCGGTCAGTTTAGCAGGTCATTAACTTTGGTAAATAGAAAAACCGACGCGAAAAAAACTTATCGTTTTTACGACACGGAAGATATTGCCCTAACTGCTTACAAGCTTGGGCAAGTTAGACAATTGGTTGGAATTACCGATCCTAAAGATTTGAGCACCTGGAACAATGCAAAAATTGATATTAAAACCAATGAAGATAGGTATGTGGGAATATTTTTAGATATGCAGAACAAGGTCACCTCAGACAAAAATATCCGTCAGGCTCTTGCCTACGCAATTAATAAAGATGAGTTCCCTGAAAAAAGAGCTATTAGCGTTATCTCGCCAAAATCCTGGGTCTTTAATCCCCAGGTTAAGGACTATAAATATAATCCTGATCGGGCGAAAGAACTTTTGAAAAACGTACCAGCTGACGTCAGGAAGAACTTACCCATTAATTTAGTAACTTTGCCAGGTTTATTGCCCGTTGCCGATAAAATTAAGAAGAACTGGGAAGATATGGGCTTGCATGCAAATATACAGGTTATCAATGCTCCTCCTGATGATTTCCAGGCTCTTCTTTGGATTCAAAGTATCCCGCCAGATCCTGATCAATATAGTCTTTGGCATTCAACACAAATGGAGGCAAATATAACCAACTACGGACCTCCCGCAAAGGAAAGTCCAAGAATCGACAAACTTTTAGAGGATGGGAGAAGAACTCTTGATCCGGAGGCAAGAAAGTCAATTTATTACGATTTTCAGCGCTTTTTGTTAGAAGACCTACCCGTTATACCTCTGTTCTACCCTGTGACTTATACAATAACAAGGAAGTAGTTGAGACGCAAATTATTCCGAACTCTTTCTTCCACAGATTCTATCATTTTAGTAAACTGATAGAGATTTATCAGGAAAATCCTAGTAATCTTTAAGAGCTAAAACTTTAATTTCTGGATCTTTACTTTGGTGTTTTACGTTGTCAGTAACTAAAGTAGCATTATACTGTTTGGCCAACGACATAAACGAGGCATCGTAATAACTCACTCCTAAATTATTGGCCAAAGTATAAGTTTCTTTTGCCTGCTGTTCTGATTCTGTGACAAATGTTACAGGTAAGGAGTATGCAGTGCCTAGTGAGACATATGCCTGCTGCGGTGTTAATTGCTTACCTTTTAACAAGACATTCCCTATCTCATACTTAATTAACTCTGGAACTACAAGCTCTGTTTGACCTCTTTTAACATCCTCAAGGATTTTATCTGCATTTTCTAAATACAGTTCGTTAGTTTGATTCAACCATTTGATGAAAACCGAGGTATCAACAACTAAAGTATCCATTAATGAGATCTACGATCTTGTTCTAAGAAATCTGCTGCACTCAGATTACCTCTCCCAGAGATAGCTCTGGATTTTCTTATATTTTCCCAAACTTGATCCCAATTCACCTGTTTCTGATGGGGCTTAATTACAATTTCATCAGGTTTGATAACGGAGATAGACACTGCAGACATAGGAGTAATCCAAGATACAACCCGGCGGATTGAATCAGGAATGGTTAATTGTCCTCGATCTCGAATAATGCTTACTTTCATATTTTCAGAATATCAGATAATCTGAAAGTTGTCAAGGTGCAGTCATTCCGAACTCTTTCTCCTATATATTCTGTCTAATTTTAACAAGTTAATGCAGGTTTACCGAACCGACATTCGCGACTTGTAGGTTTGTTATACTAAACCCATGAAGAAAAATAAACTGATATGTATATGTTTTGTAATAGCAATTTTAGTTATTACTTCGATTGTGATTTATAACAAACAATTTAGATGGGTTTCCCATCAAGATGAGGTTAAGAATTTTAGTATTAATTATCCAGCTACATGGAGTCACGATAAAGATAAAAGTAGAAATCTAGCAGACAGATGGTATTTTGAAAGAAAAAGGGAAGGTGCCGGAAGGTTCAGGGGAGACGAGCTTGTACTTACGGACATTTTGGAATATCCAGGCTTTTCCGGAGTCGGGTATCCGGTCTGGAGCCCCTGACGTGATCTTAGCCAGACTCGCCTCGCTTTCGCTTTGGCGAAGCGGGCTGCCAGGATTTGTCCAAGAATTTAGCTCCTCGCCTAATTTCGAGTTTACGAGAAATCAAGCTATGCTTATTTTGCCAGATTTTTTATACAACACCTGGCAATTACGGGTTTTGTATGTATAATAAAAAGTAATGACAATTTTTAACAAAGATGGATCAAGAAACTGCACAAACAACTAAAATAGCCATTTTCCGAAATAGGAAAATAAGAAAAACTATTCACAGTAATGAGTGGTGGTTTGTGATTGTTGATGTTGTGGCCGCCCTAACTGATTCAGTTCAGCCAGATGGATATGTAAAAGATATGCGCAGACGTGATCCTGAACTTTCTAAAGGGTGGGGGCAAATTGCCACCCTCCTTTCGGTTCAAACATCAGGCGGAGCACAAAAAGTAAATTGTGCTAATACTGAAGGTATTTTTAGGATTATTCAATCAATTCCTTCTCCCAAAGCAGAACCTTTTAAATTATGGTTAGCCAGAGTTGGATATGAAAGGGTGCAGGAGATAGAAGATCCGGAATTAGCCCAGAAACGAGCCAGGGCGTTTTACAAAGCCAAAGGATATCCAGAGGATTGGATTGAAAGACGCATGCGCTCTATTGCTATAAGAGAAGAATTAACAGATGAATGGCAAAAACATGGTGTAGAACTGGCAAAAGAGTATGAAATACTGACAGCCGAGATATCCAAAGCAACTTTTGGTGTTACTCCTTCGGAATATAAAAAAATTAAAGGTCTAAGAAGAGAAAACCTGCGTGATCATATGAGCGACTTGGAATTATTATTTTCCCAGCTTGGTGAGGCTGCAACTACTGAAATTACCAAAACAGAACACCCTAGAGGTTTTGAGAGAAATAAAGCGGTAAAATTGCCGGAGACGCCAGATCTAATCTTGAGAAAGAAACCGGCAGAAAAGTAATAACCTCACGAAATTATTTACTCAAAAAACAAAGTAGAAAACTTATAAAGTAAATCGATCCCTATGGTAAAGATGGAGTATCATTTTAAGACTTTTGCTTTTATTAATTCTTTTTGAGATACTAATCTTACATGGAAATGGAAAACAGAATTTACAAGAAAGGAACATTTTTGGGAAAGACTGCTTGCTTTAATCATTGATGAAATTATCCTCTTTATAGTTACTCTGATTCTGTCTTTCATACTTGCACCTTTTACAAAAGGTCTTCTTAATTTGCTGTTTTGGTTAGTTTATATCTTGTACGGATCATTATTCATCTGGAAATCAGGCCATACTCCAGGGAAAAAGTTGTTAAAGCTGAAAGTTGTAAATAGTTCTTACCAACCAGTTAGTTTTGATGTTGCACTTTTTCGTGAGAGTATAGGAAAATTACTCTCTGGCTTAATCTTCAACTTGGGGAATTTATGGGTAATCATCAATGGCAAGAGGCAAGCATGGTATGATAAGCTCGCTAAAACCTTTGTTGTCAAAACAGATAACACAGGTGCTTTAATTCCTATAACTGAAGAAGAAAAGGTAACAAGGGGACAGAAAGTTACTTTTGGCATACTATATCCATAACCACCAAATTTTTTAGCCACCTTGTCATAAAAGTTTTGAGACATAAATGAAGTATAGCAGATGCAAATTCTAAAAATGATTGAAATTCCATAGCTGGGTAAAATTTACTTCCTAAGGAAAGTTAGGAGGTGATTTATAGTGTTACCGCTGGAAATAATCAAGAAATATTATCCTAATGCTACGGAAGATGAGCTGAAAGAGATACAGGAAGTTGTGTATTTATTGGCATGTGCAGTTATGCAACGTTTTTATGGGTCTAAATGTATGGGAGATTTTGAAGAACAGGATCAAGGAAAGAAATAGCAGGATTAAGGCTAGTTCGATTCCCGTTAGGATGTAAGATTATAAGCCTAGATTTTGACAAATTTTAGTGACATTCCAAAGCTAAAATTTATCAGTTCGATAAAAATCCTATGGAGCGGGTAAGGGGAATCGAACCCCTGTACCCTGATTGGCAACCAGGTGTACTACCATTGTACTATACCCGCGAACTTATGTGAGCGGCGTACAACGTTCTTGCGAAGCAAGGCTGTTATACCCGCATTATTAGCGTGCATGTCGTTTGTTTGTGCCGAGTGCTGGAATCGAACCAGCGTCCCAGGTTCTTCAGACCCGTGCCTTGACCACGTTGGCTAACTCGGCTTGGTTTCTTCTCTTGATATTTCTGGGACTACTAAATGTGCTAGTAAATAAAATAGTAACCCGGGAACAAAACCAGTAAAAATTGCGATTGCAAGAAACACAATTCTTACCACAACCGGATCAATATTCATGTATTCTCCGATTCCACCTAATATACCACTAACAACCTTATTAGTCGATGATCTTCTCAATTTTTTAGCCGCCATCTGGTGGGATATTCTGAATTTAGCGCGAACCCATTTCGAGAAAAATTCCTGACCGCTCCGCTCGGGTGCGGCGGAAGGAGGGGGTTGGGGGGAGGAATTCCGCCGCACCCTCGCTTCGGAAAAGTTTGCGCCGATAATTGCGAAAACAAATACAATTAAAGAATAGCTGAAAAAATTTGTTTTCGCAATCACTTGTTCTTTGAAATTTTACAAAAAGAAAAAGGGTTCGCTACCTTGCGATAGCGAACCCATGAGTTGCAACTTGGTGGTCATCGAACACCGAGCGTTGCGCTGGAGTACTCGAGTCCTTTCGGCCTGATGACGACTTTTTTGTCGCCACTTCGTTCGATGTGTCCGGCATGGAGCGCGCCGATGTTGTGCGAAGCTGCGACTTCGAGAACCGCGTCAGCATCGGCTTCCGAAACATATAGTGCGAAGCCCGCACCCATATTGAAGTTGCCGTACGCTTCCGTGTCGTCCACCGGCCCGTGATTTTGCAGGAAGCCGAAGATTGGGAGTTGCTTCGGTAACTGCTCGACGATGTAGGCGAACGATTGCGTGGCCCGCATGAGTTTGCGCCACCCATGTCCCGTAATATTTACCGCGTAGTGAATGCTCACACCACGATTGAGGCAGTCCTCGACGAGTCCGACGTAGATGTGCGTAGGGTCGAGTAGTGTCTCCCCGTACGTTCGCCTATCGTCGAGCACAGTGAGGTAGCCATCGGGCAACTTGTCGGCAATCTTCCGCGCCATCGTGAGGCCGTTCGCGTGAATACCGGAACTCTCGATGAGGATGATTGCGTCGCCGTGTTGGATGTTGTCCGCAGTGATGAGCCGATCCTTCGGCTTCACGAGACCCATCGCCGAACCGGAAAGAACAATCGCTTCCGGCACAACAACGCCCCTGAGTGTTGGAGTTTCTCCGCCACCCCAAATGCATCGCGCGAGATTGCAGGCGTTCTTCCAGCCCTCGACGAGATCGCGACACCGTTTCTCATCGTCGAACCAGTTCGAGTCGCCGACGGCAAGATGCATCGCCACTGAAAGAGGAAGTGCGCCGAGCGTGATCATGTCATTCACGATCATCGCAACAGTGTCCTGAGCGATGTGGTCGTAATACGACTTACCGGTAAGACGATACATCGCGTCGGCGACGAGATTCTTCGTGCCGAGTCCTTCCTCTACATGGGCGAAGTAGCTCTTAGCCGCTTCGATGAGGTAGGCGCTCTCGCCACGGCTCATCTCAACTTCTTGAAACTCGCCGTCGTTGAGTCGCCTGATGTTGCCTGCAGTCTCGCGGCCTGCGAGTTGCGCCATCCGCTTGAACGGATCCATCGCGTCGTAGTTCACGCCGACGCCAGCGTAGGTCATCTTATCTGTCATTAACCGCTCCTTTCTTGTTGGGAATGTACGATTTAAGCCCGATCGTCGGGCTTAATACCAAAATCACATTACAAGAAATACCAAGAAAAATCAAGTTAAAACGAAAAAAGAAACTCTGCGAGTTTCTTTACAAAACAAAATCCTTATCCGT
>MHBW01000017.1 GCA_001816385.1 Candidatus Blackburnbacteria bacterium RIFCSPHIGHO2_01_FULL_43_15b
TATCATTACCATACCATAGGCCACACATAGGCTTGGGAATGAGACCGCCACTTAGAAGATAGAGTGTCGGATATTTACGGAAACATACCGGAACGGTTTGACATGTTCTTGCCATATGAGCCATAGTGAGTAGATGCTGGCTAAGGTTTTTAGCGGGACGACGGTTGGTTTAAACGGTGTTTTGGTCGATGTGGAAGTAGATATCCCCTCCCAAGGTTTGCCTGCCTTTACCATTGTGGGTTTGGGTGATAAAGCAGTTGACGAAGCCAAAGAACGGGTACGGGCGGCGATTAAAAATTCGGGGGCTGACCTTCCCCCAAAAAGAATTACAGTAAATTTAGCTCCCGCAGATTTGCACAAAGAAGGCCCCGCTTTTGATTTGCCTATGGCTGTGGGGATTTTGCTTGCCTCCGAGCAACTTCCCAAGGTTGGCACTTCCGAATGCCTTTTTATAGGAGAACTTTCACTCGATGGTTCTTTAAGGCACACGTCCGGAGTTTTGCCAACAGCACTTTTGGCCAGAGAAAAGAAGTTAAAAAACGTCTTCTTGCCCAAAAGCAATGCCCAGGAAGCTGCTATTATTCGCGGCATAAAAGTTTATCCGGTTGAGAATTTGCTTCAACTTTTCCGCCATTTATCTGGAACAGAGTACATTGAAGCTATCCCTGTCACAAAGTTTTCGTCTCTTGCGGGAGTTGGGACAGCAGAATTTGATTTTTCAGAAGTGCAAGGCCAAGAATCAGCCAAACGCGCTTTGGAAATTGCAGCGGCTGGAGGGCACAATATTTTGATGAAGGGCATCCCCGGTTCGGGCAAAACCATGCTGGCCCGCGCTTTTCCTGGAATCTTGCCTGAACTAACTGAGGGCGAAGCTTTGGAGGTAACCAAGATTTATTCTATTACAGGAAATTTATCTGAGGGGCAATCTGTTGTGCGCACAAGACCTTTCAGAAGTCCACACCACACAATTTCCCGAAACGGCTTAATTGGCGGCGGTACAAAACCCATGCCGGGGGAAATTTCGCTAGCGCACAGAGGAGCTCTGTTTTTGGATGAGTTTGCAGAATTTCCCCGCCACGTCTTAGAGGCTTTAAGGCAGCCTTTGGAAGATGGGATCGTTACAATTTCGCGCGCCGCCGGCTCTGTTTCATATCCGGCCGAATTTGCCCTTATTGCCGCTGTTAATCCCTGTCCGTGCGGGTACTATGGTTCAGATGTTAAGCAGTGTAAATGCCTGCCCGGGGCAATTTCCCGATATCAGAAACGCATTTCGGGTCCAATTCTAGACAGAATTGATTTGCATATTGATGTTTCTCAGGTTAAAGCCGAAAAACTTATTGCAGCCGGAGTGAATGCGGAAAATTCCAAAACTATTCAAAAAAGGGTGCAGAACGCGCGCAATGTTCAGTTAAAGAGGTTTAATGGTTTGAAGACTAAGAATAATGCGGAAATGAGCACGAAGCTGGCAAGAGAATATTGCAAACTGACTCCGGATGAAGAGAAACTGATGCGTCAGGCCATAAGCTCTCTTGGTTTGTCGGCCCGTTCTTACTATAAAGTTTTAAAGGTTGCCCGAACGATTGCAGATCTGGGACAAGAAGCGGATATTCAATCGAAACATCTTTCCGAAGCGCTTCAGTTTCGCCCCCGCGAAGAACACCTACTATAGTTTGGTATACTGCAAGATACAACGTGCATTGGTTTAGAAGAACTGCAACTATCGCCTTTTGGCCGCTTATCGATAGTATAATGACTGTTTTTTCAAATACTATCCTTCTTCGCTATGGCGTAAAAACGGCAGTTGTTTCAACAATAGTTCTAATGTTTATCCTGAACTGCGCGCTCTTTTATCTACTCTCGCTTGAGCGTGAATTGCAAAGTTGGATAAATAAACAAAGTAAAAACATACGAACTTGGCAAAAAAATTTACAAAGATTTAATGTTGGGGAAAGTGCCTTGATACTCATTGTTTATACTCTTTCTGGTCCTGCCATGGCAGGGGTTCCTCTTCTCTGGGTTTTGGGGATTAAAGGAAAGAAGGCTTATTTTTACATTACAATCGGCGTAACTATAAACTCTATACTTTGGGTGGGAGGAGTTTACCACGTGTTTTGGATATTGGCTTATGATGCCATTAGCAGTTGGACAGCTTTAAAGAAATTTTTCTAAAGATATGCGTTTAGTTATTCAAAGAGTAAATTTGGCAAAAGTTTCAACTGGAGGGAAAGTTGTAGGAGAAATTGGGAAAGGACTGTTTCTTCTGGTTGGAGTAGGACGCGAAGACAAAGTGACACAAATATCCGCCATGGCGCAAAAGTGTGTCAATTTAAGACTGATGGCGGACAGCGAAGGGAAAATGAATCTATCAGTTAAGGATGCTAAGGCGGAAATGTTAGTAGTTTCGCAGTTTACGTTATACGCAGACACCTCAAGCGGTCGGCGCCCCTCTTTTGTTCAGGCTGCCACCCCCGAGGTGGCAGAGGAGATTTATCAAAAATTTGTGAAGTCGCTAGAAAGTGAGGGCATAAAAGTTGAGACTGGAAGGTTTGGGAGTTATATGAATATTGAAGCAGAATTGGATGGCCCTGTAACCATCATTTTAGACTCTTCACAAAAAGCGGCGGGAAAGCAAGAGTCCCGCGCCGACAAATATTAGAAAGGTGGATTGGTTTTTGTCGTATTGTCTTTGCTTTGCGCGATCTTCATTAAAGCCATTGACGCAGCGCAGAGTTTGCTGTTGTTGGGCGTCTAACTCTTCTTGCGTGGCGGGGCGAGGGGTTTGTTTACCATCGGGGCTGTAATCATAATAAACCTGTGGATAAGAATCACACTCCGATTCTCTTAAGACTAGAGTTGAGTTTTGGGGCAAAAGTATAGTATCAGGGAATACGCCTCTCTCCGGGTAGGGAACTCCGCGTGTAGAAATATGCAGCATCCTGCCTGCTCCGTAAAGTCCCATCAGGAGCAAAAATATTCCAATAAAGCCAACCCACTGTGACGCTGAGGGCAAACGAGTTTCTGCAGCCATTGATGTATTAAAGGCTACTCTACCAATCCATTCTTTGTCAAGAAATCTGCCAAGAGTTTATTGTTTCTATATTGTTGACCGATGGAAACCAAATAGGTATTAACGTCAACCCAATACTTTTTTGGCAAGACTTTTGCCAGTTCTGTTTCGGTTTGTTCGGGAGTTTTTGTCTTTACCCAGCCTAAAAAGTTGATAATTCTGTGGACATGAGTGTCAACCCCAATTGCGGGGATATTAAATTCACGCGCCAAAATAATATTGGCCGTTTTTCGGCCGACGCCGGGCAGCGATGTCAACTCCTCCAATGTGTGCGGTACTTTTCCTTGGAACCTCTCTGCAATATCTTGGGCGAGTCTTTCCAGGTGTACTGCTTTGGCTTTATAAAAACTGACAGGCTTTATTAAGTGCTCTATTTCTTCAACTGGCAGGTTTGCAATTTCCTCAGGCGTGGAGGCAACTGTAAACAATTGTCTGCATCTGGCGGCTGTGGTTTCATCACGGGTCCGCGCAGACAACATAACTGCAACAAGCGCGTGGAAAGGTGTATCTGAAACAGGGACCAGAGGAATCTCGCGGTAGTTTTCTTTAAAGACTCTAAAATACTTTTCGAACTTGTCCATCAGCGTAAATCTGTTCTAAATCGGTGACAATCTCTCTACCGACCACAAGCACCCCATATAGATATGGAGTACTTAAGTGGTGTTCAGAAACAAACGATCGTTAACGTTTGCCGATCTTGAACATTGTTGTGCCACAAACTTCACAAACTGCCTTTGTTGCTGGTTTGCCGTTCTTCATTGTGACTTCTTGATGATTCTTTCCTTCGCGCGATGCGCGACATTTTACACAATACATTGCCATGTTGGTTAGTGATTGGTGATTAGTGATTGGTGATTAGTGTTGATCCACCCATCACCATTCGCCCTTCACTTATCACTCTTTATTCACCTCCTTTCCCTCTACTGCGCTAGCAGCAAGGTTCTGCGCTTGCGCAGATTCTTGTTTAGAGGGCAGATTCCGAGCGAACCCAGTATATCACCATCTCGAGGCTAAAAATCAAGGCGGCAAGAACAAGACTTTTTGCCAGGTCTTTTACCAGGAAAGGTGTCTTTGCCAAACTACTCGAATTATCGGTATTTTTTAAAATTTTAGCCTTGTTTTGAATGTTTTGAATGTTTTGTAGGTTAAAACTGAATTCCCTATTGACAACTTCCCCAGGCTTAGAAGTTATGGTATTGTTGGAGAGGATGCTCTGTCCGCGTTTTTGAGAAGCTCGCATCTTTTGTTTTCGAGTTTTTCGAGGCATTTGTAATCTATACAATATATATACAAGCTGATCATGTCAACTTTTAAAAAGTTCATTCCGCCCGATCCACGCTTAGATTTGCCTCAAACGTTGCAGGTAGACCAGGAAGCATTAGCAAAAGTTAAAGTGCCGATAGCAACTACCTCAGCCAGTTTCAAAAGTGATATCGCTCGGGTTTATGGGGAAAAGTCAAAAGATAAAGGCCGCGATATTGTTTTTTCCCGTGGGCATTTTTCTATGAGCATTGCGCTTTTTAGGCAAGCGCATGAGATGAATTTAACATCCTGGCTTGTGGACCCTGTTAATTATGTGACTGCAAAAGATTGGGGCAAGCTAAAAAGCGTGGTGTTTGCAGGGCATGTTGCAGCGCGCTTTCCCATTGTTAAGAAAATTAAAGATATGGCAGATACTTTAATTCGTGGCAAGCTTCCTTTAGCTGAAGCTATAAAAATTCCTCTTCTTTACGCTACAAGCAATACTACACAGCCAATAATTTCAGTACATTACGAAATCGGAAATATTTTAGTCCGAGAAGGGCGCAGGGTTCTTCAGGTCCTCACTGACCCACATGTAAGACCACAATATTTATTGGAAGCAAGTCGGGAAAACATAAGTTTTGTTGTTTTTAATCAAGATACAAAAGCAGAATTTCTGGCAAAAGCAAAAGAAGCAAACTTAGAAGTAGACGAGAACAGAGTAATTGTGTCAGGGCCTCCTGTTGATCCGCGAATTGTTCGTGCCCGCAAAGGTAAAAAATTAAACTGGATAGGCAAACGCCCTTTAAGACTGGCTGTAACTACGGGGGGCTTGGGGCAAAATCAGGATGAAATTTGTAAGTTACTGGAGAATATCTGTCCTCTGGTTAAAACCAGGCAAGTACAGGTTATTTTATATGCAAGTACATTACCAGACTTCCGCCAAATGTATGAAAATATCTTGGTCAAACACGAAATAAGCTGGGCCGACAAGCTTAAGGACAAGACGGCCTCAGCGCGGATTATATATAGTCCAAGTATTGTTGAGGCCAACCAAAGTTTAATTGAACACGGTTTTAGCTGGGCTGATGGGTTTGTCACAAAACCATCCGGAGATATGGCATATGACGCCGCAGCGGCGGGTTGCTTTATTTTGTCTTTGGAGCCCTGGGGTGATTGGGAGGTTAATGTGCAAAAGATTTTTACCGACTTAGCAATTTTAAAACAAGCAGAACCGGAAAATTTTGCTGGTCAAATCAGAGAGCTACTTGCCAGTGGCTGGATTAGGCAGGCGATAAACAACGCTTTAAGAATAGATAAACTTTATCTAACTGGGTCTAAAAATATTATTAAACTTCAACAGAAGCTAGCTCATACTTAATGCATACGGGGCTTGACGATTTTAGGGGAACTTGGGTAAAATGGATGAGGTCAAATGTTACTCGCTCCTTATGTGTTAGTACTTATGGGAGCAGGTGTGCTTATCTGGATTATCGGAGTTACCGTTTGGTTGTATAAGGCACACTCTCATTACACTAAATTAGTTGGCACGACTGGGAAGAAAGATTTAAGGCTCATACTTGAATCTTTAATAAACAGGTCAGATAAAACGAGAAGCGAGATACAGAAGGTTCAAGAAGAGCTATCACGCATAACTGCCGAAAAAAGTAACTGTTTGCAAAAGATTGGACTGGTAAGGTTTAATCCTTACTCGGATACGGGAGGCAACCAATCGTTTGCTCTGGCTTGCTTAAACGAATTCGATTCAGGGTTTTTAATTTTAAGCTTGCATGCCAGAGAAGGAACACGTATTTACATTAAGAGTATAATGCGAGGAAAATCAACACATAATTTGTCTGATGAAGAAAAACAAGCAATAGAAGAGGCACGCTAAACTACCGTTTAAATGCAAAATACGAAAGTTAAACTAATTGCAGGACTCTTAGGATTGTATTTGGTGGCTGTTGGCATTTCTTATGCAGTCTTCTCTTATATTATAAAACCAGCCAAAAAGAGTGTCACTCCTCAAAACGTTGCCCAAACCCGTTCCAAAATTGACCCATCCGCGCCAAAAGATCAGGAATGCCCGATTAGTGGTGAAAAATTTACCCAAGCAGAGCGGGATATTTGGGAAAAGAGAAGGCCTTTAATGATTATGATTGAAAACCACCAGGAAGCACGTCCCCAATCGGGTTTGAGTTCAGCAGATGTAGTTTATGAAGCCATTGCCGAAGGCGGCATCTCCCGCTTTATGGGCGTTTTCTATTGTGGAGTGGCTTCTGAAGAAGTGCAAGTTGGTCCTGTTCGCTCAGCAAGAACTTACTTTTTGGATTGGGCATCTGAATATGGCGATCATCCGCTTTATGCTCACGTAGGTGGAGCAAATAAACCTGGACCAGCTGATGCTTTGGGACAGATTAATAACTACGGGTGGTTTTTGTATAACGATCTAAACCAATTTTCAATGGGGTTCCCAACTTATTGGCGTGATTATGAAAGATTAGGGCGTACAGTTGCCACAGAGCACACGATGTACTCCACAACTGACAAGCTTCTGGCTGTTGCGGCAGATCGGGGACTGTTGGCTCAGGACAAAAATGGAACTGACTGGAATAAAGGTTACACTGCCTGGAAATTTACTGACGGTCAGTCTTCTACTTCTCCAACTGCGGCAAAAATTTCTTTTTCTTTCTGGGAGGGGTACCAAGACTATAACGTGAGTTGGATTTATGACACCGCAACAAACACCTACAAGCGCGAAAACGGCTCTCAACCACACATGGATTTAGACAACAATCAACAATTATCTGCTTCTAACGTAGTGATTCAGTTCACTCCTCTTAAAGGGCCAATTGATGAGTTAAAACATATGCTTTATAAAACTATAGGTACGGGGCGCGCCTTAGTTTTCCAAAATGGAAATGTTACCCAAGCTTCCTGGAGCAAGAAGTCACGCACCGACAGGACGATCTTTCTTGATAAGGCTGGCAAGCAGATAACTTTTGTGCGTGGACCAATTTGGATAGAAGAGGTTGATCCCATAACCAAAGTTACGTATTAACCTGCCCCCTGCCAGCTTAAGAGTACAATGGCTGCATTGCGAGATTTTATAGTTTCAAAAGTTAGAGTAAAAATAATAAAAACCCTCTTGGAAAATCCCAAGGAAATGTACTATGTTCGAGATTTAGTCAGAAGAACTGGAGAAGAGATTAACTCTGTTCGTCGGGAACTTTCTCGGATGGAGGAATTAAGCATGGTCAAAAAAGAAGCAAGAGGCAACAGGCTTTACTATTGGTTTAGGACAGACTACTCTTTTTACTCTGAGCTTTTAAGTTTGGTCGCTAAAACAACAGGCTTGGGATATCGCATTCGCAAGAATAAGGGTAAAATCGGCAGGCTTTCCTTTGTGGTTTTCTCGGGTGAGTTTGTGCGCAGAAGACCGAAGATTAGTAGTGACCAGGTTGATATTCTCGTTGTGGGAGACGTAGTGTTGCCTGAACTTGCAGGTCTTGTTCGGCAAGAAGAGTCGGTTCGCAGTCAGGAAATTAACTACACGCCAATGACTAAAGATGAATTTGAATTTAGGAAAAGGCGTCGGGATCCTTTTGTTTTGGGTATTTTGGCCTCTTCCCGTTTCATGATCCTTGGAGATGAACAGGAGTTTGTAAGTTAGACCATGAGACAGTGGAAAAAATTGCTAATAATTTTGGTGATCGTTTTAGGCAGTTTGTATGTGTCTCTTCCTCCAACACTGCCTGTTAAATTTTCTTACCAAAACTTCAAAATTGACCAGACATTTAACCGTCCCCCTCTTAAGATTAACCTGGGTAACTATTTTTCTTTTCAACGCGATCTGAACATAAAGCTGGGGTTGGATTTAGCAGGCGGCAGTCATTTAGTTTTCGAAGCTGATACTGTAAAAATTGGGGACAGCGACAAAAAAGCTGCGGTGGATGCGGCCCGAGATGCAATTGAGCGAAGAATAAATCTTTTTGGTGTGGCAGAAAGTACAGTGCAAACTTCGCTTGTTGGTGACTCTTATAGAATTAACGTTGATTTGCCAGGCGTAAAAGATACACAAGGCGCGGTGTCTTTAATTGGTCAAACCGCACAGTTGGATTTTAGAGAGCTTTTGCCGATTCCCAAAGAAGCAACTGATACTCCGCAATTTGTAACTTACCAAAATACCCGCTCGACGGGTTTTACAGGAAGTGACTTTAAAAAAGCCAGAAGCGACTTTGACTCCCAATCTGGTAAACCAGTAGTATCTTTTGAAACAAAGCCGGAATCGGCTAAAAAATTTGCAGATATTACCACTCGTCTTCAAGGAAAGCCATTGGCTATTTTTTTGGACCAAATACCAATTTCAACCCCAACAGTTTCTAATCCGATTACGGACGGGAGAGGAATTATCACCGGACAATTTACTTTAGAACAAACTAAAAGTTTGGCTAATCTATTAAATTCCGGCGCACTTCCTGTGCCAATTCGTTTAATAGAACAACGGACTATTGAGGCGAGTTTGGGAGCTGAATCTGTTCAGGCGAGTATTTTTGCAGGGTTGGTTGGTTTGACGATGGTGGTGTTATTCATGATTTTATATTACGGAAGATTGGGTGTTATTGCCAGCGTGGCGTTATTGATATATGGAATAATCAGCTTGGGAATTTATAAATTAATTCCTATCGTTTTGACTTTGCCTGGTGTTGCAGGATTTATTTTATCTGTAGGGATGGCGGTAGACGCTAACATCTTAATTTTTGAGAGACTTAAGGAAGAGCTGGCTGTTGGAAAGCCATGGAGGGATAGTATGGAGACAGCTTTCGGTAGGGCTTGGGATTCTATACGGGACGCTAACATTGCAACTCTTTTAACTTCCTTTATTTTATTTAATCCTTTAGATTTGTCCTTTTTGCATACCTCCGGACCTGTGAGAGGGTTTGCCGCTACTCTCTTCTTGGGTGTAGTAATAAGCTTATTTACAGGAATTTTTGTGACAAGAACACTGCTTCGCGTGTTCGCTAGAAAATAGCGCTATGTGGATGAAATTTAGACCAGTTTATTTTTTGCTTTCAGGTACTGCTCTTGTTTTCTCTGTTTTTGCGCTTTCAAGTTGGGGACTAAAGCAATCAATTGATTTTACCGGGGGGAGTGTTGTCGAATACTCTTTGGGAGCTCAGACGACGAGCGACCGCCTAAAAGAAGTTATAACTTCAAAACAATATCCTCTCAATGGTGAAAGGATAATTTCCTCTAAAGAAGTTGAATTGCGCTTCCCGGCGGACTTTGATCAAGCAAAAGCGCAAGAAATTGCCAGCGAGCTAGGAGAAGATACCAAGGTTTTGAGATTTGAAAGCGTAGGTCCAATTCTTTCTGCCGAGATCCTCAAAAAAACATATGTGGCTTTGGGAATTGCTTCGGTTGGTATTCTTTTGTGGGTGGCATGGCAGTTTAAAAGTTTGCAATTTGGAGTATGTGCGATTTTAGCGACGCTTCATGACACGACAATTTTGCTGGGGACATTTGCTGCCTTAGGCCATTTCCAGGGGATTGAGGTAGATATCTTATTTGTTACGGCCATATTAACTGTCCTTTCTTTTTCTGTACACGACACCATTGTCGTTTATGATCGAATTAGGGAAACAAGAAGAAAACAGGGTCGCGATTTGCCGCTTAGTTTGATTGCTGACAAAGCCTTATCGCAAACGATGGTCCGTTCCTTTAACAATTCTTTGACAATTATTTTTATGTTAACCGCCCTTTACTTAATGGGCGGAACGACGATTAAGTGGTTTGTTTTTGCCCTGCTTGTGGGGACAATATCGGGCACATACTCCTCGCCTTTTGTGGCCGTCCCGCTATTGGTTACCTGGGATGAGTTGAAAAGAAAAATCAAGCGCTAAGTTTTTCTTTCTCACATTGTTTTGGTGTATAAATCTTTTCTGGCGTTGTATCAAACTATAAGTATCTAGTTGTTTCAACTAAAACTAGTAATAAAAAAGTAAGTATGGAAGATATAAGTAGATTCCCACCTACGCGGGAATGACATGCTAATTAAGCATGAAGCGAATTATTTTAAGTGGTGTATGGCTATCGACTGGTTGATTGTAGTATCGCCGATAGGTTTCATGCATGCCTTCGTCACTTTTAAACTGCCCATGGCCTTCTTTATCTTGTGGAGTTAACTTACCCAACATAGTCACGAATTCCGCCGTACGCGCTCTGGCAGTGGACAACAAAGATCCTTCGTCGTTCCACTCCTCAGGATGACAGGAAGTGCAAAACTCGTGATTGTTTCTTTGGCCGAAGTTGATTACTGCACTAGTTATACTAGATTTGGTGCAAACGGCAGTGTCTTCATCCGATTTCCTTAATTCTAGAAAGTAAATATTCTCTTTCATTTTTCGTTTGATCTTCCTCGACTTCTTCAAAAAGCTTTTGTAAAATTTCTCCAACTTTGGGACCGGAGGGGATTTTTAAAATTTCCATAACGTCCCGCCCGTCAACTTTCAAATCTTTAACGGAGAACGGTTGGTGCTGGACTTCTTCTAAGCGCTTTTTAAACTTTTCCAGTCTCCAGGAAGTTTCCTGCACCCCTCCCCCCAAGCGGTCTCCAACACGGAGGTCTAACATGTCCTGCAAATTTTCTACGCCTACATTTTTTATGAATCGCCTTAAAGCTGAATCGGTTTGTTGGTCATCAACGCTAAATTGATGCCAGCGAACTAAAACCCAAAGCTTGTCTTTTTGCCTTTTTGAGAGCCGTAGCCGGTCGGCAATTTCTTTAACGAGTCGCGAGCCAATTATTTCGTGATTATAAAAAGTTACTATTCCCTTTGGGGTAAGCTTGCGCGTTTGGACTTTACCGATGTCGTGAAGCAATGTTGCCAGGCGCACTAACGGGTCTTTGGAAGGACAATTCTTTAAAGCGTTTAAGCAATGGGTGTAAACATCGAAAACGTGATGCCTTTGGGGACTTTTTTGCCCGACTCCAATCCCTGCTACCAATTCCGGAAGGATATAGTCTAACAAACCGGCGGCGTGAAGCATCATAGTTCCCTGGTCGGGAAAGTCGGATTTGAGGATTTTAAATAACTCGTCTCTGATTCTTTCCCAGGAAACGTGTTTGATACTATCAGAGTGCATTTTAATTGCTTGGAAGGTATTGTCCTCAATAGTAAAACCAAGTTCTGCGGCAATTCTTATTGCCCGCATCATCCTTAACGCGTCTTCACTGAATCTGTCGGCAGGATTACCAACCGCACGGATCAACTTTTTCTTTAAATCTTCCTGCCCGCAAAACGGATCGATAACTTTTTTACTGGCAGGAAGAGCCATAGCGTTGATAGTAAAATCGCGCCGCGACAGATCTTCTTCTAAGTCCTTGCCCCAGGCAACTTTGTCTGGTCTTCTTTTGTCAGAATAACCGTGTTCTGTCCTAAATGTTGTAATTTCATAAGGCTTATACGAAGTTGAAGACAAATTCTGATTTGTTTTATCTTCTCCTTCTTTTGTTATTCCCACAGTCCCGAATTGATTGTTGTAGAATCCGTCAGGGAATAATCGCAAAATTTGTTCGGGTGTCGCATCCGTGGCAAAATCCCAGTCATTAGTCTTTCTATTAAGCATTAAATCCCTCACGACGCCTCCGACAATGTAGATTTGGTAACCAGATCTTTCAAAGGTGTGCAAGATTTTTTTGACAAACGGGGGGAAATCAATTTGCATGGTATTATTGTAACTTAAGATGACACAAAACAGAAAGCACAAAGCACAAAGTATTGATGAAATAATTAAAATTCTCTTGGAAAATCGTGGAATAAAAACCAAGGAACAAAAGAAAGAGTTCTTCAGCCCTCCAGACCCAAACAGATTGATCCCAAAAGAGGTGGGAATAGACTTTCTCCAATTGGAGAAAGCGGTAGAGCGGATAGAAAAAGCAATTAAAAAAAAGGAAAAAATAATAGTTTACGGCGATTATGATGTTGACGGGGTTTGTGCATCTGCAATTTTATGGGAAACTTTGCGCTCTTTAGGGGCAAATACTATTCCTTATATACCCAGCCGTTTTACCGAAGGATATGGTTTAAATATTGAAAGTATTAAAAAGTTGAAAGAGGGAGATTCTAATATAAGTTTAATTGTTACGGTTGATAACGGAATTGTTGCTCACGAGAAAGTCGATTTTGCCAAGAGTTTGGGCGTTGACGTGATTATCACTGATCACCACATTCCTGGCGCGACCTTACCCAATGCTTACGCCATAGTTCACACAACTCAAATGTCAGGAGCGGCAGTAGCGTGGTTTTTGGCAAAGTCATTGGTGGAAGAAGTGACGGGTCATGTCCTGGGCTCGTCCCACCCGTCGCAATCTTTAAATGATCACCTTGGACTGGCCGCTTTGGGGACTGTAGCCGATGTGTTGCCGTTAGTTGGACACAATAGGTCTATTGTTGTATATGGCTTGCGAGCTTTGCGAAAAACTTCCCGTATTGGAATTCGGGCTTTGTGTAAAGAAGCAGGCATAGAACAAAACGACATCGACACTTTCCATATTGGTTTTGTTATTGCTCCACGGATGAACGCGATGGGGCGTCTAGAACACGCCATGGACAGCCTTCGGCTTTTGTGTACCAATGATAAAGAAAAAGCAACGACCTTGGCTTATAACTTAGGCAAAACCAACAAAACCCGCCAGGAAAAGACAGAAAGTATTTTTGAACATATCCAGGAAAATTTTGAAAGTATTTGGAACCAAAAACTCCCAGGGATTTTGTTGGCAGCCCACGAAACTTATGAGGAAGGAGTTGTGGGAATTGTTGCTGGCAGACTGGTTGAAAAGTATTACCGCCCGTCAATTGTTGTTTGCAAAGGTGAAGAAATATCTAAAGCTTCAGCCAGGTCAATTAATGGCATTGATATTATCCAGGTGATTCGCGAAGTTGGAGATGGAATATTGCTAAATGTAGGAGGGCACCCGATGGCGGCGGGCTTTAGTCTTTTGACAGCAAAATTAGGGGACTTCGGCAAAAAACTTTCTCTCTATTCTTCTAAATTTACGGATCACGACTTTGTTAAAGAAACAAGAGTTGACTGCGAGATAGATTTTTCTTTGTTAACTAACACGCTTTGCAAAAAACTTCTAGAATTCGCTCCTTTTGGGTTTGGGAACCCGACGCCGATTTTTATTACTCGCAATGTACAAATTGATGATGTTCGATTAATGGGCAAAGATAAAAACCATTTAAAACTTTTGTTAACTCAAGAGGGGTTTGGAACTATGAACGCAGTTGGTTTTAGAATGGGCGAGTTGTATTCTTCTTTATCTCCCGACTTGTCAGTGGACGTAGTCTATTCTTTAGAAGAAAACATTTGGAATAACCACAAATCTCTCCAGCTCAAACTTAAAAACATCTGCATTTAGAGGCTGTTGTGTTTCAACTTGAACTTGAAGTACAATGGTCACCATATGCCGCGGATTCTTTCGTCAGATTTACAAAAACATATAAACGAAGAAGTTGCGGTTTCAGGCTGGCTTCATAAAAGAAGGGAGTTGGGGGGAATGACTTTTTTGGTTCTTCGTGACAGACGAGGCTTAATCCAAATTTTAGATGAAAAATCGAAGGAAGTTGAGAAACTGGATGGTTTGCAAAATGGGACTATTTTGGCCGTAAAAGGTACAGTCGTTGAAGACGAGCGGGCGCCCGGAGGAGTTGAAATCCATGAGCCGGAAGTCACTGTGGATGTGCCGGTAAAGTTCGTCATGCCGATCGAGATTGATAAACCTTTAGACCACAAGCCGGATAATTTGGATGTGCTTTTTGAAAACCGCGTCGTAGGTTTAAGAAACCTTCAAGAAGCGGCGATTTTTAAAGTTCAGGATGCGGTTAAACAGGCTGTGCGGGAATATCTGCAGGGCTTGGATTTTGTGGAGTTTAACAGCCCAAAACTTTTGCCCGGATCCACAGAAGGCGGAGCGGAAGTTTTTAAGCTGAATTATTTTGGCCGGGAGGCGACGCTGGCCCAATCTGCACAGTTTTACAAACAAATTATGGTAGGAGTATTTGAGAGGGCTTTTGAGATCAACCCCACCTACAGAGCGGAGTTAAGTGCCACCACGCGACATATGACCGAGTTTATTCATATTGATGCCGAGATGGGATTTATTGAGTTTGAAGATTTGCTCGAACTTATGGGTGGCTTATTAAACTATGCTGTCAACCGGGTTTGGGAGACTTCGGCTCCCGATTTGGAAAAGTGGAAGGCCACAAAACCGGTAGTGCCAGCCAAAGTTCCTGCGATTCCGATGTCAGAGATTCATGAAAAATACACTCACGAAACCGGACAAAGTACGATCGGAGAAAAAGATTTAAGGCCTGACGAGGAGAGGTGGATTTGTGAGTATGCAGCAGAAAACTTAAGATCCGAGGCAGTCTTTGTGGTTGACTGGCCGGTCTCTGAGATGAAATTTTACCATCGCGTGAGTAAAGAGCATCCCGAGTTTGCAGAGAGATGCGACCTTCTTTTTAGAGGTGTTGAAATTGCCACAGGCAGCATGCGCGAAAATAGATATGAGGTTTTGTTAGAACAACTGAAGACCAAAGTCAAAGGAAATCCGGAGCACCCAGGCTTTAAATATTATTTGGAAGCATTTAAGTACGGCATGCCGCCACATGGTGGCTTTGGTTTGGGACTTGAGAGGTTGACTCAAAAGATTATTGGCCTTAATAATGTAAAAGAAGCAACGCTTTTCCCTCGAGACATCAATAGACTTGCACCCTAACAAATGCCCAAAAAACCTGAGAAATCAAAAACCAGCCCTTTTGACAGCACACGGTTTTTGCTCCTGATGCTTTTTGTTTTGGTTATGTTTATAAGTTGGAGTATATTTTTTGCTCCGCAAAAAGTTACTAGCGTTCCTGTGAATATAGTTCCGGAGAAGCCAGTAGTTACAGTTGAGGTTAAAAATCCTGTGCCGCAATTGAAAAGTCCGACGGCATCTGCTTCTGCCATAACAGCTCAATCTTACTACGCAATAGACGTCAAAACTGGCACTCAGCTTTTGGCTAAAAGAGAAGAAGAACCGCAACTGCCTGCCTCAACGACCAAAATGGCGACAGCTCTTGTTGCTATGTCCTATTACAAACCAGATGATGTGCTGACAGTAGGACAGATAACAACCGGAGGGCACAAGATGGGTTTGGTATATGGTGAACAAATAAGCGTAAAAGATCTTCTATATGGGTTGTTAGTCTTTTCTGGTAACGATGCAGCAGAAGTGTTAGCACAAAATTATCCAGGAGGAAGGGGGGGATTTGTCGCCGCCATGAATAACTTAGTCAAAAAGTTAAGGTTAGCTAGCACACATTTTACCAACCCGGCAGGATTTGATGAGTATTTACATTTCTCTTCCTCTCTCGATTTGGTCACGATTGCAATGTATGGCATGGATAATCCGCTTTTTGCTCAAATTGTTGGGACGAAAAATTATCGAATAACAAGCGCAGACGGCAAGATTATGCACAGAGTTGAAAATACAAATCGGTTGATTGATAAAATGCCGGGGATCTTGGGAGTAAAAACTGGTTGGACGGAAAATTCTGGGCAAGATTTGGTGACTTTATACGAACGCGATGAACATCGGGTTATGCTTGCCGTTTTGGGCTCTACAGACCGCTTCGGCGAAACTCAAACTCTTCTTAATTGGATTTTTGACAACTACGAGTGGAGATAACTTATGTTAAGTTTTGAACTTAATGACAACCAACTCGATAGAATCTCTGAGTTTCTGGGAAATTTCTCCATACTTATTTTGGCTACTCTGGTAATACCAAATGTATTTGGGGTTGATACACACAACTTTAATAATTTGATGTCTGGCACGGTTGTGTATGGATTAACGTTGTTGGCGAGTGTTATTATATTGAGAAGCCATGACTGACTTACAAACCTTTTATTTAATTTCCGCGATCATGGTGTTGGCTATCTCTATTTTGGTAACTCCGACCCTCTGGAAGCGCTCCGGAAAAAACAAAAAGAAGAAAAGGTAGAACTTTTGTAGGCTACTGTGTGCCGTACCATTGGTCGGTGACTGCAGGGACGATAGCGCGGAAACCGTTGTCGCCATCAAAAACTACAACCGGCTCTAAAAACTGCTGCACTTTTCCGGAGTCATAGTACCCTAGGTAAACTCGGCGAACGACGACCTGGTTTGATGAAGCTGGCGCAGAAATTATTTGGCCTTTGCCTCCCTGCAATTCATCCCAGGCAGTTTTGGCAGTTTTTATCGGGTAAGTAGATTTTTGGCTTTCGTTAACTGCAAAATAATGGTATTCCCCGGCGATGATTTGTTTAGGTGTTGAATCAGATCCGCTAACTAGAAACCAGACATTGCTTCTATCAATTCTTGGCGTAATAATCGGCAAATCATCATAATTTCGCCTCCAAAGATTTACTCTAATAAAGTTAGCGTCTGATAAGGAACTGACAGTTTGTAAAGCATCAGGAGCAGTTTTTAGATATTCAAAAGTTTGCTTGCCCTGATCAAGGTCAGATGCTAAAAGAGACGCACGGTTTAAGAAGGATCGTGTTGCGGCCAAGGTACCCTCATTTGATTTTGGATGAAGGCTTAAAAGGCTTGAGTCCTGTGCGAGGTTATAGCTTAAGGAAAGGGTTTTATTAACTATATTTATATCTAAAGTTTCGGGAACTTCCGGATGAGTATACCTGTAGATAACTTCTGTAAGTGACGTTCCCGGAGTTGAAAAATTTAAACTCCTGGCAACTCTGTTGGCGTCATCAAGATTTAAAAAGGAGGATTGTGGAGTGGGCATAAAGAAAACATTTATCTGCACTGGGAAATTGGGAAGGTCTCCTGTGGGAGTTTGCAATGTGTAAGTTAGAGTGGGGAGAGCCGGCTTTAGGTCAAAAACCAGTGCAGGTAATTTATTAAATCGAACCTCAGGAGGGGGCGGAGGAGCAGGAAAAACTCTTCTGTAAATTTTGTAGCCTACTGCCCAGGTGATGTTAAGAGTAATTAAAGCGACAATAAAAATCAGGCCAAATTTTATTGCTCGCCTTGTTTGAAAAGCAGTTTCGGTTAGGGACATAATCATTATTTTGATATTTTTAGTATAAGCTCAGATCGTGGTAGAATCAATCTTAATGGCCAAACAAGTTCGAGTCAGAATTGCCCCGTCGCCAACAGGCTTTGCGCATGTGGGAAATGCATACGCAGCCCTTTTTAATTATGCTTTTGTTAAGAAAAACAACGGTACTTTCGTTTTAAGACTTGAAGACACAGACCGGAAACGGCATGTTGAGGAAGCAGAGGAAGTATTATACGCAGGGCTTTCCTGGTTGGGCTTTTCTTGGGACGAAGGGCCAGATAAAGGTGGGCCATATGCCCCATACAGGCAATCAGAACGACTGGAGCGTTACAAGGAGAGGGTGGGGCAACTTATCAAAGATGGTTTAGCTTACGAAGACGAGGGAGCTGTGCGCTTTAAAAACCCAGGTCAGGAGGTTTCGTGGAATGATTTAATTCATGGCGAAATAAAATTCCCGGGCGATCAGATTACAGATTTTGTAATTCTCAAATCTGACGGTTTTCCCACCTACAATTTTGCTGTAGTTATTGACGATATTGATATGGAAATTTCGCACGTCATTCGTGGCGAAGAACATATATCCAATACTCCACGCCAACTGGCACTTTATAAAGCGTTTGGGGTTACTCCTCCCCAATTTTCTCATTATTCAACTTTGAGAAACTCGGAACACAAAAAACTTTCCAAACGCAGAGATCCAGTTGATTTGCGCCTTTACAGAGAACAAGGATACTTGCCTGAAGCACTGGTTAATTTTCTGTGCCTTTTAGGCTGGTCGCATCCGGAAGGTAAAGAGGTTTTTGGTTTGGAAGAGTTTATCGAAAAGTTTACCCTTGAGAGAGTGCGCAAGGCGGGGCCGATTTTTGATACTAAAAAATTAGATTGGTTAAACGGATTATATATTCGCCAAATGGATAATGTTGCGCTGGCTTCAACTCTTAATAAATTTATTTCAGCAGATACTTCAGCACAATTTTTACTTCAGGTAGTTCCTATAATTAAGGAAAGGATTAATAAACTTTCTGACGTTGAAAATCTTTTAAGGTTTTTCTGGGAAAAACCGCAAATTGGACGGGAGATGTTTGAGAATGAAAAATCTGTAGAATTTATTTCTTTTGCTTTGGAAGCGTTAAGGGGAACAGAAAATTGGACTTTGGAATCCGTGAACGAAGCCCTTGCGCAAAGGGTTAAAAACAAGGGCTATAAAACAGGCGAGTTTTTTATGTGTTTGCGGCTGGCCGTAACCGGTCAAAAAATTACGCCTCCTTTAAACGAATCAATGGTAATATTAGGTAAAGAGGAAGTTTTGGTAAGACTCGAAACAGCTCAAAAAGTTTTTCTAACATAAAAATATGGATGACACTGCCCAAACCAGAAAAGCTCAAATAAGAAGTAAGCTTAAGCTTCGGCATTTAGCGGCAAAATCTTCATTTGCTCAAAAACATCCTCACGCAAAGTCTTTCTTTGATAATTCCGGAATTGACCTTGGGAAAATTAGACAGCATTCTACAAAATTGTTGACGGCTGGGGCTATCTCTGGTGCTTTGCTTTTGCCAGCGGTAAGCCATTTCACTCCGCTTCCTCCAACTTCCACCACGATACATCGTGAGCCAAAAAACACTAACAACCTCATGGTGCCTCTTTCTATTTCGGGAGTAGTTACGAGCACAGGACCAATTTCTTCCTTCCTTCCGCGGCAATTTTTGGTTGGTAGACTTGCTCAGGTCTTACCTCCAATAGTTGACCGATTTTCACCGCATATTTCATACGAAGCAGAGAAAATAGCTGCCCAAATAGTAAGTCGCGCAACAGGTATCCCTGCAAAAGCAAGTCTTGAAGGAGAGCGGTTAAACACTACGTATGGGTACATAGGTATAGAGCAGCATTTAGCCAGGTATCCTGGCGATTCAATTGCCAAACACGGTTTGCCCAAAGAAGGTATGGCGCCAGGCTTAGGGGGATTTGGGTATTTCAATATGGCGTCTGTTTTAACCCAAGATGCCATAACGCGAGAAAAATATTATGTGGTTTCTCAACTGATGTATTTGCCGGATTGGGGTAAAAGGACAAGATACTTGGCAAATTGGTATAAGTGGAGAAAGATGATTGTAGTCAATCCCGATAATGGGAATGCGGTTGTCGGGGATTTGGGGGACGCCGGGCCGGCGGCCTGGACTGGAAAACAGTTTGGTGGAAGTCCGGAGGTTATGGACGCGCTGGGTGGTCATAGGTATACAAAAGGTCGAGTGCTATTTTTCTTTGTTGATGATGCGGAAAACAAAATTCCTCTGGGCCCTGTAAAATATGATGAAATCTCTAGCAATATAATGCAAGCAATTTAAACGATGAGTAAATTATTCTATATGAGCGAAGCGAATTGAGGAGAATTTAAACGATGAGTAAATTATTCTATGACCATCTCATTATTCTAGAGGAAGTTGAAATCGAGTTGGGGAAACTCGAGTTAGACCGTGACGAAAAAAGAGAACTTGAGGAATTGATAGAAGAAACTTTGCACCACAGAGTTTTAGACCGCGTGTTATCCGAATTGCCGAGAGTGCATCACGAAGAATTTTTGCAGAGATTTGCTGAGACTCCGCACGATCCCTGCCTTATCGGATACCTAAACAAAAAGATAGAGCAAAGCGTTGAAGAACATATTCAAGATGAAGTGAAGAAAATGAAAAAGGAGATAATGGCGGATATTCAGGCAGGGGCAAAAGAGCACAAAGGCCAGGGCAAGAAAAAACGAGCTAGGCTACTTACTTAAACGAGACCAAACAAGCCAGACAGCAGAGGCTCCAACAAGAATATATATTAAATCTGAAAACCCTCGCCATGAAGCAAATACCAGTTGCACCAGATTCCAGTTTCCCGCTCCAAGAAAGTTTCCCAAACCAATAAGTCCCCAGTTGATACCTCCAATAACAAGTGCCCACCAGGCAAGGATATCTACTGTTTTGACCTTAATTTATTATCACCCCCTCTTGTGGTCATTTTTCCAAAGCGGCAATACCCATGTCAATGCGTAAAACTATATCAAACAGGGTTGACACATTTTCGTCGAGAATTTTTGGTAAAATAGAGTAGATATATGGATCGGAAATACGGTGGGGTTATTTGGACAAACCATGCAATGCAGCGTCTTGAGGAGCGAGGAATTAATCCAAGTGAGGCTTTAGCAACTTGGAGAAATCCTGATCAGTCTCGCCTAGCCACTGCTCGCAACTCCTGGATATATTACAAAACTTTTGGAAATGAAAAAATTGAGGTAGTTGCTTCAAAAAACGAGGAAGATGAGGCGGTTATACTTTCAGTTTGGTCAAGGCCTGTATACTCACAAACCGGCTACCGCGGACGTTCCTCGTCTGGGATTTGGGATCGCATGTTAGAAGGAATGCTCAACGCGCTTTTCGGTTGGCTTAGAAAGTCCTAATGCTCTCTCCTGCGCGCAGCTCTGTTTACAGCTGCTGTTAGACCTTATTTTTCTTGTGATTTGGGATCATCTTACATCAGACAGGTCAATTTTGCTATCCTTCAAAAAGAAGCATTCCCAATATAATTTAACGTAGGAAAGAATTCCTCGAATGAAACCTTTTTGAAATCTTCTGCCCGAGAAAACAACGACCAATTGAGGCAAATATTTTATTCTGCCCACTTTAGCTACCCGCTTGCCCAGTTCCACGTCCTCCATCGCGTTAAGATGTGCGTTAAAACCGCCTGATTTTTGGTAAGCGTCTTTTGTTATCCCAAAGTTGAATCCGTATAGCCAATAATGTCCAAATAATATTCTATACAGGTACATTGCTGAAAGCTGGTAGGCGTTAAATATATTGTTATCCAACCATGAGCAATCTGAGATTATAGACGGCCCCGATACGGCAACATATTTTTTGAATCCAGCTGGCGAGTAATAGTTTCGACCCATGTGGGAGGAACGGTGGTGTCCGCATCTGTTGAAAGAAGATATTGACCGCGCGCTTTTAAAAATCCAGTTGCGCGAGCCTTGCCTCTGCCTTTTCTTTTTTCAAGAACAATTGTTAAATTGAGCTTTTTAGCATATTGCTGTGCGATGGCAGAAGTTTGATCAGTTGAATTATTATCAACCAAAACAACTTCAAAATTGGCATCTGTCTGCTCAACCAAAGAATCAAGACAAGTTCCGATTAGCTTCTCTTCGTTATAGGCGGGGATGATTACCGAGACCATAGCTTCAAGATTGTAACGTTTGGGGGTCTGCAAAACAACTTGTGTATTTGTTACCTATCTTTTGTGGGTTTGTAACTTAATGGAGATAAAATTTACCAAGGATTTCTCATTGGCATTTCTTTCGTGGTCTCGTCTAAAAAGGGACTAAAAATTACTTCACGGGTAATGTCAGGGTATCCACTTCTTGGGTGGACAACTATGATTCTCGAGCGGTCGTTTAAAATAACTTTTTGCATACTCTTGGATGGTAGCTGGCCAAAGTAAGGATTGCAAAAGACTGGTGGAAGAATGGAGAAAGAAGTCACTTTTTATTTAACTTTGGGGTACCTGTCTGGCTGGGAACGGTAGTAATCTGCCCATTCGGAATCGTCTGGAACCTCGACTGTTTCTATATATGTTCTGTCGCTAAAGGCTCCTGCCTTTTGAGCTTTTTGGGCCCTTAGTTTTTCAAGTTGTTCGGGAGTAATGCCGGCTATCTCACATAAAAGATTAACTAATTCTTGAATATCAGCCAGTTCTTCTGGAATCTCTTCTTGGGAAGCTTGGTTTAATTCTCTTGCCTCTTCTAAAAGTTTTGTCCGTGCGGCATCTAACATTTCTGTGGGGGATAAGGTTCTGGAGTTAGCAGTTCCACCATTGCCAACGATTTTGTCCACGATTCCATCTCTGACCAACTTATCAAATCTAAACTCTGCCATCATGTTGGGGTAATTGTACTACATGAGAAAGAGGAGGTCTTATTCAAATTCTAGATAAAGCGGGAGGTGATCGGAGACTGCTTAAGCCTTTCGGAAGTGTCGTTTTTACCTTCTCTCTGCCATACGCCATGGAAGTGGCAAATTGTATATTCTTTCCCTTTGTTTATAACTCTTGCCCACTGCAATATTCTAGTCAAAACCCTACCGTCAGCTTGTGCAATGTTTTCCCATCGATGGATAAAAAGCCACCCTTCTTTCCCAACATGGACGTTATTGCTTATAAACATTGCAACTCCTTCTTCGTTTTCTTGCTCCGGATAAAAAATGCCCTGATGGTTGGGAAGTACATTTTCTATTTGGTGGAAAATATCCATTCTCGCTTTCTTAAATACGGGTCGGTTAGTATGTCCATTATTGAATACTTCTTGAAAACAAAAGATATCTGTTGAAGAGTTATTTTTTAGAAAAGTGATTAGTGAAGAGTATTCTATCCCGCCTTGAATATTTAAGTTTATCAGTGAAAGTGCCATAGTTGTGGCTAGCTGTACTACTTATCCGCGAGGAGTTTTTTGGCTTTTTCAAAATCCTTCTTTGAGACTTTTATTTGTGCTCCAAAAGAATAAGCTGGAAATTGATGTACACCCCCGGCATCATCCGCTTCTATTTCTGCAGTTATCCCGTTTACTTCTAGAAATCCTTTGGCAATTTCAGCTTCCAATCGAGCAGGATAGCTAGTTACAGCGACAAGCTCTGTCATATGTGTAGTATACCAAACACCAAAATGGAATAGTTAGATGCTATTGTTGTTCCCAAGGGACAACCTTTAACTGTGGCCAGGTCTTAAGCCAGCGCGCAGATTTTTCTTCATATATTTCTCTTGAAACTAGGACTTTATTGGGTTTGGCTATCATTCCGAATAAATCATGCAAACCATATGGAGCAAAGACTGATAGATTGTTTGGAGAAACTGCTCTTACGCCGATGGCTGTGGCAGTAGTTGGCCAAGTTGAAATTGCTTCCTCGCAAGAAGAAAAAGGTTCTATTTTCTTGCCAAACTTTTTTTCGTACCACATGTGGACTCGTGCCTGATTTTTTATTTCTACTTCGTGAGGAAAGTTTTTAAAAATTTCCTTAGCCTTTTGAATATATTTATCCTCGCCTTCGTAAGAAACATCTTTGTCGTCAAAATAAACTAAGTCAAAATCTTTTATTCCGTATCCAGGTTCTTCTTTATCGGAGAGAGAATTCCACACAGTTTGTGATATACAGCCCGCACCTAAGTACCAATTGGGCAATTCCAGACTTGGAATAAGGCGGAGAGCTTCTGAAATAAGTTCAGATTCATAAAGAATGCGACAGAGATTATTTATTTGTTCTTCTAGAGGTTTGTTAAGGTAAAGGTTGTTATTGGGCATGGGCTTATGGTTTGGTCCACTCGGGTTGGATGAAGGAGGCCATATAGATAGGTAGCTTTTCAATATTGGCTAGACTACCGTTTTTGTAAGTTAAGCGAATGGCTAAACCTTTCTTGGTTTCTTCACTCCAGGCTTGATCAAAAACAAAATTACCCAAAGAATAAAAAACTGGTTTGCCGCCGACTGTATCTATATCCTGCACCCAATGGGGATGCGCGCCGACAACAACATCTGCTCCCGCGTTTACAAATTCCTTAGCAATTTGTTTTTGCTGAGCGTTTGGGTGAGATTTATATTCAACTCCCCAATGGACCATAACAAATAAAATATCAACATTCCTTTTTGAATTTTTAATCAATTCGTAGTCTGAAGGTTTTGGTTGGTAGTCAACATAATCAAAACCCAAAAAGCCCAACTTTTTTCCGTTGATTCCTTTAATAGCCAGGTTATCTGCGCCAACATAATCAATCCCTGCGTCTTTTAAGTGCTTTTTTGTTTGAGCAATTCCTTCCTGCCCGTAATTTGCAGAATGGTTGTTGGCAATACTGACCACATCAACTCCAGCAAAGCTTAAACCCGCAACCATTTTTGGGTCGGCGCAGAATTTAAAGCCGCTATCGCTTCTGGGGCAATTGGCAACAATCGGATTTTCCAAATTTCCAAAAACAACATCGGCTCTTTGTAAAGTGCCAGCCACTTTTTCAAAAGGATAATTGGGATTATTTTTAGAAAGGCTTGTGGCCATAACGCTTCTCCCAAGCATGATGTCTCCTGTCAATAAAATAGTTGTGTCGTTGTTGCCAATACTTAAGCTAGTTGTTTTGAAAAGAGGAAATTTTTTAGGTATTGATGTGGCTTGGGGCTTAAAAGTAAAAACTGTGATTCCAATAAGTGAAGTTGTTATTGTAAAAACAAAGAGCCACTTCTTCATGTCTCAAGTATATCAATATTAGTGTCGCTGGCTCGAGTGTATGGGAATCTTGACCAGACCACGATAATCTAAATAATTTTTTTCAGTAGTATCTGCCTTTGCACTTGAACGTTTCTAGAGTTTGTAGAGAGGTCAAGATCAATATTAACGCCAGACACGATACCTAGTCTTAATCGTATTGTGTAAACGATATTGTCTATTACTGTAACTCTGAAGGGCACTACGTTACTTTTATTGAAAATACGTTTTGTTATGCTTTCAATTTCTTCACAGGTCAGTTTTGTGTCTATATCTACATGAATATGCGGCAACCAACAGGGAAGCCATTTGTCGCTTGTGTCCGTAACTGGAAGAAGTTCTATCAGTGGATCGTTCCAGTAGTCAGTATTACCAATAAAGTACCACTTTGCTTGGTCATTTGAATTTTCCTCATACAAATGCTAGTTGCTGTCAGGCACGCTATTTGTTAGTGTTTGTCTTTCTTGTGTTTGAGAATCTGTTTTGTAGCAAAAACCAATGTGATTGAGGCTTACTACTGCATCCCTTTGTGATAAGTCTTGAATAAGAGTCTCAATAGGTTCAAAGCTAACAAAGTCGTCTTTTACAAATGATTCTAGTTGTCTATTTAAAGAGAGTAACTTGAATATTTCCTTTAGCTTATCTGCCACTTTGCCTGCTTCCACAAAGTAAATATATCACTTTAATTGCAGATAATCCTGAGTGTAGTCGAAGGGCTGGCCGTTTATCGAAAATGTCGAACTTCAATGTGTTAGCTCGGCCTTCGGCCTCGCTATGCTCCAGCGCGGCGCCCCCACCCGCCGCGCCTCCGCTATTTTTTGCGCGCGCGATTTTGGCTTGCTTCGCAAGCCATTTATTTGATTATTTCTGAATCTTTAGGAAGTTCTGATTCTGGCATTCCCTTTACTACATTGTAAGTTTTATAGACTGCTGGAGTGTAAACGAACTCAAAATTGTCAGGCAAATTCAGCTCCTTAAAAACTTCCTCCTTAGTTTTTTCTGCCCACAACTTTTTACAATCACTAGGAGGAGTGTCTAAGTAAGTTTCCTTTACCAAGTCCACTGCATATTTTATTGATTCTGAGTCAGTAAAACAGACTGCTTCGTCTGTTCTGGTAGCAGAATAGTAGTTGTAGGACTTTGCGGAGGATAAATCCTCTTTCAATTTTGAGCCTATTTGAATCTCTCTAGCTTGACCTTGATTCAAATCATAAATATAAACTTTTGTATTTCCAAACATTAACACCTTGCCTATGCCGTCAACCATAAAATACCCCTTCATTTTTTCAGGTAAATCACTGGCATTTATTAAAGTAACAGTTGAGCCCTCATTACTTAGTGATGAGGCTGCTAACATTTCTGTCTCAAAATGTTGTTGATTGTTAATCCCCTTAGGGATGTTTCTGACATTTAAGATCATTCTTCCTTGATCGTCTATACCAATAAATTCTTCTTTCCGACTGGAGTCTCTGTCATTTGAGGCACTAGTCATTCTTTCGAGTGGGGTAACTGTTAAGGAAGCTGGATTAAAAAGCGAGTATGTGCACCCTTCATAACATGAACTACTGACATAGGTATTCCCATATTTTGTTATCTCGTTTCCGATAGGAGATGCTAGTTTAGTAACCCGAGATGATCTTTGCGGAGGTAAATCTAATTTATACCCAAGTGAAGCTCCAAATGCACCGCCAACACCAAAATAATAAGTATTACCTACAACTTGGCTAGTTGTATACCAAATTTCACCCCATGTGGGTTTTTCGAGCGATATATCAAAAGTCTCACCCGTGTCTATATTATAAACACGAACAGTTCTTATTTGAGATTGAAGTGTATAGTGTTCGGAAGCTGGGCTACCTAGAAAAGCTCCTCCACTTTTTTCGACATAATTCTCTATATTTATCCCTAGCAAATAATTATTCCATCTGACCACAGTGGGACTAGGCAAATCTTTTTCCGAAAACTTAAGCCCCGTTGGAAAGTTAGGACTTTTACTATTATCAATTATTTCCCAATAGTTGGCCTCGCTATCAGTAAAAACTTTAGCATCAACCTTCTTTTCGTTTGGGTTTTTAGGAGTAGGTAATGTTTCAGCAGTTTTAATATCGCCACAAATACTCTTTCTCGTATATTTGACGCCATCTTTGACGAAGGTAGGCGCACACCTTTGATATGCAAAATAAAAACCTAGCACTGCCAAAGCTAAATACGGTAAAACTATAAAAAATATTTTAAATCTACTCAGTTTTCCAAATAATTCCACAAAATGAAGTCGTAATGATGTAAGCATACTTATTATGATTATAGCAGATTTTGAAAGATCTAGTACGCAGAAGGTCATTGCATTTACTGATGACAATTGGTATATTTTTCTTGTACTCAACTTGTTCGGATTGCTTTTTTAATGGCCGCTTTGGACAATTTGGAGCAATCCGAGTTGAGTACAACCAGAGCGGCCATTTAAGTTAAAAAGTTCTTTAAAATTTTTGCGTTTTTCTTTTAGTCGCTTTCAGCGACTTTTACGAGTCGACAGTTTCGGAAGCGCGGCGGGTGGGGGCGCCGCGCTGGAGCATAGCGAGGCCGAAGGCCGAGCTAACACATTGAAGTTCGACATTTTCGATAAACGGCCAGCCAGTAAGAATTAGAAGGAGGTTGGGAGGTAGCGCTTTCCGCGCCCGCCTCCACGGAAAGCGCGTCAAATCCGCCTTTTTTGAAACTTGCTGACAGCCGCCGGAAAAAGAAGAAAGAAAAAACGCAAAAATTGGGTTTCTTGGAAAGAAACCTTGCTCGCTACCGTTCGCTTAAAGAACTTTTAGAAGATAAGATAAAAACATGATCAAATATATTGCGTATTGCAGAAAATCAACTGACGAGCCAGATAGACAAATTTTGTCTATTGAGGCGCAAGTTGCAGAACTCGAAGAACACTCCGCAAAAGAAAATTTGAAAATCGTTTCTTTTATTACTGAGAGTAAAACCGCAAAGGAACCCGGGAGGGAAAAATTTGCAGAAGTATTAAAAGAAATTGAGGACGGAAAAGCTGATGGAATTTTATCGTGGCATCCAGACCGTTTGGCTCGTAATTCTATTGACGGCGGAAAGATTATCTATTTATTGGACATCGGAAAGTTGCTTGACCTGAAATTTCCGTCTTTTTGGTTTGAAAATACACCGCAAGGCAAGTTTATGTTAGGGATGGCCTTTAATCAGTCTAAGTATTATGTTGATAATCTTTCTGAGAATGTAAAAAGAGGAAACAGACAGAAACTCCGCCGAGGCGAATGGCCAAATCAAGCACAGTTTGGTTACCTAAACATTAACAAGAAAATAGAAGTTGATAAGAAACGGGCCAAGTATGTGCAAAAAGCTTTCCAGCTTTTTGCTACCGGCGGCTATGGTTATGCTGATATCCGCAAATTTTTCAACCAAAATAAAATTTACAACAAGTCCGGTCATGAACTCCACCTTGATAAAGTCAAAAGAATTTTGACCGATCCGTTTTACTACGGAGTGATGAGATTTTGCGGCGAACTCTACGAAGGAAAACATGAACCTTTAATCTCCAAGAAACTTTTTGATAAATGCCAAGAAGTTGTGAAACTCAAAAGCAGGAAAGTCAAAAATAATAAACATTTATTTGATTTTCTTGGTTTGGTGAAGTGCGGCGAATGCGGCGGCGCAATCACTGCCGAAAAACATACCAAGTACTACAAACGGACAAATAGAAAAGCTGAGTATATCTACTATCGCTGCTCTAAAAAAATGGGTACCTGCTCGCAAAAATATATTGATAAGGTAGAAATTGAAAAGCAATTAAGGGAAAATGTTTTGCGAGCATCTTTGCCGCCGCACGCCGCCAAAAAGTTTCTGGAGTGGGCTGATAAAGACGCAAACCAAGAAAAAGAAAAATCATCCGGTATTGTTTTAACCTATCAACTCCAACTCAAGGAAACGGAGGAAAAGACAGATCGTTTGCTTGAGGGCTACTTGGACAAAGTTATTTCTCCCGAAGATTACCAAAAGAAAAAGAACGAATTAGTCGAAACAAAATCACTTCTTAACTCCAAAATTAAGGACATTCCAACAAACGGTGTTGAGTGGCTCGAACCTTTCCAGGAATTCGTAAATAGTGCGCTTTCGGCGCACAAAATCGCGCGCGCAAAAAATAGTTGCCATGATTTAGCAATCATGGCAAAAACTGTCGGCTCGAACTTCTTTTTAATGAATCGGCGGCTGTCAGCAAGTTTCAAAAAAGGCGGATTTGACGCGCTTTCCGTGGAGGCGGGCGCGGAAAGCGCTACCTCCCAACCTCCTTCTAATTCTTACTGGCTGCGGGACTTGGATTCGAACCAAGATACCATCCTCCAGAGGGATGTGGCCTACCGTTAGCCGATCCCGCATCGATATTCATATTTTATCATGCAGAGGCTCGCACATGCGAGAGATTCCTCGCGAAGCTCGGAATGACATGGAGTTCTTTAGGAATTCTTTTTAAACTTGGAGAGTTTGAAGCCTCCGATCCCTATACTCGCGAAGGCTGGGATTGCTAAAAATAGAGGGAATCCTGTTTCCGGCAACGCTTGTCCGCCTTTAGTTGTTGCTGGTCCCGTTGCAACTTCTACAGGAGTTGGTGTTGCTCCTGCCGGCAAAGTTACAGATGCATTGGGCTCGACGGGGGTAGGCGTGCCTTGGACATTTAACGAAAGGTTGCTATCGTTAATTCCAGTAGTTGTTGGTTTTGGAGTTCTATTGGCTAGTATTCTGTAACCTACAAACAACGCCAAAAGGACAAGGATGGCACCAAGTACTGGAGGCCCATAAGTAGGCCAGTAATAAACTACTCTTTCTCTTATTTTTTGGAATCTCTCTTCCATGTGTTGTCGTGGGGCAGACTAAGGAGCAGGATTATATTATAACGTATTATATACCATCTTTAGAAGATTGCAATAGGTAGGCTAAGTAGTAATTTACTAGGGGTTTGTGAGTTGCAAATGGGCCTAAAGATTAGGTACTATGAATTAAAGTGAACAGACTTGCCGCTGGTAAGGTTTTTACGCGGTTTCCTTGGTTTTTACCTCCTTTATTAATTTTTGCGGCGTTCTTTGTTCTTTTTAATACCACAGCTTATAAATCTAACCCCATCGTCTCTGGATGTGGATTTTCAGACCTTTCTGGCAATTTTGTACAGGGACAGCCAGCCTACTTTGAGGGCAATAAAATTGCTGTTCCGACAAATGTCCAGGATAATACTACCAAGTTGGCCCAGGTTCTAGGGGATCAAGCGGGGGCAAAAAAGTGGATTGAAGTTAACTTAACAGACCAAAAGCTTATTGCTCGCGAAGGGGACAAAGTTTATTTGGAAACTAAGGTTTCTTCCGGACTTCCCTGGACGCCGACTCCGGAGGGCGAATTTACAATTTGGGGCAAATTCCGTTATGTCAAAATGGAGGGCGGGTCGGGGAAATATTACTACTATTTGCCCAACGTCCCTTATGTTATGTTCTTTGAAAGTGCCGATGTTCCAAGCAGGAGTGGGTACGGCCTTCATGGAACGTATTGGCACAACGACTTTGGCAAACCACACAGCCACGGTTGCGTAAACTTGCCCACAAATGTTGCCAAAGAACTCTTTTCCTGGACTGGCCCGATTTTGCCCGAGAACAAAGGTACCGTTTGGGCAAGTAGTGATAATCCGGGGACTAGAGTCGTTATACATAAGTAGCTTCCTTGTGCATGGTATACTTTAGGTGTAGGGTCAGGGTTGGCCTCACAAAAATTGAAAAACATTGGTTGACAAGTAGCAGTCGCTATGCTAGACTGCTAACTAAATTAATCTCCAGATATGGCTAATGAATTTGACACACAACAAACAAACACATATACACTTCCAGTAGTAGCACTGCGCGGTTCGGTCGTTTTCCCCCGCACTGAAGGCATCCTCACCTTCGGTCGCCCAAAAACAAAAGCGGCAGTTCAGGCTGCCTATTCCGGAGATAGGCTCCTGGCTATTTTTACCCAAAAGGATGCGCGAATTTCCGATCCCACGCCAGACGATTTATACGAAGTCGGGACTTTAGTTGAAGTTCAGCAGGTTATGCCGGCTGATGAAGAAATACATGTTTTGGTTGTGGGCAAAGCTCGGATTGGAATCTCAGAAGTTGTGGCGCAAAACCCCTTTGCGGTTTATAAGGTCCATGTCTTTGAAGAAAATTTGATTACGACTGCTGAAGAAGAAGCCAGATTCCGACACTTGGTCAACCTGTTTGAAAAAGCCATAAGGCTTGGCAAGCCCGCAGATGTTCAAACCGTCATGCGCCTTTTGTCTTCAAAAATTGAAGCGGCAGAGTTGGTTGACCAGATTGCTTACCTTCTCGACATTAAAACTCCTCAGAAACAAGATATTTTAGAAACTTTAGATTTATCAAACAGGTTAAAAAAAGTTGAGGATTTGCTGGGTCGGGAAGTTGGCATATTGGAGCTTGAACGCACAATTTCTTCCAAAACTCAGAAAAGATTTGAAGAACAAATGAAAAAGGCGATGCTTAAAGAACATCAAAAAACAATTCAACAGGAACTTCGAGGTTTGGGAGAGAATGATGGAGGAGACGAGGATGTTGATGAGTTGCGCCGTAAAATAAAAGAAGCCGGAATGCCGCGCGATGTGCGCAAAAAAGCAGAAAAAGAGCTCAAACGCTTAATTCAAATGTCCCCTAACCATCCGGAGAGCGGGTATGTGAGAAATTATCTTGATTGGCTGATTGAAATGCCCTGGAGCATTAAGTCTCCAAATGATATTTCACTAAAACAGGCAGCCGCAATTTTGGATGAAGATCATTATGCTTTGAAAAAGACCAAGGAGCGTATTTTAGAGTTTTTGGCTGTCATGAAACTTAAGGGCGAGTCCCAAAAAAGACAGAATGTTTCTTCTGGCGATGAGGCAGAAACCGAAAATGAAACTATGGAGGGTACGCCCACAATCCTTTGCTTTATCGGACCTCCGGGAGTAGGTAAGACTTCAATTGGTCGTTCAATTGCCCGCGCGTTAGGCAGGAAGTTTGTCCGAATTTCTTTGGGGGGTATACGTGATGAGGCAGAGATAAGAGGACACAGACGAACTTATGTTGGTGCGTTACCTGGAAGAATTATTCAAGGCATTAAAAATGCCGGAACTAAAAATCCAGTCTTTATGCTTGATGAGATCGATAAACTTGGTAATGACTTCCGAGGAGATCCATCTTCTGCCTTGTTGGAAGTTTTGGATCCTGAACAAAACAGAGAGTTTTCTGATCACTATCTGGAAGTGCCGTTTGATTTGTCAGAAGTCATGTTTATTTGTACCGGAAACATTTTAGATACTATTCCCCCGGCGTTAAGAGACAGAATGGAGATAATCCGTTTTGTAGGCTACACCGAAGACGAAAAGTACAATATTGCCAAAGGTTATCTGTGGCCAAAACAGCTTAAAAATCATGGCCTGTCTGAGGGTATCCAGATATCTTCTTCTGCTTTGCGCGAAATTATTAGTAGATATACACGCGAAGCAGGGGTGCGCAGTTTGGAGAGAAATCTAGCAACGGTTGCCAGAAAACTGGCCCGGGGTATTGCGGAAGGTAAAAAGGCTATCAGGCAAATCGCCAAGGAAGATTTGCGCAAACTTCTTGGTCCGGCACAGTTTACCTCCCTATTGGCTGAGAAAAAAGATGAGGTTGGAATTTCTACCGGTTTGGCAGTTACTCCTGTTGGAGGAGAAATAATTTTTGTAGAAACTGCTCTAATGCCGGGGAAAGGTAAACTTACTTTAACCGGCCAGCTGGGAGAGGTTATGCGGGAGTCGGCGATGGCCGCTTTCTCTTACGCGCGAAGCCACTCATCTGCTTTGGGTATAAGCAATCAGATTTCCAAAGCAACTGATGTTCATATCCACGTTCCAGAGGGCGCAGTACCTAAAGACGGCCCGTCGGCGGGAGTGGCGATGGCGACATCTCTTATCTCAGCCTTAACAGGCACAAAAACCAAGCGTGATGTAGCTATGACGGGAGAAATTACTCTGCGGGGGCGGGTTATGGAAATAGGTGGAGTCAAAGATAAAGTGATTGCGGCACACCGCGCAGGAATAAAGACTATTGTTTTGCCCCAAGACAATCAAAAAGATATGGATGATGTGCCTGATAAGGTGAAGAAAGATATAAAATTTGTTTTTGCCTCACATCTTGATCAGGTGTTGGAAGTAGCAATCCCCGATTTTAATCGCAGGCTCCGCCGGTTACCTGTGGTTGCTCCCTCAACCTTTGTTGCAAGCTGAATTTGACATTGCCCTCTATTTAAAGTTGCAAAGGAGTATGCCTGCAAAGCATAAAAGAAATCTGAATTTCTCTTCAACTACGTATGAAATTCGCTAATATACAAACTAGCACGGGGCTTTTTATTGTCAAAAATTACATTGCTACACCTGGCATGCCAACTTGGCGATAATAGCAATGAGATATTGGCTGACACGCTTGTAATCCAGAAACAGACCTAATATAAGAGTATAATTGTCTATATGGACGCGAATAACTCCGCAAGAGACGAGCTTTTTAAATCAAAAAACCACGGGCCATATTTTATTAAAATTTTTCTGACATCCCAGAATGAAGATGGCAAAGTATCAGTTGTTCGAATTTTCCGAGCCGCAGACCATCAGGCAATAGTTTTTTCTGATAAGGTATTCCCAGCAGAGACTCTCAAGGATGCGTTACGGCGATTTATAGATGAAAATTTTGGTGAATATAAAATCTTGGACTATTGGGTTGGGGAAAATGTCGAAGATGCAAATGATAGAAATGGTAAACAGCTCGCACGGTATATAGTACATTGCAAAATTCTAGTAAAAGGAGAATTGGAGACGAAAGATGCCAGATTTGTAGTTGAACTCCCAGGTATTGACGAATCTATCGGCGACACACCAGAATTAAGGAAAGAATTAAATGAGTATCTGGGAATATTTAAAGCAACGATAAAAGGAGATCGAGACGCGAGGGTGGTTATCTATTTGATAGATCATGGAACAGGCGAACAAGACTTCGCATATGTAGAATTTCATATAGAGGAACGTGATTTTAGTCGGTGCTTGGGAGTTTGCGACACTGAAGGTCGTTCAGTTCAGAAGTTTCTGGAGGATGAATATGGTAAACCCTAAAAAAATTTATCAACAGTTCTGGGGTTACTAATTGTAGAAGATCCGGTGGGAAACTTCGTCTACTTTGTTTTCTTTGTCGTATTGAACCTGGCTAGACTTTAATGCCTAACTCTTTAATAAGTTTTTCTCTGGTCTTGATATGTTGTTCTACCAACTCTGGGACTGTTTCTCCCCCGCAAACTAGTACTGCGTAAGTTCTAATTCGAATCGCAACC
>MHBW01000018.1:0-147 GCA_001816385.1 Candidatus Blackburnbacteria bacterium RIFCSPHIGHO2_01_FULL_43_15b
AAGACAAGCTCTCTAAACTTGCCGATGTTTCGCTTCAAACCATCGTCAAAATGGAGCTTGACGATAAACCCAACCCAACGATTGAGACAGTTCAGAAGATAGCGAAGGCGTTGGATATTAGTATTGATGATTTAATGAAATAGCTAT
>MHBW01000018.1:272-414 GCA_001816385.1 Candidatus Blackburnbacteria bacterium RIFCSPHIGHO2_01_FULL_43_15b
AAAAAGTCCGAGCCGAGTATTATTTTGACTTAATAGAAAAATACAACTATCCGGCGGCGCGCATTGAGCTTGAAGTAGAAATGCCAGACCGCACACCCGAACGATATGCCGACATTGTTATTTATGAAGATGACGGCAAGCG
>MHBW01000018.1:496-631 GCA_001816385.1 Candidatus Blackburnbacteria bacterium RIFCSPHIGHO2_01_FULL_43_15b
AATGCGCGCGTTCTCCACACCCCGTTTGCTAATTGCGTTGCGGGCAACACTCGCCGCGCGATGGAAACAGCCGCATGGAATGATAAAGAGCCGGAGAAGGCAACGATTACCGAAATTCCAATTTCTTACGGCAAG
>MHBW01000018.1:677-3975 GCA_001816385.1 Candidatus Blackburnbacteria bacterium RIFCSPHIGHO2_01_FULL_43_15b
AACCGATTGACCAAGACGACCTCAAGCGCGCGTTTCAAAAATGCCACGATACGCTATGGGCTGGCGGTAAGCGTGCCCCGACAACGGCGTTTGATGAGTTCGCAAAAATAATCTTTGTAAAAATTCGTGATGAAAAGCGAGGTCGCAAGACGGGCGATCCCTACGATTTTCAAATCAAAACGCACGAAAGCGCGGAGAGTGTCTATAAACGCATCAACGCAATTTATCAGGAGGCAAAAAAGATTGACCCCGAAGTGTTTAAGGAAGATTTGAAAGTTGAGCGGGAAGAACTTTACACAGTCGTAGAACACTTACAAGGTATTTCTCTTGATAAAACAGATTTGGACACAAAGGGCGTTGCCTTTGAGCATTTTATGGAGGACTTTTTCAAGGGTAAAAGCGGGCAATTCTTTACGCCGCGCAACATTGTTAGTTTTGCCGTAAAAATGATGGGCGTGAAAAATGACGACCTCGTGCTTGACCCTGCTTGCGGTTCGGGCGGCTTCCTGCTCCACGCGCTTGATGAAGTCCGCGCGCAAGCAAAAGGGTATTATCCCGACGAAGAAAAAGAACAATGGCGATACTGGCACGATTTTGCCCAAAATAACCTTTTTGGTATTGAGATTAACGATTCCATCGCCCGCGTTGCCAAAATGAATATGATTATTCACGATGACGGCCATACGAACGTAATCGGCCACGACGCGCTAAACGACATAGAGAAAATGACGGCCAAAAATCCGGGCTTTGCTAAAAACCACTTTGACATAATCGTTACCAATCCGCCGTTTGGAGCGAATGTAAAAAGAAGCGAACATCCGTATCTTGAAAAATTTGCGCTCGGTAAAAAGACAGACGCGAAGGGTAAAGCCAAGGCGTTGGATAATCAAAAAACAGAAGTATTATTCATTGAGCGGTGTGTGGATTTTCTGAAACCGGAAACTGGCCAAATGGCGATAGTTCTACCGGACGGTATTTTATCTAACTCAACTTTACAATATGTCCGAGATTTTCTAATAGAAAAAACACAGATACAGGCAATCATCAGTTTGCCGCAATTCGCATTTACCCACTTCGGCGCAGGCGTGAAATCATCGCTTGTATTCATTCGTAAGAAGGGCGGTAAGGAAAAGCTGGGACGCTATAAAATTTTTATGGCTATTGCCGAGCATATTGGTTATGAAGCAACAGGGAAGATTGACCCTATAAACGATTTACCAATAATTTTGAAGCAGTATCAGGTCTTCAAAAAGTAGTATGACTAACAATCTTAAGCAATTAGAAACTTTTACAATTTGGAGCGATGAAATTGAAACACGGCTTGACCCCTTCTTCTATCGTCCCGTTTTCAAAAAACTTGTCGCTTCTATAAACGACACTAAACATGAAGCTCCATCATTGGCGGCGATAGTTGAGTTTTCTATTGCCGGAGATTGGGGTGAAGACCCCGATACCTTTGAACCAACCCCCGAATATCGTCTCTGTTATGTTTTAAGAAATACGAATTTTGATAACAAATACAATCTCAATTTTAGTGATGTCGCCCAACGATACATCAAAAATAGTAAAGTTGAAAAACTTGCTCTACAAAAGGGCGATATTCTAATTGAAAAATCAGGTGGAAGTCCCGTTCAGCCAGTTGGCCGCATTGCCTTTGTTGAAGAATTACCTTTTGATAAGCCGGTTGTGTTTAGTAATTTTCTACAAAAGACAAGAATTGCTGACAGTTCTTTTTTGCCGGAGTATGTTTTTACTTTTTTACAGTTGATTTATCACCTCGGTTATACAGAATTTTTACAGAATCAGACGACGGGCATAAAAAATCTACGGCTTGATGATTTTTTCAAAATTAGAATTACAAAATTATCTATTGCCGAACAAAAGAAGGTCGCAAATCTTGCGTTTGCCGCAAGACGGAAGGCAAAAAAATTAGAAGAAGAAGCCAAACAAGTTGCCCTCTCAATTGATAATTATGTTTTTGGCGAGCTTGGTATAAGCATCCCCGAAGGGAAAACGGAGCAAGTATTTCAGATTTGGAGCAATGAAGTTGAAGGTCGCCTTGATACTCTATTCTATAAACCACTACTGCGTAAATTATTGGACCAGATTGAAAAGCAAAAACATTTTGCGCTTGGCGAAGCTATTGCCGAGATGTCCGGCGGAGCGACACCGAAAGTTACGGACGATTATTATTTAGATGAGGGCGGCGTGCCGTTTCTACGAGTTCAGAACATTACAGAAATGGGGCTAATCCTTGACGATGTAAAGTTTATTAAACCGGAAGTTCACCAAACAATGCTGAAACGGTCGCAACTTAAAAAAGATGATTTGGTTTTCACTATAACGGGGCGCATCGGAAGTGTCGCTGTTGTGCCAGAAAATTTTGAGGGCAATATCAATCAACACTCCGTCCGTATTCATTTACAGAGAGAGGTTAGCAAGACAAAAATCTTACCTGAATATGTCGCGGCTTTTTTCAATACCAAGGCCGGACGAGATTTGTCTTTTCGTTATACAACGGGCGGCACGCGCCCCGCGTTAGATTATCAAGCATTAAGAAATTTGGTTGTGCCTTTACCCAGCACGGAAACCCAAGAAAGAATTGTCAGCGGGGTAGGTTCATTTTATAAAAAAGTAAGAGCGTTAAAAACGGAAGCCGACGAAGTTCTACTCTCCGCCCAAAAGAAGGTGGAGCAAATGATTTTAGCATAAAATTATGGCCGAAAAATTAAAATTTAAGTTTTTGAAGGATGTCCCCTTAGGTAATGAAGAAGGGGTGTTTGAGTTTTACCACAAAAAAGTTGCCCCAGCATTACAGGAAATACTTGAAAATGAATCCTGTGTTCACACAATTGGACTTTTTAGTAGATGGGGAACGGGGAAAAGCACAATTATTGAAATGATTAGAAGTGAACTTAAACAACCGATGTTTGTTTTTGATGCGTGGAAATATCAAGATGATTCTCTCCGCAGAATCTTCTTGATTAAGTTGGTGGAGTTTTTGAATAACGAAGGCGAACAAATTGACCCAGCTATTTTAGACCCCCTAAGCAAAGCAACTGAAACACGGGGAGAAGTAGAAGTCGTTAGTGGAGAATCTAAAAGAAAAACTTTTAAGGAAAAGTTTTTCTCCTTTCTAAAAACTAATTGGCTACTCGTTATCGCTGTCGGATTATTACTTGTTTGGGTTGGTTTAGAAACTCTTTTTAGTGATGGGAACCTTGTTATACAGACAATTAAAAACTTTGCCGCCGTTGTGAGTTCGTTTTCTCTATTGGGCGTTTTACTATTGCCCATT
>MHBW01000018.1:4113-6969 GCA_001816385.1 Candidatus Blackburnbacteria bacterium RIFCSPHIGHO2_01_FULL_43_15b
GGGAAAATAAATAAAAGAGTTGTTATTGTTTTTGACAATATTGATAGGGTTCAAGGCGATACCGCTATAAAAATTCTCTCTACCATAAAAACATTTTTAGACCCAAAAGACATTGCGGGTTTAACCTTTATTATTCCTTGCGATTCTGAAGCTATAAATAATCAAATCAAAAGTTTTTATCAGATTAAAGATAAAGACAATGACTTTGACCCCTCGGAGTATTTAAGGAAATTGTTTAATGTCGTTATTTGGATGCCAGAGTTTATCGAAGCGGATTTACACATCTTTACTGAAAAAGTTATTGAGGATACGGGAGAAATAAAGGAGTTGTTAAAACAAGAAGATGTAGTACTTGTTATCGGAAGTGCTTTTTCAAGCAATCCGCGTGAAATAAAACAATTTATAAATAATCTTATTTCGGCGTTGGTGCTGGCCTCTAAAACCGAAGTGTGGGATAGAATAAAAAACAATGTTTCTTATCTTGCTAAAGTTCTGGTTTTAAAACAGAAATACCCTAAGGCCTACCAAAGATTGAAAGATAAGTGGTTTGAGCCAGAAAATATTTTAAGAGATGGTGATGAAAATGAACTCCGAGATTTTATGATTAATACGAGCCGAATTACGGTTGATAATGCAGAACCATTCATTTACTTCAAAGAGCCGACTATTTCAAGCCAGTTAGCAAATTCCAGTGGTTTAACGATTGCTTTAGTTGAGGGAAATAATGAGAAAGTAAAAGAAATAATCCAAAAGGAAACAAATAAAGAAGCTGTTATAGATTTCATAGAACTCTTGCTCCGAAAATATAGCAACCAAAAAGATTTGTTGAAAAATATCTTTATAACACACTTGGAAGTGTTTAATGAGTTAAAAATTACTACTTCAAAAAAACGATATTACGAAACAATATCACGAGCATTGGATGTTGATTTATGGCAATTTTTTGCCAATCTTCCAACAAATCTTATTTTCACTAATATTTTAACCAAAGAAGTTTTGGATTCTAAGTTCCGTAATCCGTTAATCAAGCGTTATGCTTTAGCATTAGGTAGTGAAGAAGTCCGCAAACCTGACGGATTGAAACTTGTAAAAGAAATTCTCGTGAACCTTAAACAGAATGTCCGCCTGATAGATAGTGATACCCGTATGCAGATTTCTAAATTTATTGATGAATATTTCTCAACTAACTTTGAGATTATTTCTCTATTTGAAAAGCTAAAAGAACAAGAAGACTTTATAACTCCGCAGGCATTTGAAAAATTCATCACGAACATAAACAACCAAACTTTTCTGAAAGACGCAAAAACAATTTTTCAGTTCAAAGATTTTGTCATTAAGAAGGGCAAAACCGCCATTATATTACAGAAAATTTCAGAATTGATTCAAAAAGAGACATCTGACCATCCAGATTATCGCGCGGAAAAGGAAACTCTTATGAAGGCCTGCGGTGAAGTTTTTAGTGAATTTCGCGATGAATTAAAGAGTATTGATGATGGAGTTAAGATACAATTGATAAAGCAGTTCACTCAAGCTTTCAACAGTATAGGGAGTTGGGATAATCGCACTTCATTCATCAACAACCTCCGGTGGTTAAGTTTCTCCGCTCCAGACGCTCAAAAAACTGAACTCAATAATCTCATAAACACTTATTGCCAACAAGCTTCCGCGCCTAAAGTTGAAGAAGTTTTGGGTTATTGGCAGAAAGAAACCGCTGAAAGATTTATAAACGATTTCTTCCAATCTCTCTCAAAGAAAAGTATGGGGGACGATGCCTTTTTAGATGTAATTTATAAGAGAGCGGATAAAAGTAAGAAGGTTGAACTTATTACAAACCTTATCAATCAGAAAGGGGTAAGTAGTTTAAGCTTTCTAAAAAAACTTGGTGATAACCTGCCCGATAGACAGGCGATTGTAAGAAACCTACTTAGTAAACTTCCATCAATGCCACTCGGCGAACAAGTTTTGATTTATGATTACTTGCCGAGCCAACTAAACAAGAATGACCCAGCAGATTTGAAAGACCAAGTAGTCAATCAAATAAAAGCCCTCCTAAAGTCAGACACCCCAGCTTCTCAAGAAGCAGGCCTAAATTTACTCTCTAACACAGATTCGTTGAGCGAAGAAAAGAGGCGTGAAATTGGTAAGGAAACGTTGGATTGGTTGAGACAACCCGGCAAAGCCCTGAATTCAAATCATAGATTCGTATTAAAATCTGTTGCCGACTTAATTCCAATAATGCAAGAAACTCCGGCAGGCGATTTTATATACACTCTTTTCGATATGCTGAAACAAGATAAAGATAAACTAACATTAGAGGTGGCACTTGAGGTATTAGATGAGCTTAAACCGCGTTACCCAAAATACGAAAAGGATTTTAAGGACCTGTTAGACCGCCTTAAGGTTTGGCCAGAAAACGAGAATAAAAAAATAGTAGTAGATAAGATAAAAAATCTTAAATCTAACAATTCGGGAAAGGATGAAAAAGCATTTTGGAAAGAGGTAGATTCTCTATCTGGTGAGAACGTATAAAGGGAGTTGCCGATCTGCTAAATCGGCAAATATAAAAACATAATGCGCGCACAGGGCGGGCGGGGCAAGCACATACAGATTTGTTTGTGCCTCGCACAATCCATATTCTTTGAGTTACCACCGAACTCGGTCGAAGCTACAGAGTTTCAAGCTACCACCAAACGCGGATACGGGTGCGCCTCGGTCGCCGTGAGGGCGGAGAAAAGAGCGAACAAAAATGTTATAATATGATTACTCTTTTCGGAGACTGAAACGGCGAAGCAAAACCAAAAATTTCCTTTCCATTTTTTGTCGGCTCCCCCCACACCCCCCGCCGAAGAAAATAAG
>MHBW01000019.1 GCA_001816385.1 Candidatus Blackburnbacteria bacterium RIFCSPHIGHO2_01_FULL_43_15b
TGACTGGAACCGCGAAATTACCTCAAGTTATCCAAACTATTACAAATGGAATCAATGGCTATTTACTTTGCTGTTTAAGAAAGGTTTAGCGTACAAAAAAAAGGCAGATGTCAATTGGTGCCCGTCTTGCGAGACAGTTTTGGCCAATGAACAAGTTGTTGACGGAAAATGTGAGCGTTGCGAGACGCCAGTAGTTTTGAAAAAGTTAGATCAATGGTTTTTGAGAATAACGGCATATGCTGATAGGTTAATATCTGGTTTGGATGGTATTGATTGGCTTAATGAGGTTAAAGTGCAGCAGAAGAATTGGATTGGCAGAAAAGAGGGGATTGAAATTGAATATCCTATCCAAGGTAGCAAAGAGACTATTCGTGTTTTTACGACAAGACCAGATACCAATTTTGGCGCAACATTTGTTGTTATCGCTCCAGAACATCCATTAGCACTTAAACTGGCCATTAAAGAAAACCATCAAACTGTAAAGGAATATATCAAAAGCGTTCGTGGAAAAACAACAGAAGATCGAATCGCAGAGGGGCGTAAAAAAACAGGTGTGTTTACGGGAGTTTATGCTGTAAACCAGCTTAACGAGGAGAGAATGCCCATATGGGTATCAGACTTTGTCTTGATGGAGTTTGGCACTGGAGCGGTTATGGGTGTTCCAGGACACGATCTTCGTGATTTTGAGTTTGCGCAAGAGTTTGGACTGCCAGTTGTTCGAGTTGTTGTAGGTTCAGATGGTGACACTTCTCCTATAGCCGAAGCCAGGCAAGTCCAGGAAAAAGAAGGAACAATGATCAACTCCGGCTTTCTAAACAATATGGGCATTAACCTCGCGATCGAGAAGATAATGGACTATTTGGAAGAAAAAGGTTGGGGGACAAGAGTGACTACATATCATCTTCGCGACTGGTTAATCTCAAGACAGCGCTATTGGGGAACGCCTATCCCAATGGTTTTTTGCGAAAAGTGCGCATTGGACGGAAAAGGCGAGAGGGAAGATATGCAGGGTTGGTATACAGTACCTGATTCAGATTTACCAGTTTTGTTACCGAAAGATGTAGATTTCAAGCCGACTGGAGAGTCGCCGATTGCCCGATCCAAGTCGTTCCATGAAGGTGTTGTTTGCCCAATCTGTGGTGGGCCGGCACGGCGAGAAGTTGACACAATGGATGGTTATGTTGATTCTTCCTGGTATTTTATTAGATTTACCGACCCGCACAACATATCCGAGTTTGCAAGTCAGGAAAATGTTAAAAAGTGGCTGCCGGTTGATATTTATGTAGGTGGCGGGCATGTTGTCCAGCATCTGCTTTTTGCCAGATTTTTTTGGAAGTTCTTGTACGATGAAGGGTTAATTGACAAAACTTTGGGGGATGAACCTTTCTTAAAGTTGCGTGCCCCAGGTTGGATTTTGGGCCCGGATTCAAGAAAAATGAGCAAAAGATGGGGAAATGTTGTTACGCCTGACGATATTATTCCAAAATACGGGTCAGATACTTTGCGCATGTATGAGATGTTTATGGGGCCTTTTGATGCAGCCAAGCCTTGGAGTATGATTGGGGTTGAGGGGATGAGCAGGTTTATAAAGCGTGCATGGAGGCTAGTTGGCGAAATTTCCAATTTCCCCGCTTCGCGAGGCGAGCAATTTCCAATTTCCAACGAAAGTGACAGCCGTGAAGTATATAGAAAAATGCATCAAACTATAAAAAAGGTAACCGAAGACATAGAAGGTTTAAAGTTTAACACAGCAATAGCCACACTTATGGAATATGCAAATTTTTTGGAGGATTTGATTAAGCGGTTGGAAGGCCATGGAGATCAAAGGCCGGTTGGAGCGGCTAAAGTTAAGTGCGCGGAACTTGAGGAGACAAGCAGAGTTTTGGTGCTTTTGTTGGCACCGTTTGCTCCGCATATGACGGAAGAACTGTACCAGCGCGTCATTGCGAGACCACAAAGTGGCGAGTTTGTGTCTATTCATCAGCAACAATGGCCGGAGTATGACCCCGAACTGGCCCAAGATGAAGTTGTGCAAATCCCCATACAAGTAAATGGTAAAGTGAGGGGGGTAGTGTTGGTGGATAGCGATAGTGCAAGGAGAGAAGAATTTGTGACCAAAAAAGCAAAGGAAGAAAAAGGCGTGGTAAAGTATTTGGATGGAAAAGGAATTAAAAAGATCGTCTTTGTCCCCGGCAGGTTGGTAAACTTCGTTGTTGAGTAAATTCCTTAAAATTGCAAATTAGCCTTGATGATTTTCCCGCGATCGCGGGTCTACAGTCAATATGTGTAGGGAAAAAGGCTCTGGGTGTTTTGCAATTTGACATCGGGACATTTTTAGTACCACACTTAAGCTTGTGAAGATAGAAGCCTGGTTGCATGCTAACCGCAAGATGGTGACTCTGGTTCTCTTCGGCCTCTTATTTTTGGGAGTTGGAGTCTTTCTTTTTCGCTCGGGAATTTTAGATTCGACCGAAGTTAAAGTTTTGGGGAGTGAGACAGATCCCTCGGCTTCGCCCGCCTTTGACGGGGCTTCGCCTGGGATGACGGCGGAAAAGCAGGTGGTGACAGTAGAAATATCTGGAAACGTGCTCAAGCCGGGCGTTTACCAACTTGAAATTGGCGCTCGGGTTGATGATTTGCTAATCAAAGCAGATGGTTTGTCTGCCGCGGCGGATCGCGATTGGGTGGCGAAGAATTTAAACCGTGCAGCCAAAGTTTCCGACGGCCAAAAAGTTTATATTCCGAGTAAGGGAAATGGGGGGAATAAGGGAACCCCCAGCCTTACAAATCTTAACTCCGCCTCCTTAAAAGAATTAGACGCGTTGCCGGGAATTGGGGGAACAAGAGCTCAGAGCATTATTACCGGCCGTCCATTTTCAAGTGTGGAAGAATTGCTGACCCGCAAAATCCTGCCCAAAAGCGTATACGAGAAGGTGAAAGGCGCGATTGCCGCGCCGTAGGATAGTGTCATTCCGCACCGCACCTGTCATTCCCGCGAAGGCGGGAATCCAATGAAGAACCTTATTTTTGGATCCCCGACTAGATCGGGGATGACAGTTTGAAAATTATGAAGTTAATTGTTGGGTATTGCCTAATTTTTGTATTCCTGGCTGGTATTTACCTGTACCGTTATGATAGTGTTAAGTACACCTTGACCGAGGGTGATCGGGTGCAGATTACGGGCGCCATTTCTGACCAGCCTAAAATCTATCGCGATGAGCAAAGACTTGTTGTGGGGGAGTTTTCTTTCTTTGTACCGGCCGGGGATTATCAATACGGTGATAAGATTCAAGTGAGGGGGATAGCCAGGCCTTTCGGCAGGAACTGGAATCTTGAAGAGCCGGTTGTTGTAAAAATCAGCGCCTCCAAAAGTTTGTTGATGGCTTTTTCTTTAAGAGCGCGGATTGTTAACTTTTATTATAAAGTCCTGCCGGCAAAGCATGCAGCGCTTTTGTCAGGGATAGTATTGGGTACAAAATCCAGCCTCGATTCTCAATTTCTTGACGCATTGCGCAATACAGGTACTCTCCATGTTGTCGTTGCTTCGGGAACTAATATTTCGCTTTTTGCGGGAGCAGTTTTGTCAATTTTAGTCGGGTGGCTTAGAAGAAAGTGGGCGATAGTTATGACGGTAGTTTTAGTGTGGCTTTATGTATTAGTAATTGGCTGGCAGGCACCAATTGTCCGGGCGGGAGTTATGGCCTCTGTTGCGTTTCTTGCCCAGGGAGTGGGTAAAGAGAGTAGCAGCATTCGGGCATTAGTGCTGACAGCGGTTTTGATGCTTTTTGTCAATCCTCTTTGGCTTTTTGATTTAGGTTTTCAGCTTTCCTTTTTAGCGACGGCCGGGGTGATTTTGTTGGGGGGAAGAATTGTAGGGAAAATAGGGGGAGTAAGGGGGATAAGGGGTTTGCCCAGGGTAATCCAGAGCGACTTGGGAACAAGCCTGGGCGCGCAAATTGCGGTGGCCCCTTTGATCTTTTGGAAATTTGGGAGCATATCCTGGAGTGCGCTGTTGGTTAATCCTCTAGTATTATGGACTATTCCGCCGATTATGGCGGGAGGAATGGTGATGGGAGGAGTTGGCCTGTTGAAAGGTATTGGCCCGCCCCCGTTTTCCAGCTTCGGTGAGGCTATGGGACAAGTACTAGCGTGGTTTCTGTGGTTACCGCTTGAATACTTTGTACGCATAGTTGAATTCTTTGGAAAGTGATTCGCGCGGATAAAGAGCGGATTCTCGCAGATCTGTGTGTCATTCCCACGAAAGTGGGAATCTATTTGTATAGATTCCGGCTCTGCGGTCGGAATGACATAGTAAATACATGACAAAAGTCTGGCGTTTATTATTTATCTTTTTAACCTTATCGCTTATTTTAGTGGTGGCTGCCAATCTTGTCTTGCCGGACAATAATCTCCATATGGTCTTTTGTGACGTTGGGCAGGGGGACGGTATACTACTGTATCAAAAGGACAAGCAAGTGATCGTTGATGGCGGCCCAAATGACTCAATATTATCCTGTATGAGCCGTTATCTCCCATTTTGGGATAGAAAAGTAGAGGTTGTAATTTTGACCAATCCGGACACCGACCACTATACAGGACTGGTTAGTATCTTGAAAAATTATAAGGTCGAAAACTATGTTGCGCCTCAATTGTCAAAAGATGACGCGTCTTTTGCCGCTTTCCAAAAGGTGGTGCAGGCAGAAGAAAAGGAGGGGATGCGCGTGCATTATGGCTATGCGGGGCAAAGAATCGATCTAGCCTCGCCAGGTGTCACCTCGCGTGCCTGGCGTGTGTGGGAGATGGAGGAGGTTTGGCCGACAAGGGAGTACTTTGCGCAAACTGTCATCCCCGCGCAGGCGGGGAACCAAAAAGATATTGATTGGGTTCCTGCCTCCGCAGGAATGACAAAGGAAGGGGCGGTTCTTTCCACCTCGACCGGCAAAGAGACAAATGAGCTTTCTCTAGTTTACCTATTAAAATTCGGGAACTTTAAGGCGCTTTTAACCGGAGATTTGCAGCCGCCGGCTACAGATGCAGTAGCGCAATTCATTGCGCGCCAAGAGGGGGAGCGCGGATTGAAATCCGCTACTACAGTTCTCAAAGTTCCTCATCACGGTTCAAAAAATGGTTTAACCGAAGGCCTTTTAAAAGCGGTAAGCCCCCAACTGGCGGTAATTTCGGTGGGTCGCAACAACCGTTTTGGTCATCCCAGCCCCGAAACCCTAAACCTTTTGAAAGGAGTACAAACTTTGCGCACTGATCAGGAAGGGGATATTGAAGTGGTAACGGATGGGAAGATGTGGTGGGTTAGTAAATAATGTGCTACGTCGCAATGACGGATTGTGGGCTGCCTGTACTTGGGCCAAAGCGGATAGCGCTGTTTTGGTTTCTCCTGTCATTCCGAGCGTCCTGTTTGTCATGCCGAGCGTAGTCGAGGCATCTCTTGCACCAGAGTTTGGTGTGTGAGATCCCTCCATGCGCTACGCTTAGTCGGGATGACACACTCTTTCACACAAGCTTATCAAGAGTAATTTCCTCAAACTTCGGATTCATCTTTATTATCAAATTAATCTTTTTCTTCCTATTCCAATTTTTAAGCTGTTTTTCCCGGAGTATTGCATTTTCCGGGTCTGAGTAAATTTCATAATAAATAAGCTTATCAATATTATATTTTTCAGTGAAACCTTTAACAAATTTACCTTTATGCTCCCAAACCCTTCTTGTTAAATTATCTGTGATGCCTATATAAAAGTTACCTGACTTATTTCTAAGGATATAGACATAATAGCTTTTACTCATAGTTAGTTGTACGAGATCCCTCCACTTCGGTCGGGATGACAACAAGTTACGTTCCTCCTCGGTCGGGATGACAGTTATAGTGTTCCGGTACTCAAGGAGTACCAGTCGAAGGGCCAAACCGGATGCCTGAGTTTTGGTTCTTTCTGTCATTCCTAACCTCCTTTACTATCCTTTAATCTCCTTTATCTTCCTCTAAACTCCCTTATTTCCCCTCTCCCCTTGTGGGAGAGGGTGGGGGTGAGGGGGATTCCTCCACCATTTCCACCAATATTAGCAGCAGGACCACCACTGCCTCCTCCACTTCCTAAATCAGTTGGATTTGTGACTGAATCATTACTAGATCCACCAGTAGCTGCACTAGAACCACCTTGACCACCAACTCCACCATGAGCACCACCACCAGCAGTAGTACTATTAGTCACACCTGCTCCTGGCCCATTACCATTAACGCTGCCAGTTGTTCCTGTATAGCCTTTACCATTAAGATTAATAGTTCCACCTGTGTTAATAGTAATTGTTGCTGCGGAGAAGTTGACGTTGTATAAGTTAGTGGTAGTGTTGGCGGTGTGGGTGAGGTTGCCTCCACTGTTTATAGTCATGGTACCTGTGAGAACTTGCTGGACTTTGTTGTTTTGGGTTAAAGTCCCGGCATTGTTGATTGTGATTGACCCTCCTGAGGTAATGTTATTGGTTAGAGTTAAAGAGGTAGTATAAGTCCCGCTGCCAATAGTCAGGGTAGAGAAGGAGATATTAGAAGAGGTAGTAACAGCAGCATTATCAATAGTCACATCATCTGAAGAGGTAGGGATACTGTCATTACTCCAATTAGCAGCTGTATTCCATGACCCTGAAGCCCCCCCATCCCAACTTACTGCTGCAGCTAAAGCAGAGGAAGGGGTAAAGAGAAAAAGAAACAGCATTGTCATTCCCGCGCAGGCGGGAATCCAATTAAAAAACCAGACTTTAGGTTTAAATAATTTGTTCATATAAATCATCCCAATTAGGGTTTGTCTTATTTATTAACATAATAGTTCATCTGCTTATTGGATTCCCCTCTACAGGGGAATGACAAAATCTATAGACCCTGACGTATGCCGGAATGACAGGAAGAAGTCCGGAATGACAAGATGGCTCTTTTTAAATTTGACAAAAATGTTTCCATATGATATAAATTAGCTACTAAACATCCCCCCGAGCAATCGGGGGTGATTTTTTTAAGATATCTTTCTTTCAAATTCTTCCCGCATTGATTCAAATGGGATATACAAATCCGCAGCTCTGGCTAACTCCCTGGAAATATGTCCTCTTGAAGAAAAAACAATTACCTTTTTTCTTTTTGCTTGAACAAACTCAACCACAGGTGTAAAGTCAGAATCTCCTGAAAATAACACTGCCACAGTATATTTTTTAGTGGTATGACTCATATCCAGGGCTAATTCAATGTCTAAATTACCTTTACCCTTTAGGGTTTTACTATTTTTGTCTCTGATCCATTTTACCTCTTTTGTTTTGACAACGAAACCAAACTGTTTCATCTTCGAAAAGAATTTTTGCTGTTTGGCGTCTTTTGATACCACCCCACTGTAGAAAAAAGCTGAAACCAGTTTAGTATGATTTTTAAAGTAGTTAAGCACTTTGCTATAGTCAATCTTCCAACCCAGAGTTTGTTGGCTATAGTAAATATTTGAGACGTCAATAAATAATGAAACCTGACTATTCCTTCTTGGAAAAGTTGGTTTTTTAATCATATATCTAGTTTATTATTTTTTGAGTAATAGCACCAGTATTAGCAGCTGTATTCCATGACCCACTACTTCCCCCATCCCAGGTGACTGTAGCTGCCAAGGCCTTTTGGGGCAGAATGAAGAATAAGGAATAAAGAATGATGGGAGTTAGAATGATGAATAACGAAAAGCCCGCCCGGAATAACAAGATGGCTTTTTTTAAATTTGACAAAAGTTTGTTCATATGGTATATTAATTTTGCCTGTTAGCCTTCGGGCTCAGCCGGTCCCATAAATTGGAGTACCGACAAACAGGCATTTTTTAATCTTCCTCCATATTTCCTTTGTGAAACAATTTCTCTTTTGCTCTTGTTCGCCAATTGGGAATCACACTCCAGAAAAAGGGATGGCCATTGCCGATTTTTTTGACAATCACCTTAAATTTCCAACCATCCAAAATAGCAATAAAGCCGAAATAGATAATAGTGACAATTTTGGATACTTGCTGATTGTGTTCTTCAACTAGTCTTTCTTTGCTGTCTGATTGATATTCCTGAAGCGTAGTAGTAACTTTCAGAATTTTTACTGCCTGACCTAGCAGTTGAAAGCGCAAAACTTGAGATTCCTCATCTCGTTTTTTACCGCCAGCTTTATAAATAAAATGGCGGAAACCATTACTATTGAAAGTGACCTTTGTTTTCAGATAAGGACAGTGAACAGATTTTATTGTTTTATATTTTTTATATGTTTGGTTTCTTAATAAAGAGTAATTTTTCATGCTCTTTTTATCTTACCAAATTTCTCTAATTATTTGTTGAGTTTCTTGTTGTTTTGGGTTAAAGTCCCAAATGCTCCTCCATCCCAGGTAACAGTAGCAGCTAAAGCAGAGGAGGGGGTAAAGAGAAAAAGAAACAGCATTGTCATTCCCGCGCAGGCGGGAATCCATTTAAATAAGAACCTGGCTGGCGTCAGAACCTTGTTGCTTTGCAATAGATTCCGCATCAAGTGCGGAATGACAGGAGGAAGCCGGGGATGACCTTTTTAAAATTTGACAAAAGTCTGTTCATATGGTATATTGATTTCATCACGATGACCGAGCTAAGCAGCCTAAGGTTTCGACCGACCGCTGATCTCGGTCTTTTTTATTGGTTTCTCCAGCCTTAAGGAATTTTGCAGCAGGTCTACCCGGACTACGTATCGATTGTATTTATGCAGTAACCGTGAATAATGTTTATTGGGAGCGAGGATACGGAAAAGTTTGTTTTGACTTACTAAATATTCCACCAGACAGTGAAAATCTCCATCTCCTGAAACCATCACTGCTTTATCGTATTTTGGATATTCTACCGCATTACCTTTAGCTTTCCCCTGGTCGTCTTTTACTGTTGGTTTAAAAATTAATTCATAACCACATAACCTGAGCATTTTATAAAGCTTTTCGTTTTGTTTTATGTATCCAATAAATAAAAATGCCTTTGCAACATGGAATTTACTAGACAAGTACCTCCTGAATTTTTTAAAATCCAGCCTCCATCCTGTATAAATTCTCTTATTCACTTTATCAATATTTTTACTTGTCCCCAGGTTTAAATTCTGGCTGTCTATAAAAGCATAAATAATTGGCTTTTTC
>MHBW01000020.1 GCA_001816385.1 Candidatus Blackburnbacteria bacterium RIFCSPHIGHO2_01_FULL_43_15b
CCTTAATCTTTTTATGTTTAATTGTGTTTCACCCCCTTGAAGCTAAATATTTTACTCTAGGGGTTGCGATTCGAATTAGAACTTACGCCGCGGAGGCGGGAATCTACATTAATTGGATCCCTGCATACGCAGGGATGACAAGACAATAATATTTGCGTATACTTCCGCTAACTGGCAGGTCATCCTGCTGGAAATTCGCACCCTAACAAGGAGAGTCGAAGTGGCTAGAAAAGTTGGTCCCTATGTTGGTGTGACGGGCTTCATGTCTTCCGCCGAAGTTAACGAAGCTCTCGCTATGGTCCCTGCCGGATCAACGCGTCGCCTCATGGTCGGAGTTCTTGCAAGCTCCAAAACGCTGGCGGGACAACACAACAAGTGGCCTGGTCGCTACCCGAAGAGAGAAGCAATCGCAAGTATTCTCACCAATGACGCGCGGGCTTTGAATCTCGTCCACTACAGCACAGATCGTCCCGAAACGCTCTTCACACAACTTGTCGGCGCGCATCTGCCAATGATCGACGCGATCCTTGTTGATTCAAGTGGCGGAAAGGGCAAACCCTTCGACGCAGTCAAAGGGGCCGAATACCTTCGCGCTGCTCGCAAGCACCCAACGCTTGGTATCGGAATTGCAGGCGGTCTCGGACCCGAAACACTCCACTTGCTTGATCCGCTTGTCAAGGAGTTTCCGGAGTTGAGCATCGATGCGGAGGGTAGGTTGCGAACGCGTATGCCTGAAGATGCGCTGCGCCTCGACGCAATGCGAACGTACCTCGAAGACGCATTCCCGATTCTTGCTGGCAAAAGTCTCAACAACTAGTCTCTCCTGCCGCAACACTGCCAACACCCTCCAAAGTGTGGAGAAATTCACACCACGGAGGGTTCTTTTTGTGTCGGCGAATAGATATGAAGCACATTTGCCATCTGTCATCCCTGCGCCAGGCTCGCCTCGCGCAGGCGAGGATCCAAAAATATCCATATCCATATAGATTCCCGCTTCCGCGGGAATGACACGTGAGATAAAAAGCCCAGATAACCTTTTTTGAAAAGATCATCTGGGCCAAACAAGCAAGTCGGAGGCTAGCGCATCCGCATACTGGAGTTATGCGGCTGGGCAACCGGAGACGCGGCTTTGCAGTCCGTGCAAAAAACAAGACGTTCCGTCAGCCAATTGTCTCCTTCGGCGGAATCGTAGGTCTGAACGTAATGTTCCACTACCGGCCTGGCCTCACCGCAATGGGGGCAAGCGTAAGTCTTCACTTCTGCAAGCGAAACGACAGGCAAACCTGGCCTTACCCTGTCGAAGGGGGCACGCCACCATTCGCGAGAGTCGACGTACCGCCGCCATTCTCCCCGATCTGTGCAAACCGGCGCACCTTCGGGCAAAAACTCCCGAACAACCACCCAGGCATCGTTTACCTGGCCCACAAAGAAGTAGGCATCGCCATATTTGCCGGCATCTGCGTCTCGCCAGGAGGTCAAGAGAAGCTTGACCACAGTGGTGAAATTCTGATGTGCCTCCATCCGCTCTTCCGATTGCCTCAATGCTACGGCTGCTGTTTCTTTCTCCTCCCTCAGCCTCCTTTCCTCCGCATCATAGTCCTCCTATCTCGCCTTCATCTCCACCAAACTCTTGGGAAAACTCAGAGATTAGCCTCTTCTAAACTTTTTGAAACGAAGTTGGAAATGCTGTTTTGAAACAGCATCATAAGGCAAATTTCTCCAGATGTCATTCTGGGGACCCCGCCAGGGCGGGGGACGCCAGAATCAAGGCAGATCCTGGTCGAGCCAGGATGACAAAAGTAACTTTACCCACCAAAAAGCCCACCGGTAAAGGTGGGCTTTTCTTTTAAGTAAAGTGCGATACAAATTCTTTAATAGTCTGGATGCGATCGGAATACGATTCCGTTAGATTATCGAGAAACGGTTTTCTTAGATCTCGGGGTTAGTTAGTTTTCCCACTTTGCAATAAATTGCTCCGCGGGATTGCCGAACATCTCCTTAGAAAGGAGGTGATCCATCCGCACCTTCCAGTACGGATACCTTGTTCAGGTTTTACCTCCGACTTTAGTCGGAGCCTGGACTATATCTTCACCCCGCTTGGCGGGGGCTAGCGTGTAGTCTCTACGGGGTCACGAAGACTTCCCTCGGTATTACCGTAAAACATCCAAGTTTCTTAGGCTTCACCGATACAGCTAGATTTTTCAACCAGATTACTCTGGAAGGTCGCAACAGGTAGTTTACTCTACGACTTAGTCCTCATCGCTGAGCTCACCTTAGGACTCGTAAAAACGGGTACTTCGGGTGCTCCCAACTTTGTTGGCTTGACGGGCGGATTGTGATCCATTTAAGGTTTGGTCACGTTCCCACCCGGCGAGCGGATTTCCCGCACCGGGCGAGCCCTATGGTTCATTGTCAGCTTCAATCGTCGGATTTTCTCAAGACCCTCGCTAGTTAAGTGTTCTTTTGTAAACACCATTTTTGCTATCTGCTTAAAAAGCAAAAAGCTCACTTGCTTTGGTCCGCGGAGCGGATGTTCCTCGAAAAAGGGAATAAGAACTTCCTGCACATCCTTTTGAGAATTAATCCCAAACCGATAGCACGGACTGTGGTTCTGTCTTCTCTCTTTCTGGTAGTAAATTGCTCCGCATCCAAATGCTTCTTTCACTTCCTTTAGAAGATCGAGATGGTCGTCTCTAAGCTTTAGGTAGAAATGAGTTTCTACTGCTGACTGTTTAGAGCGAGGTGTCGCATCTGGACGAAGGTTTACATAGAAACATCCTTCTCCATCTGTTAATCCGACAATATAATCGGCTGAAACCATAGGTTTGCCCCTTCAAAACACCTGCATTCCCAGTATGCAAACATTACCCGAAAATATCAAGTATTTCTATTATGGACAAGCTGACTTCTCTTGAGGTATTTACCTTTACCCTTAAGAGATCTCCCTGGGTCACTAATAAAACTATTCCAGACATCCAAGTTTTCTACCACTTCCCCAAAACACACGTAAGGGTCGACTTGGTACTCCGGTTTGGAGCTTGGCTGTCTTTTGCCTCAGGCCCTCCAGCTGGTATCTCACGATAACCCAGCCTGCCTAAATCTTTTTGGCTACCAACGCTTACCACTTTAGAGTAAACGCGGAGTGGATTTTAACCACTTAGTCTTAATAGCTGCCAGGCGCGCATTAATTTTGTGTACAAAGAGCGAGAACGTATTCACCGCGGTATAGCTGATCCGCGATTACTACCAATTCCGGGTTCATGCAGGCGAGTTGCAGCCTGCAATCCCAACTGAGAGGAGGTTTTAGGGATTAGCTCCGCCTCGCGGCTTGGCAACCCATTGTCCTCCCCATTGTATCATGTTTGTAGCCCCAGACATAAGGGCCATGCTGACTTGACGTCATCCCCTCCTTCCTCCCCGCCAAAAGGCGGGGCAGTCCCATATGATCAATTTAACATATAGTAGGGGTTGCGCTCGTTCCTTCACTTAAGAAGATACCCCACGGCACGAGCTGACGACAGCCATGCAACACCTGTGCAACACTCTCGAAGAAGGCCCGGCTTTCGCCGGACTTGCAGTTGCATGTCAAGTCTGGGTAAGGTTCATCGGTTTGTATCGAATTGAACAACATGATCCACTGGTTGTGCGCTCTCCCGTCAATTCCTTTGAGTTTTAACCTTGCGGTCGTACTCCCCAGGCGGCTCGCTTAACGCGTTAGCTATGGAACGGACCTTGCGGCCCATCCCTGGCGAGCATAGTTTACGGCTAGGACTACAGGGGTCTCTACACATTCGTTGCACGAACTCAAAACTTGAACTTTGAGATCGGACTAAGTCATTTCTGCTTAGTACTTCATGTCGCCATGAAGGTCAGACTATATCTTCCCTGAATTTAATTCAGGGTTTGGCGTATAGTCGTTGAGGATTCCACATTCATTTAATTGAACGTAGCCTTTCCTGCTGATTAACTCCACCGATCAGATTTTCACCTTGCGGTACTGTCGAATACTTGAGTCTTTCCAGCATATAGCCAAATTAAACGGGACTAATTTCTCTGTAGCAATACCAAACAGTTCCTGTAATTAACCATTTGATATTTGACATTGTTTTTTGTCATTCCAGCTACAAAGCTGGTCCATCCCTTTCGCTCCCCTAGCTTTCGTCCCTCAGCGTCAGGTGTTTTCTAGATGTCCGCCTTCGCCGTTGGTGTTCCTTGTGATATCAACGGATTTCACCCCTCCACCACAAGTTCCAACATCCCCGAAAACCCTCAAAGTCTGATCGTATCTTCTGACATGCAGCAGGTTAAGCCTGTGCCTTTAACAAAAAGACGCATCAAACCGCCTACAGACCCTTTACGCCCAGTAAATCCGGACAACGCTTGCACCCTCCGTCTCACCGAGGCTTCTGGCACGGAGTTAGCAGGTACTTATTCTCCCCGCAATATGCGGGGCAAAAGGAGTTTACAACCCTAAGGCTGTCATCCTCCACGCGGCGTCGCGACGTCAGACTTTCGTCCATTGCGTACGATTCCCAGTTGCTGCCACCCGTAGGTGTATGGGCCGTGTCTCAGTCCCATTCTGGGGGATCATGCTCTCACATCCCCTACCCGTCGTAGCCTTGGTAGGCCGTTACCCCACCAACTAGCTGATAGGCCGCAGGTCACTCCCTGAGCGCCCCGTTAAGAACTTTCATCTTGCGATGGTATGGAGTATTACCACACCTTTCGGTGAGCTATCCTCCACTCTGGGGTATGTCCCTGCGTATTACTCAGCCGTCTGCCGCTGGCTCGCCCCCTTACGGGGGCGGCCCGCTCGACTTGCATGCCTAAGGCACGCCGCTAGCGTTCGTCCTGGGCCAGGATCAAACCCTCAATTAAAATAGGTTCCAATCGCATCCTGACCATCAAAAGAATTTACAATTTCTAAATTTCGCACTTCACTTGTCAAAGTACTTACGAGTTAACCTTTAAAAACGAAAAACCCGCAGATGCGGGTCTGCTTTTTGCTGTCTCGGCCACTCGCGTGGACGGACTGGTTAATGCATTAACTCATCTGACTGTTGCTAATATACAACAAAACCACACTCAGGTCAAGGCTTCGTTTTCCACGGAGACAATTACTAATCCAATCTTCTTTAGTAAAATTGCCTGTGTCGTGAGCCACACTATTTCCCTGCTTTAGCTCCCCCTCAATCTTTTTGTACATTTCCTGGTAAACCTTATCCCCACCCGGCTGGTCAATTTGTGAATCCACCACATCCCGACCAAAAAGGTCAAAATAGTTCTCGATGAGTTATTGTAACACGGCCTACTCTTAAGAGTAGGCTTGACAATACGCTACTTGTACATATATCATATGTACAGTGCTGGACCTGGGAAAAATCACCGGATTTGAGTGGGACAGGGGAAACCTTGAGAAAAGTCGGCACAAACATGGCGTGACCGCACGGGAAACCGAAGAAGTATTCTTAGACAAGGACGTTGGCATCGAAGATGATATTAAGCATCAAGAGATTGAGAAAAGATATATAGCAATCGGCAAAACACAAAAAGAGAGGCTTTTGTTTATCGCCTTCACGGTACGCAATCATCAAATAAGAGTTATCCCAGCAAGAGTTGCCAACAAAAAAGAGAGGAGATTGTATGAAACTAAAGAAAATTCCTAAATTCAAAAGCGAGAAAGAGGAACGTGAGTTCTGGCAAAGAGTAGATTCTACCGAGTATGTAGATTACAAAACTTTTAGCAGAGTTAGTTTCCCAAATTTAAAACTAACAACCAAGCCGGTTACCATTCGCCTGCCCGAATCGTTAATTGACCGCGTTAAAATCGAAGCACATAAAATGGATATTCCCTACCAGGCTTTGATGAAGAAGTTTATTTACGACGGCCTGTCTTCTTGAAAACTCTCCAAAATTTTGGCAGAAAATCACTGTTTTAGGTATCGGCATTATTTCTTTGCGCATTATAATGCCGTCGCGGTTAACTGCCATAAACGTTACTTCTCTTCATAGTCACAATAGAAACAATGTTCGTCTTCTGAAGGCCACCTCGAACCGCAGTTGTTGTACTGGCATGACCAAAGTTCTAGATAAGTTGTCTTACTTTCATAGATATCTCTTAATTGTTCAGTAGTCAGATAAAATTCCCACTGCGGTAGAAGCTGTGCGCAGATTAAAATCTGCTAATACAAGAATCATTGCCATTTGCCAACCGCATGGTAGCAAGTCGTCAAGCACCAAACACTGTCTCCCCTGTTCTATAGTTGTTACACGACCAAACCATCCCGATAAGCAACTACATCCCGCTCTCGCTCGCGACCCAATCTTTCCACTGCCTTCATTTCTTGAAACTTTCTAAAATTTTGTAAGTCACAATCGCCGCAGAGACAATAACATTCAGGCTTTTGTTCACTCCCAACATTGGTATTTCTGCAATTATGTCGGCCATATCAAGAACATTTTTACTTATCCCATCAGTCTCATGACCAACAACCACCGCTATAGCGGAATTTACAATTTCCAATTTACAATTTTCAATTTCCATGTATGGTACGCTTTTCTCTGACTGTTCTACAGCAATGATTCTTGTATTAGCAGATTTTAATCTGCGCACAGCTTCTACCGCAGTGGGAAAATATTCCCATGGAACCCACTCTTCGGTTCCGACTGCTGCTTTGTGAATCCTTGAGGACGGCGGGGTTTCGGACTCACCGCAAAGAATTACTTCGCTTGCCGTTACCGCCTCAGCAAGACGGAAAATCCCACCAATGTTGTAAGTATCCAATACGTTGTCCAGTACTATATATATGGGCAATCTGGAAACTGAGGCCAACTCCTCTTTAGTCGGCTTCCTGTCCCGCAACTCTTTTACATTTAACTTAAGCATTTTTCTTAAATCGCGGATTAAAATCCGCTAGTACAATTCTTTATGTAATAGCGAAATTCATTTCGCGTCTTCTGTAGTATAAACTGAAACATGCGCAGAATAAATTCTGCTAGTACAAATAATGCGATAGCGAAATTCATTTCGCGCTAAAAACCAAATGAAATCCCATCGTCCTCTTCATATCCACCCAAACTCCAGCATTATTTTTCTAACCGGCCGGTGTTATGCAGGTATATCTTGGCTTTATCCTAAAAACACAAAGCAATACTTTTACAACAAACTCCTTGAGATTCTTCCGAAATACCACTTGGAACCAGAAGCGTGGGTCGTATGCAATAACCATTATCATTCGCTTCTCAAAGTCACACAAGGCAACCTCATGCCCAAGTTTGTAAAACATCTGCACGGCTCTACTGCACATTATATAAAGCAACAAATGCCATCGATGGTCGTCGGAGACGATCAGATATTTAGTCGAGAAATTACGCCTTGGGATATTCGACAAATTCGCAGAATAAATTCTGCTAATACAGTAGTCGAGCACACGCCTACTAACGTAGTAGCGAATTTTAATTCGCGCTTATATGATCCTAAAGTCATAGCCCTACTTAAAGCCCAAGACCGGCCCATTTGGTATCAATACATGGATCATATAATCAGAAACGAAGAAGATTATTTCAAACACCTAAACTACATCCACCAAAATCCTGTAAAGCATGGTTATGTAAAGAAAATGACAGGCTATAAATGGAGCAGCATTCACAGGTGGATTAAAAACAGGGGAAAAGAATTTGTAGTCGACTGCTTCAGAACTTATTCTATTATCGATTTCCAACCCATTGCAGACTAAAAGCACAGAATAAATTCTGCTAGTACAAATACTCTGTATTAGCGGAATTCATTCCGCGCTCACTTCAAAGCGGCCTCAACGGTTGGCTTAATATCAGTCCAGGAATAAGCTCCGTTGAAAGGGCTGGCATTTACAAAAAACCCTGGTGTTCCTTGCACCCCGATGCTTGCAGCAATTTGTGTATCTTCAGAAGGTTTATTGTCGTACTTTCCGCTATCCAAACACGCTTTCATCTCAGAAACAGGCATTGCAGATGACAAAAACTCAGCCAACTCACTGGATTTTGTCTTATCATTTTTAACCTGCTGATTGAGCACATCATAACCTTTATTATTCATTAACAAATCATGCACTTCCCAAAACCTGCCTTTTTCGTATGCACAATACAAGGCCTTTGCCCCCATCTCTCCATTCCCATGTCCTGGAGTATAAATATATACAAGCGAAGCTGCGCCAGAGTCAACCAGCTTCTTCATCTCGGGGACAGGAGCAACATAGCTGCCACCGTCTGAAACTAAAGTAAATCGCGCCCCAACTTCTTTGTTAAGCGCAGGATTTTTACCGGCTGCAACATGGCAATAAGGACAACTTGTATCGGCAACCTCAACAAACAAAACTTTACTATCTCCCTTCCCAAACTTAATCAAATCTTTGGAAAAGAGATTTTTGATAGTGTCTAAGGTTGCGACTGTTGAAGGCCGTCTCGCAATGTCCGCAGCGCCCACAGCCTGACCTCCACCTGTTCCTGTACCTGCTGTTACCCCAGAATTTGCAGTTTGGGTTTGGGTAGGAGTAACTCCTTTTTGCACATAAGAAAGTTTGGTCCAAAGAACTCCAATCAAAAAGGATGAGGCGACTAATAAAACTACAAGTATAGGCAACGCAACTTTAACAACGGAAGATGTACTTGAGATAATATACTGGACAGGCTGTTGGGTAGCTGTTTTTCTGGCAGCCATTATTTTTGAATTGTACTAGCGAAATTCATTTCGCGCAACATCTTCTCCAAATCCATCGCCGCCATACATCCGAAGGCTGCAGCCGTTACTGCTTGTCTGTAATGGTGATCGTGTACATCTCCTGCCACAAAAACTCCTTCCACAGACGTCTTCGTGTGGTCAAAAACCTTTACATAACCTTTTTCGTCCAACTCTACTTGTCCTTGAAAAATACTCGTCGACGGCTTATGTCCAACAGCTACAAACACTCCGTCCACCCCTATTTCCCTAATTCCCCCGCCTACCATGTCTTTTAACCTTACTCCCTTTACTTTCTCTTCTCCCAATATCTCTGTCACCTCAGAGTTCCAAATAACTTTGATCTTTGGATTATTTAACACTTTTTGCTGCATTATTTGCGAGGCCCGAAAAGCATCCCGTCTATGCACTATCGAAACCTCTCTAGCAAACTTAGTTAAAACCAACGCCTCCTCCATCGCCGCATCCCCGCCTCCGACAACGATAACGTTTTTTTCTTTAAAAAATGGCGCGTCGCAAGGGGCGCATGAAGAAACTCCTCGACCAATTAGTCTCTGCTCTGAGGGAAGTCCCAACCATTGGGCTTGAGCACCGGTGGCAATAATAACCGACCGGCTTTGGTATGTTTTTCCTTCCCCAGTTGCCTTAAATTCCCCCTGTCCGAGCGCGTTCACTTTCCCAAAATCCGCCGTTTCTGCATCAACGTTTAAAATCTCGGCACCAAACCTTTCGGCCTGTTCCCTCATCTTTTGCATAAGTTCCGGTCCCATGACTCCACGAGGGAAACCTGGGAAATTCTCAACTTCTGTAGTTAACATTAACTGCCCACCCCATGAAGTTCCAGCTAAAACTAACGTTGACAAAACAGCACGGGTACAGTAAATCGCCGCCGTCAAACCGGCCGGACCCGACCCAATAATGATAACGTCAAAATTTTTGTCCATACACAAAACGTACTAGCGGATTTTAACCCGCGCCACAAAGAACGCGAAATTAATTTTGCTAGTACAGTCCACTGCCACACTTACGCCACAGGAGGCGTTTGCTGTCCTTCTCCGCTTGGAGCGACTGGCGAAGCGGGCACTCCCCGTCCCGAATCAGAAGCAGGTTGGTCAGTAGGAGCAGGCGTTGGTACTACCTCGGCAACTTGGTCTACGGGACCACCAGCCTGTGGCTGAGGTTGAACGGGTTGCAAAGGAGAAACTCCTCCTGCTGGCTGTTGTTGTCCGTTATTGTTGTTTGTTGGTTCCATCAAATATCACCACCTTTCAAAATAGCCCTAGGCTTTTTGTATAAGTTCTGCAAATTTTTGTTTTCCTCCAAACCCAATTTGCCTTCCAATTTCTGCCCCACCCTTAAAAAGAATGGTTGTGGGGATAGACATAACGCCCAATTTTTGAGTTGCATCGGGATTTTTGTCAACATCAATCTTTACAAGCTCAACTTTGCTCTTGTATTCTTCTGCCAGCTTGTCCAAAATCGGCGCCGCCATCTTGCAAGGCCCACACCATGTTGCACAGAAATCTACCAAAACAGCCCTTTCTGACTTTAAAACTTTTTGATCAAACTCTGAGTCGGTAATTTCAATCACTGTCATGACAAGAGAAAACTTACCATACTCGTCAATGTCCACGCAAGAACCAATTTCCAACTATTTTTACAAAGAGTTAAAATAAACTTGCTGTGGAACTATCTCCTCAAATTGTTCGGATTCACTTAAAAAAGGAGCAATTATTTATGCGCCACCTCAATTCCATCCAGCTTCATTATTGACACGATCGTGTCAATAATGAAGCCTAATGAACTACCCCAAGCACAGGAGGACTGGGGAATTCGGCTTTAGAAATTATTCCACTGTCTGTTCCGGACCACGGTTTTCAAAAGTAGTTATAAATTTACGGATTGCGCCATCGTCAACTTCGCTTAACTTCTCAATTCTCCCCCATGCAGTCAAAGCAATAGGCGTGTCCATTTCCAGGCGCGGGACAACGATTACTCTTTTTGCAATTTTTAGATATTGGGCCAATTGCCCGGCAAGAGCCTTGCATGAGTCTGTTTTGAAAGCTTCCGGAAGTGCAACTACTTTCGACGCGTTCTCGGGAGTAAAAGGCTCGCTTCTTTCCGCTACAGCCAGAGGTTGAGCCGCTCCTGTGGCCGATAAAGTCGCCGCAGGCTCTTCGCCTTCATGCGCATACACACTACGCACTATGTTGTATGTTGTTTGTTGTTTTCCGCAATCATACGAAATCACAACGTATCCATGCTCCAAAGAGTGCAGAAGGTATCCGTCAGACAAAATTTCGTCATACGCACCTGCCTTGGCCCAGGCTGAAAAATGAGGCCCGGAAGTCGGCGGACTAGAATTATATTGGACATTGGAAATATCCGTTACATGATCACGACTCAAAAGCGTTACGGCTTCCCCCGGCAGCGGCTTATTAATTGACTTAAAAAGAAACCAACCCAAGCCTGCCAACACTAGAGCAACTATTAGCGGAAACGCATATTTCTGGAACTTGATCATTGGTGCTTATATCATCCTCACTCCACTGTCATTCTGGACTTGATCCGGAATCTACACATATTTTTGGATTCCCTGCCTACGCGGGAATGACAGTCATCCAATCATTCATTTTACAGGTAGTGTACAACCCGTCTTGCTTGCCAAATCTTCCAAACTTATTTCTCCTTCGTTTCGGGAGCCATCCGCAAATATCCAGGTTGGATATCCCTTTATCTTTTGCTCCTCACACTTTTTAACATCTTGAGTGCACTCAACATAAGACACATGGGCGAAAGATGACCCAAAAAGCTTTTTCTGGTTTTGGCAATGCGAACACCAGTATGCCCCGTACATCGTTGCACCCTTGTCCTTTAAGCACTGTGCAAAAACATCCAGGTTTGGCCCGTTTTGTGCCGCCTTTACTTTCCACCAAACCCCCACCGCGCCCCCAACCATCGCTAAAATAACCAATGTCCAAATAATCGTCTTCTTCATGTCTTGTCACTCTTTGCAGCAGTCCACTAATTTTGCCACTAAATCCTGCGTCGTCCAAACTTCATCTTTAACTGCTTCTTTAACACTTTTACCATTTGCCAGAAGCTTTAACTTTAACGCCCAAAACAAAGAATAAACTTTATATGCCCGGTCAAACATTTCTTCAGCCTCTTTTTGATTTTTGGCAGTTTGTAATTTTGTCCCAACTTCAACCAGTCGTATAGTTGCAGCCAGCAAATGCTTTGATATGCACCAGGTCTCGCCTTCGTGATTACCCACCAGTTTGCCCAAAAGTTCTTTTCTAAGCTCTCTGGTCTGGTTAAGCATCTCCAGATATTCCTTTTTCCCTGTTTTTTCAGCAGTAAAGAAAAAGTGCTCTTCCAAACTTATTAAATTGGCAACAGCCAAACTTAAATCTTCATCCGTTGAGAGATCGTATCCTCCCCTCTTTTTGGAATCTTCAATTTTTTCTAATAATTTTGAAAAATCTTTTTTCGTAAACATAGATCAAACCTTTCTTTTCACCAAGCGCACGGGTGACACGGGTGGGAGGGATCCCGACAGCGCGCACGAAGGAGCACTGGCGGGAAGGAGAACCCGTGGCAGGACCCGAAGCAGGTAAAATAGGCCTATTGTACCAACAAGATTACCAACCCCAGCACTATCATAGCAACGTCCGAACCGTATTTGCTAATTGGTGATTTTTTCTTTTTCCATTCCTGCGCCTTCTCCAACAGCGCCGGACTCGAAGCAACCAACAGAATAACAACCAAAGGAGCAACAAAAATCAGATTATAAAAAGCTAAATAGAAAAACCCTGATATAAAAGTTGCCTGGTCATACAATAACCCCAAAATTAATAAATACGGCCCGCCGGTGCAGGGAAATTCATACATCCCTACTAGAAATCCTAAAGAAAATGCGGCGGGTATTGAGGCCCTACTTATTAAACTGGCAATTCGCCCATGAGCATTTTGTGGAATCTTAAGTTTCATCGGAAAATTAGGAAAAATTGTCCCCAAAAGCCCAATCACACCGGTCAAAATTACTATGCCTGCCCCAACCCTGGCTAAAACATGAGGAACGCCAAAAAAGCTTAGCGCGCGCAAAGTTCCCAAGCCAACCAAAACATAAATGACAAAAATTCCGATAATGTAACTCATCCCTGTTCGAACAATTTCCACTCTACTTTTTTTCAAATTAAACAAAAAACCAATAGTTAAAAAGAGTACGGAAATTGCGCAGGGATTTATTGAATCAATGGCTGCTGCTGAAAAAACTACCAGAGGACTAAGCATTGAAATCTATTTTACCCCTAATCTCCATTCTTTCCCATATCTTCCCAGATGTTTTTCTCTAGATCTACATGCGTCGCATCCACAAAAGTAACCCCTTCCAAAAGTAACTTTTTCTTCTGTTCACCACCGCCGCCAAAAGCGTAATTAACTGCCACACGACCTTCCCTATTTACCACCCTGTGGCAAGAAATCTGTGGATCCTTGTTTCCATGCAACGCCCATCCCACAACTCGTGGGCTAACCCCCACCTGACGTCCTACCCAACCGTAAGTTGTCACTTGCCCTTTGGGAATTTTCTTTACAAATTCGTGGACTTTAACAAAAATCTTAGCAGTTTGTTTTCCCATTCTTTGGCATATGGTATACCAATTCTTGGTGCAACTTCCACATTCGTCATTGCGAGCGCAGCGCGGCAATCTCCTTCTACCCACAATCTTTCACTTTTTGTCAAATCTTCTCCGTAAAAACTTCCTCGCCACCTCCTCCGCCCCTCTGGCAAAAAATTTCCTTTTCAGTCGCATAACACTAAAAGTATATGCACTAGCGCAATTGATTGCGCGCTTGTATTTTCAAACGCACCTGTTAGAATCCCGTGTAGTGAGCACCGAAAGAAGGGAAAGCACATTGCCGCGCGTTGAGGTTTACAGGGCACTTATTGTAAACCAAAGTGGCCAAGTTTTGTTAGGTCTGCGGGCCGCAAATGACGGGTGGGCTGCCAACCAATGGGAAGCGTTTGGTGGCAAACGCGAACCGGGCCAGGCAGTTGGCGATGTTCTCCCGACAGAAGTAATGGAAGAAGCGGGTCTTTCAGTAAGCTTTGGCAACGAGCCAATTTACACTGCCTCCGGCGCGTTGAAAGGGAAACTTTACATTGTGCAATACCATCTCGCCTGGATTACTGGTGGCAAATTAAAATTAAACGAAGAACACCAAAAACCTAGCTGGTTTTCCCTCGAAGATGCCTTAAGCCTTGAAAACCTGACTGATCAAGCTAGAAGCGCCATCACTGCGCTCCAACAAGTCAGAGGTTAATTCGCAAAGTCCTGTGTAAACAACTTCAAACCCTTTACTCTTTCAAAGTGTTTCTTGTTTCCTGTAATTAAAATAAGTTTGTGCACCAACGCAGTCGAAGCAATCAAAAGATCCATGTTGTCAATTAACTGACCCTTCTGTCTAAGCTTTCTTCTAACACTCGCAAACCTTTCACAAACTTTCTTATCAACATCCAAGACTCTAAATCTTGAAAAAATTCCTCGTGCTTCGTCTTCTTTTTTTGAACCCTCAACAACCCCTTCGAGAACTTCCCCAATAGTAATAACACTCAAAGCACAAGCTTGCAGTGGGATACCACCTAGGAGCTCAACAAATGAGGACTTGCCATTCAATATGTTAATAAGAGCACTTGTGTCAACAAGGTACAACATTAGGAATCCCACTTAGCCAAGAAATTCTTCTTACGAGAACCATCCCTTCGACCTTCGTAAATATATTTAATCACTTCATCAGCATCAATATCTTTCCAAACTCCAGCCAAATCAGCCAGTGTTTCTTCCTTTGTCTTTTTCTCTCCTTTGTATTTAGAAATTTTAACCATAGGTTCACCTTTGCGCTCAATTATAATTTCTTCATTATTATAATAAGCACGATTAATCAAATCTCCCAAATTTGTTCTAGCCTTGTAAGCAGATACCCTCATACAGTTGATGTAATTATATCAATTGATATAAGTGCCGTCAATACCTTCAGACCATACGGGTGCTGCAACCGTTACGTTTTTCCCTTTCCCGATTCTCTTTTTAGCTGGGCTAATTTCCACATGAAGAGCCTGCCTCGGTTTTCTACATGTGCAGCATCTTTTACAAAATATCTTGCCTGTTCTAAAAGCTGCCGCGGAGCCGTTTTAGCAAGCCGCATATAGAGGCTCTTGTGTTTTTCATCGCCCAACTCCAACGCTAAATCATACGCATATTTCTGAAACTCCCTTGAGATGTATTTATCCTCAACTGGATTGAAGCGTTTTAAAATATCTGCTGTTGAATTAAAACCTGCCACGCAAATCCTCCTCTATTTTTCCTATAACCTCCTTTAGCCTCCTTTTTTCTTCTTCTGTGAAATTTTGCAAAACATAGTCCTTCCCAGACACTCTGTCTCTGCCTCTGTCTCTGCCTTCAACCCCTATCCTCACATGCCAAAAATTCTCTGTACCCAATGCATTTTTTACAGATTCCACCCCGTTGTGAAGCCTTGGACCGCGCCCTTGAACAATCTTGTAACTGCCCAAAGGTATATCAAGATCATCATATACCAAGTACAAGTTTTGGGGAAGAATTTTGTAAAAATCGATGAGTTTTTTGACCACCCTTCCCGACTCGTTCATGTAAACACCAGTCGTGTCCGCAATAATCCGCTCCTTATCCGTGGAAATCGGAGGGCGCATCTTTAGAAATTCAGTAAGCATTGCGCCCGCATTGTGTCTGTTGTTTTGATACTTTTCTCCCGGATTGCCTAAACCTATTATCAATTTCATACAAATTTCTTTCGCTTTTTTTACGGAAACAAAAATTAACTATCGGGCGAGATTTTAAAAATCACTTTTTTACTCAGTTCCCGCCATTTTGCATTTTGTACAATGTCTCCAGCTCATGTGCAGATGTTGCCTGTTCTGGCGACTTATCGTTTCTCATTTTGACCAAACGGGGGAATCTTAAGGAATACTTTGCAGCATGCCGAGGAGAAACTGAAATCTCGTCCGCAAGTATCTCCAACACAACTTTTGGACGCATCCAAATGTCGGGGGCAACAACAGAAGGGACTTCGTAGGAGTCCGGCTTAGTGTCAACCTTCAACTCTTCTACCATCTTGTACATTTGCCTAAACTGCTCGTCTGTTAACCCTGTCCCTAAGTTAGAAAGGGAATAAAATTTGTTGTCCAACCCTGGTACACCCAATAAAAATCCGCCAACTCCAAATCCTGCCCTTTTCCCCTTGCCCCGATAAGCGCCCATTAAAACGCAATCAATTGTGTCTGCAATTTCTCCTTCGGTGTGTCTTTTATACTTCACCCAATGGAAGCCTCTCCCGCCGGCCTGATATGCTACATCCATTTTTTTGGCTACAATTCCCTCTAGGCCCTCTTTTATATATTCTTCAAAAGCAGCCTTTAAGTCTTTTTCATTATCAACCACAATTTGTCGGGTCAACATTATTGTTCCTGCCCGATTATCAACAACCTCCTCAAGAAGCTTTCTGCGCACTCTAAAGGGTCTGGACATGACATCTTTACCATTTAAGTACAGCACGTCAAAAACAAAAACTTTCAAGGGAATTTCTCCAGCTTTTGTATCAACATCATATTTTCTTTTGCGCTGAACAGTTTGCTGGAAGAGTGCAAATTTCTGTGTCTCGGGGTTATAGCCAATTGCTTCTCCGTCAAAAATTGCGTCCTTTGTGGGCAATTTTTTAACCGCTTCAACAATCTCCGGAAACATCGCGGTTGTGTTCTCATGGTTTCTGGAAAACACCCTGACTTCCTTTGGCTCGCCGGAGCCTTGCGCGGAGGCGGCCCATACATGTATCTGCACTCTAAGCCCATCCATTTTTGGTTCGACGGCGACCAAGGGTCCTAACTTTTCAATAATTTTGGCTGCCGATGGCAAACGCTCAGCCAAAGAAGTTCTCACCGGCACTCCAGGTGTTGCTTGTGTAGTTTCTAGCCCCTTTAACCCTTTACCCTTAACCCTTAACGCTATCTGGCCTATATCAGAAAGAACATTGTAGGCACCCTCTATAACTTTCCTGGCGCTCTTATCCCCCACTTTCATTACAGAAAGCGCGTCCAAAATTGTGGCATCAGAAAAGCCCAGACGAAGTTTCCCCAAGGGGATTCTCACAATATATTTTGCCGATAAAGGATCCACTTGACACAACAATTGTGACACGCCGACAAGTTTTCTCTCCTGCGAATCCTTTCCTCCTTCCTCTGCCACTTTATGCAATCGTTCATACACTTCTTCCACAGAAAGTTTGCCGTTTACCGTTTGTTTTGCGTGTGCCAGCTCTTCCACAACATTTCCCAAATCCCCTTTCTGTTTGTATTCTTTAAGTATTTGTACCCCATCTGCCATGTAGGCCATACTCATCGCACGAATCATCATTTTCTCGGCAAAATTAAACTCAACGCCCGTATACGCCGGCTCAATTCTCCCCAAAACCAAGTAGCAAATTTTGTCTATTTCACTATCCGCGGAAATCCGAAACAAGTCTGCGAGAATCTTGGTGATCTCGTTTCTTGAGGAAGTACTTTCCAGTTTTTGAAGGTATTCGGCCAGTGTGGAAAAGCGCATATCAATAAATATTTCCTCTATAATCTATGTCCCATACATGTATTTTCCTTGCTTTGTGATCAACATCAAAAATCACTCTAACCTTCCCAACCCTCAACCTAAAACCATGTTGAGTTTGTATAAGCTTCTTTATATGAAGAGATGGCTCTTTGGGGCTAACAACAAGCAGCTTTAACATAGATAAGACTTTCCTCTGATCTTGGGGATGAATCGATTTCAGATTCTTAATAGCTCGGGAGTTATAAGAGAGGCTATACATCGCCGACATATTATGTTTTCAAACCGAGCATCTCTTCAACTTCTTCGTTGGAATACCATTTCTCCTTGTTCTTATCAAGCTTTTCAAACTCCTGCGCTTTGATACCATCTAAGTAGTCTTCCACCATATCAGCCATTTTCTGGTACTCTTCAAGACTGAGTATTACAGCTTCAGGCTTGGACCTGTAAAAAATAAAAAGGGGCGCATCAGAAGACTTTGCCTCACGAAGAAGTCCGCGAGCATTTTCCCTCAAGTCAGAAATAGTTTTTACATTCTTAGAAGATAACATAGATTTAGCTAAGGCTAGTCTTACACTTTATCTGAGATTTGTCAACCACAAAAAATTACCCCAAACTTCCTTTGGGTTCATGCCGCACAGCGGCCATCGCAGGGGCCAGCGCTTTGTCAAGACTATGGAGTGAGAATCGTTTTGAAGATAAAGAAAGCAAAAATAACAACGGCGATAAAAATGGCGCCAAAGATAACACTTATCCAACCACCGTTATCATCATGAATTATTTTTGCCAGACCTTCTCCCACTAGCGTCAAGCCAAAAAGGCTTGGCAAAATAAGAATCATATATAGGAACTGTGGATCAGTCGGCCTCATGTTGAAAGTTCATACACTGCTCCCTTGGTTCTTCCCTTTTTGGCAACAATCCCCTTATTGATCATCGCCTGGATATCCCTTAACACCGTATCGTCTGAATAATCCGGGAACAAATCCTTAAGCTGTGACATCACCGCAATAGAATTTTGTGACAAATATTCAACAATTTTTATCTGCCTGTCTGTTAGTAAAAGCTGTTCCCCTCTTTTGGTCTTAATCCTTAAGTCAATTGACAACTTTCGGACCTTTTCTTTAACTCTTGAAAGCTCAATAGATAATCCAAGCGTAAAGTATTCCAGCCAAAAAGTTAAATCCCGCTCCACCAAATCGTTTGATTGGGAAGAGGTTGTAATAAGCGCCCGGTAATAACTCTCTGCGTCGTGATCAAAATATTCTTCCAAAGAAAACAGCCTTCTTATATCATACCCCTCCGAAAAAAGTATTAGCGTAGCAAACGCTCGAGAGGTGCGTCCGTTGCCCTCGACAAAAGGGTGGATAGCAGCCAAAGCGTAATGCGCAATGCCCGCCCGCAACACGGAGTGTACTTCCCAACCTTGAGTAGAATTTAGCCAGGAAACCAAATCCTCCATAAGATATGGCACTTCAACAGAAGGGGGCGGTCTGAAAGTCACTTCTCCGGAGCGGGAATCACGCAAAACTACTTGTGTTTTCCGATATGCCCCCTGATTTTCTGTAGGGATAACGCGGTTGACGACTAATTTGTGTATCTGTTTAATCTGCCCCTCAATATACCTATATGGACTTTCTTTTTCTGACTCTTTGTTATTTGTTGTATGTCGTTTGCTATATTCATCATCCAACCAATCCAGAACCATTCTATAGTTTAACACCTCCTGCACATCCCTCTCCCGCGCAAAAATACCGCTTTGTTTAATTGATTCCTGCGCGCTAGTTTCACCTTGCGAACACCTGACAACTTGGTTGGCCTGTTCAAAAGACAGATCATTACCCTCTATGTGGGTTCCATGATGAACTGTGCGAACAAGCGCTTCTTCTTTAAATTTCCTCTCGTAAGCAGGAATCAGCGGAGCATTCTCTATTACTTCACGACTTGCCTCAATTGAGGAAATGTTTTTGAGAATCGTGTTGGAAATGGTATATTTAGGACTGTACATGGTAACTAGCAACTCGTAACTTGTGACTAGCTACGAAGTTACAAGTTACTTTATCTTACGGCAATTCTGCGGTAAATGACAAGCAAAACCTGTCATCCTGAGCGACCGCAGGGAGTCGAAGGATCTATATAAATTATGCCGGTCGCAAAGAAAAATACCAAACTAACTCCAGCGCAGGAAGATAAGCTTCATGTTGCCATGATTAAACAATTGTTGACTTTGACAACAGCAGGTTTTGGGTTGGTCGCTGCTCTGGCCTGGAACGACACGGTAAAAACTTTAATTGATGAGTGGGTTAAGCCTTACGTTAGCAAAGGTTCAGGCCTTGGTTGGCAATTCTTATATGCTTTAATAGCCACCGCCCTTGCGGTTTCTCTTACATATTACCTCACAAAACTCGTGCACAGGTTTGAGAAGAAGTGACCCCGCTTGGCTGGGTCATCCTAAGCGACCGCAAGGAGTCGAAGGACATCTTACCTCAAGTATTCACCAAGCACCTCCGGCACTTTTGCCGCCAAATCATCCGCGTTATAAACTGTCCCTACCTTTTCGCACAACTCATCTGCCGCTTTTTTAATAACCCAGGAAGCGCTACACGCTGCCAAAAATGGGTCATTTTGTGCTGCCAGTGCAACCGTTAAGCCGGCCAGTGTATCTCCCGTCCCACCTTTGGTCAACCCATTATTTCCACCTTCCACTACAACCAATTCTTCTCGTGACTCTACATATGTTTTAGGACCTTTTAAGACGATTACTCCCTCAAATTTTGTCGTATCCAACGCCTCACCAAGCAAAATTGGGGCATGTTTATCGAGCGTTTCCGTGTCGTGTATGTCAAAAAGTAAAGCGAACTCTTTTTTGTTGGGAGTTATGATGGATCCTTTTGGTAAAAGTTTTCTATCTACTACCTGCAACGCCCCTCCATCAATCACCCACTGTTTATCTACAAACTGTCTTAACAATTTCTCAACCACGAATTTTGTCAGCGTCCCATCCTGGTCATATTCCACCACCCCACCCCGTGCTGTCCGAGCGTGTACAGCCTTGGCGTAGTGGGGCGTTAACTTTTCTTCCCTATATCTCTTCATTCCCGGTCCAATCAAAACCGCGTCTGATTTTTGAATATAATCTCCCACTTCTTCCCAAGGAACCCAAATGAAACTCGATAGACGACTTTTTAGCTGTAACGCAAGCTCAGAGAATGATGGCTCAGGAGAAGAAAAGTAAACCATATCAACAACGCGAGAAGCAGCAGTTAAAGATAAGATTGGGGCGCCATGAAATAAATCCGACCCACCAATTATGGTCACTTCACCATTTTCAGGTTTCTCGGAACGCTTTTTAAGTTTACGAAGCTCTTCGGGATCAAAAATCCGCATATTATGAGTGTAGCAGACTCCAATAAAAAAGGGCACCGCGACGGGTATGTTTACACTCCCATCACGGCGCCCGCATGTTCTACCAGGAGTCAAATGGATTATCCAACCAACCACTGGACCTTCTGGGGAACGGCAGAGACACAAAACGGAAGTGAAAGTGAATCGTATACTGCCGTTCTAACCCTCTCCTCCAGCCAAAGCCAGATGGCAATGGTGGCAAAAAGAAGCGGCGCATAAACCCATACGAGGTCGATGGGTCGAACCAAGCCGCCGGACTGCCAAATCCAAATTGTCCAGATGATTGCGGTAGGGATCAGGGCGAGAAGTGCGCTTTGGATTAACCCAAGAAGGACAACTCCTAATGGGATCACCAAACACCATAACGCCAGAACTACCACAGCCAAAGGAAAGGTCGTCACCATCTCCTCCTTTTTAGTGGCAGAGCTACCAACTCTTTATCTGTAAGTTCGCCTGGCCATAGCCGGTAGTAGACTTGCAAATCCACACTTGAGGCAATCGATTCAGAAACTGGTGCTGGCGAAGGCAAGGCGGGCTGTCCAACTGGCCTCAGAACTTTCGGTGCAGGTTTGGGCGCGGGGGCTGGTGCCTGGACAGGCGGCAGTCTTTGCACTCTCCCTAGCGCCTCTTGCAATTGTGCAATACGGCTGTCATGCATCGGCCTGCCTAACTCTTCTCTTGTAAAACCAAGGCCAGACGCTAGCACACGCGCTTGTTCCGCGACGGTTAACTGAACCATCCGACAGTGCTTGCAGGAATTGCGCTTCCGCAGTAAAGTAGGCATTTCCTCTCCTCACAAGCAAATTTCAAAGAACCTTTGGGCTCTCGTTAGAGGATATTGTGCCACGAAATTGTTTGAAAAACAGCTATATCAGCATTTTCGCAATGCACGTGCATTGCGAAAATGCGAGGCTAGAGCTCTATTATTTTTACTTTAGCATCAAAGTTTTTCTTAAATTTTCGAGGCTCGGCTGTTGTGAGAATTGTCTGCTGTTTGCCAACTGTTTCCAGAATCAATTCATGGTGTTGTGGATCAAGCTCTGAAAAAATATCATCCAACAGTAAAACCGGGCGTTGCCCGGATTCTTTTTCGATAAAGTCAAGCTCTGCAAGTTTTAGCCAAAGTACCGCCATCCTCTGCTCCCCCCGCGAGCCATATTTTGCAAGGCTTTTGTTTTGAAAATTGCTGTCCGAGCGCGTGTTAATTGAAAATTGAAAATTGATGTCGTCCCTGTGTGGCCCCACAAGCGTTGTTGCCGCCAAAATTTCCTCTTCTTTATATTGCTCGAGTCTGCCTTCGGAGATCGCACTGCGATCATACTCAATTGACAGCTCCTCCCCGGGAAAAGTGGTTGAATTAACAAAATCGATAAACCGCTCCCGAGCCGAGGACAAATAATTACCTTCGCGGATAACCAAATGGTCCCAATAAAGAAGCTGTGACCTTGTGGCTATCCCTTCCCTAATCCTTTCCAAAACTCTATTTCTTTGTCTTGTTCCCTTTTCGTAAGACAAAAGCGATCGCCTGTATTCCCGGTCGACTTGTCCCAAAACGCTATCCAAAAATCTTCGCCGAACACTTGGCGACTCAGTCACCATCCCTACATCCCAAGGGCCAAACATGACGGTTTTTAATGTCCCAGCAAAGGTAAAAACTCTTTTGGCTACCCCGTTTATAAAAACCCTCTTCCCGCCTCTCTGCCGCTCTTGGCGAGGCTCGCCGAAGGCGGGGTTGGGTGCTTCACTCACCAAAACCACTTCCAGTTCTGGCTCCTCCGTTTGACCAGTCACCCTGGTCACGTTTTCGCCCTCTCTGTGCATTTCCGCCTCTACCCCCGCCCGAAACGACTTCCCGGTTGATAAAAGCGTTATGGCTTCTAAAATATTGGTTTTCCCAACAGCATTCGGACCAAAGATAAGAGTGGAGCCTTCACTAAAATCAAAGCTCTTCTTCCCAAAGTTGCGGAAGTTCTGAAGTTTTAAACTTTTTATAATCATGTACTCATGATGCTGAGAAAATTCAGATTTTCGATATTAACATCCTTTAATTTCCTTTACTCTCCTTTTTTCACAACCACATAACGACCAAAGCCACGGCGGATTGTTTCAACTTCAGGCAATTCTGACATGTTGTTGGAGGTATTCTACTGCGCCGATAATCTTCTGTACAGCAAATAAGCGCTTAGCAAAAGCACTATCGCTTGGGCCAGCACACCCTTTTTAAATGTTGTCTTGTTATGCAAAACCCCAGGATATGGGTGAAAACCTTTCTTGATTTTAAAAAGGATTCTGATTGGGTATTCTAAATCCCAAAGTACACCTCCCAGTGCCGCCCAAAAGGCTGACATGTTGGCCAAGCGGTATAAGTTGAACAAAACAATACATGCAACTACAAGTTCAATGAGAATAAAAATCCACACGGCAAAACGCAACTTGCGGTTTGGCGATAAAACCGGAAGATCCCAATGTGGAATAAAATCTATAAGCGGATGGCTTGCTACTCCCAGCACAAAAGCCAGAATAGAATTCTGTACATACGAACCGATAAGAGCACCAGCCAAAACGTGAGGTAAAACAGTCATCCTCTATTCTACTACCACTCAAGACCAGTCTGGAAGATTGGCAGTAACATCGTTTTGGGTACTACAACGTGGACACGCAATGCCCGGATTGAACTCACCAGAAAATGGATCTGGCTCCAAATTATTCTCCGCGGGATTAATAGGGCGAAGAAGTGGCGCAGGATATTCATTGCCACACAAAAAACATCTAACTCTTTTCATATAATTTTTGCAAATTCACCCCCTTTCTCAACAATCAATCTACTGCGCAATTGTAAAAATGGGGTAAGAAAACGCAGCCTCTAATAAATTACCTTGAGCTTGGACAAAATGTAGGCTTGGATCTCCTTTTTAAACCGCGCCGAAGAAAACTTTTGGGCTTGTTTTATACAATTTTCCGGGTTCACCCTTATTTTCCCCAATTCCTTAATTCCCCCTATCAACCCGTGAACAGAATATTCATCAAATAAAATCCCAGTCTTGCCATGTGTAACGCTCTCTGGATATCCTCCGCCATTATAAGCAATCACTGGAGTTCCCCAGCTCAACGCCTCAGGTAAAGTCATCCCAAAATCCTCATCTTTCTGCACAGCCAAAAATGCTTTTGCCCCGGCATATAATGTACCCAACTCTTCATCTGGCACATACCCCAAAAGCTCAACCGTTGGTCCCGCATTTTTCTTTACCCATTCATAAGTTTGGGAATACCCGGAAGGACTGCCGGCAATTTTTAGAGCAAACCCCAGCTTATTGGCCGCCTCAACAGCCATTTCAATCCCCTTACCGCCAGTTATCCTAGAAACTATTAAATAATAGTTCCTCTTGCTCCCCTTACTGCCCTGACTTCCCCCATTTTCCCTACTCACTTCTACCGGCGGGTATATTACGGTTGATTCTCGACGATAAAACTTCTCAATCCTTTTTTTGATGTTTTCTGAATTGGCAATAAAATAATTAACTTTTTGCGCCTTTTCAAAATCGTAAATTCGCATAAAATGCGCAAGGATGACAATATACGCTTTGACAATCGGATTTTTCTTGTCGGCTGGTGAATCAAACCCATAAAGCCAGCGGGGCGGCGTATGGCAGTAGCAAAACTCGATTGGTCTGCCAATCGCCCCTCGAAGCTTTAGCGAAGTGGGGCCACCCTGACCATACCCCTTGTTTATATACCATGAGCTTGAACTAATAACCACATCATATTTTGAAAAATCAAAACTGCCCCAAATTAAAGGCGCCAGAAACCTTAAAGGACTGTGAAGTTTGGTGGCGAAGAAAGGAACATAATGAGCCCAAGAAACACGGATGTCCTTTCCTTTTAATTTTTCAAGAAATGGCCCTCGTCTTGTAAAGGAAGTATAAATCGGCGCCTCTGTCCAGATTTCTGATAAAGCCAACAAAACCCGCTCTGCGCCACCAAACTCACCTATTGAGTCATGTACAATAGCAACTTTCATTCTGCGGCCAGCCACATTCCCATTGTACTGTACCACAAAAAAACAGTCGGCCGCTTGTGCTATAGTAAATATGTGGAAAAACCAGCTTACACACCTTCAAAGCTTCCTTTTCTAAAAAACGCAATCCCCAGCCTTTTTGTCCTCTCCGTGTTGTTTACTGGTCTGACCGCTGGTTCTGTTCTACTTCAACAAAAACAAGACATCCGAAATAAAGCTGCAGAACTACCATTAGAAGAAACACAAAAAACAATCACCCAAACTTATATTTCTCAATATGGCTACCAAATAAGTTTTGACCCAACCTTTTGGACTAGCTCACAAGATCTGGCTGATAAAAACCTTCAGGAAGTCACTTTTTTGCTGCAAAAAGAAGGCATTGCTCAGGTAAAAATACAAATTTCACCTCCACCAAAAGCCCAATCACCAGTAAAAAGCGAAAAGATAACGCGCGCAGGTAAAGATTTAAACAAGCTAACTTACGAAGAGTCAAGCCTGGGGCAAACAAGCATTTATTATCGATATGAAATTGAAATCGGAGTAAATACTTTAGTTATAGAAGCAAAATACCCACAACTAGACTCTGTGTCTGCAGTGTTCGCCGAGAAATTTGTAGACTCAATATTGGAAACTACATTTGGGAATAACCAGGTAAAAGGAATAAGTTCCAGCTATTCAGAATCTCAGGCAATAGAACTTGCAAAACCTTCCATCGTCAATATTACTCATCTATACTGCAACACCGTAACAGCAAACAAGGATAAAACTGTCTTTTTAAAACAAGAATACGTCATTTGCAATAACGCAAAAGGCACTGGATTTATAATAAACAAGGAAGGTTACATCGCCACAAACGGTCACGTTGTTCAGGTCTTTCCAGAAGAAACACTCACTAAAGCGTTTTTTGAAAACCAGGGGGCACTTGCAACAGATATCGTTCGCGAAATATTCTTAAATTTTGAGAACAGGCGTATTTCAAGCTCGGATGCAGAGATTATTCTGGCAAACTCAAGGAACAATCCCCTGTTTTTTAATTCACTCCTGAGTTACGCCTATAATCTACTTGACCAAAAAGCTATTTCTACAAACCGCAAAGATTCAATATACTTTATCAACACGGGAACAGAGCCAATTGACATAGATTTTGAAAAACTGCAAAAGGGCCAACTGCCCACTCAAAACACACTGCTAACCTCCCAAAGTGTTAAAGCAGCAAGACTTGTAGGCTATGATTACCCCAACCGCTACACACCAAATGCGATACTTCACAACAAACTACCCCTGGGCTCAGATGTTGCCATACTAAAGTTAGAGGGAGGAGAAAAAACATCACTCCCTATACTAAAGCTTGGGACTACTGACACCTTAAAAGACGGTGACCCCTTATTAGTCATCGGTTACCCGGGTCTGGTGGAGGGGTTTGAGTCTCCTGGCTCCCTCATAAACTACTCCTCGTCAGTAAAACCCACAATTACCCGCGGAGTTGTAAGTTCTGTCAAGACAGATCAGGCCGGCAACAAACTTATCCAAACGGATGCCTCAATTGAACGAGGCAACAGTGGCGGACCCGCTTTAAATATAAACTCGGAAGTGGTAGGAATTGCAACTTATGGCTTTGCCTCAGGAAGCGGTAATTACAACTTTTTAAGAGACGTTGAAGATTTAAAAAAACTTGCTAAAAAATACAATGTAAGCACAAGCGGAGAATCCGAATCCTCAACCTTGTGGGCAAAGGGCTTAAAACATTTCTGGTCAGGCCAATATAAAAAGGCCATACCATTTTTCCAAAAAGCGCAACTGCTTTTCCCTAGTCCCATCTTTCAGGAATATATAGAAAAATCTCAACAAGCTGTAAAAGACGGAAAAAATATAAACGTTTTCCAAAAAACTTTCTCTTCCACGCCCATATCTGCCGTTATATTTTTACTCCTGGCTGGTCTAACCGGCGGAGCTGCAACATCTTTGCTTATCATTACCAAAACAAATTTTTTCCCCAAAACAAAACAATTACTAACTTGACAAAACCCATCCTATGAAGCTCTACCAGCTTGCGCTGGTAGTTTCTTCTAGCTTCAAGCGACATAGTCGCTTGCCCTCACACTCCGTGTTCGGGAAATCTTCATCCACTTGCTCGCGCAAGTGCTTTTAAGATTTGTCGCTATAAGACATACTTTCAGCAGGAGGTTTTTAGGAAGTGGCAACTTTGCCAGACCCTGAAGTCGGCTACTCGTATTTCCAGTGCCCGGTGCACCCAGAGCAGCAGCGCGTCCGCCAAAAAAACACCAACATGCCCTGCTGCTTCATTTACAAAAGTTCCATCTGATTATTTTCCTTCTTCTCTTTCTTGGGTTTTGCTTCTGAAACCATGCCACCAATCCTTACTACTAAACTTTTAAAACCCAGCTCTTTTAACTTTTGCAAAAAGTGCTTATTTTTAGACAAATCTTTTATTTCTGCCCTCTCTAAATCTAAACCTACTGGAGCATGTGTTGCAATACGGGCCAAATGTTGAGATAAAAACGCCGAGTCCTTACCTGCTAAAAGTTTGGCAGTCACACTCTCTGCCACACTATCCAACTTTCCTTTGCCCTCCTCTAGTTTCCTATAAATCTCCTCTAATGAACCAAACTTTTCAAGTAAGTTCTGTGCTGCTTTTGGGCCAATTCCGGGAACCCCTGGATAATTATCTGACGAGTCGCCAATAAGTGCTTTGTAATCAACAATTTTGTCAGGAGTTACGCCTACGTACTCTTTAACTTCATTTTCATGCACAAGCCGGGCGTTAGACATTCCATTAATTGGGGCATACACACTTACTCCTTTTTTGTCATTTACCAACTGCATGATATCCCGATCCCCCGTTACAATAACTACCTCATCTAACCCTTCACTTGCTCCGTTCACTTGCTCACTTTTCACTGCTTGCTTTGCCAGTGTCCCAATAACGTCATCCGCTTCAAAACCGGCAGCGGTATAAACCGGAATACCCGAGACCTCAACAACCTCCTTAACCATCTCAATCTGGTTTACTAAATCCGGAGCAGTGGTAGGACGGTGGGCTTGATAAGCAATGTAGGCCTCATGCCGAAAAGTAGCCACCGGAAGATCAAAACAAACAATCAAATGCGAGGGTTGAAGCTCGTTGGTAACCCGCAATAGAATCGCGACAAAGCCATAGGCTGCCTGCGAGGGCTCCCCGCTGGGAGTAGTTAACGCCGGATAGGCATGATAAGCACGGTGGATAATAGCATGCCCATCTATTAATACTAAACGACGCATTTAAAAAATTGTAGCAGAATTAGGAAGCGATTCGTCTTGCCAAGCCATTGGCTTTCTTGACAATCTTTTGCCCAACAAGCTTTTCAAACTCGTCCCTGTCAAGTGTTTCTTTCTCGTTTAAGGCAGAAACGACCACATCCAAAGTCTTCCGCTCCTTTTTAACAATAGCTTGGGCCTCCTTGAAGGCATTAGAAACAATCTTCTTAATCTCTTCATCTACCTTATCCTGCATTTTTTGGCCAATTGGCTGAGACTCCATTGAGCGAAGTCTGCCAATCATATCTATATCATAATAAGGCTGCCAATTAATCGGTCCAAGGTCGCTCATGCCAAATTCAACTACCATTCTGCGAGCAAGCTCTGTGGCCTTGGCAATATCGTTTGAGGCGCCAATGGTCATTTCCGAAAAGACAAGCTCCTCAGCAGCCCGTCCGCCCAAAATCATACAAAGCATTTCTAAAATGCGTGTTCTGGTTTCGTGAACCCTATCAACATCGGGAGTAATTGACGTTTGTCCCAAAGATTCGTTACGGGCAACAATAGAGATTCTGTCTATCGGGTCAAGGTGGGCCATCACATGGCTGGCCACAGCATGCCCGGCCTCGTGGTAGGCAGTAATTTTTTTATCGTCTTCGGATTGAAGCCGGCGCCTTGCAGGTCCAAGTTTTACTTTCGTTGCCGCCTCGGTTATGTCACTCATGTCAATTTCTTTACGGTTGTCCCGTGCAGCAGCAATAGCCGCTTCGTTGAGCATATTTTCCAAATCGGCACCGGAAAATCCGACAGTTCGCGAAGCTACTCTTTCCCAATCAATTTCTTCGGCAAACTTTTTACCTCGGGCATGGATTTTCAAAATCGCCTCGCGCCCTTCACGGTCAGGCAAGTCCAAAGTTACTCTTCGATCAAATCGGCCGGGACGCAAAAGTGCCGGATCCAAAAGGTCCCCTCTATTGGTTGCGGCGATAACCAAAACGCTATCGTTTGGCGTAAACCCATCCATCTCTACCAATATTTGGTTTAGCGTCTGTTCCCGCTCATCGTGTCCGCCGGCCAAACCATATCCTCGTTGACGACCGATTGCGTCGATCTCGTCAATAAAAATTATTGATGGCGCTGCTTTTTTAGCCGTTAAGAAAAGATCCCGAACCCGGGAAGCCCCAACTCCCACAAGCATTTCCATAAATTCACTGCCTGCCATTGAGAAAAATGGGACCCCAGCCTCGCCTGCAACTCCCCTCGCCAAGAGCGTTTTTCCAACTCCGCTCGGACCAAAAAGCAACACACCTTTAGGAGTACGTGCCCCAATTGTTCTATACTTTCCAGGATTCTTCAAAAAATCAACTACCTCTTCCAGCTCCTTTTTAGCCTCATCTACTCCCGCAACATCACGGAAAGTTACAGATTGTTTCCCTTTGGCAAAAGCGCGGGCGCCTGATTTTCCAAAAGAAAAAAGATTATCCTGCGCGCCTCTGGCCTGGCGAAAAATAAAGAGGAAAAAAATAGCCATAACTCCAACCGGTAGCAAAACCCCCAAAGCATCCATCCAGAAACGGGACAAACGTTGTTCATCAATGCTGAAAGGAACAGTTGAAGGATCAACGCCTGAATCTTTCAAAATCTCGGTAAAGCTGACATTGCCTTCCTTGACAGCCATTTTCTGATCACCGTTTTTATATTTAACCTGGAGCCGATCGCCGGCAACACGAATGTTTTCAACTTGTCCCTGTTTAATTTGTGAAATAACAGCTGGCAAGGGCACAGTCTCGCCTACCCGCTCTCCCAAGAACGAAAGGAAAAGAGGTCCTACAAAAAACAAAATGAGCAAAAAAAGCAGAATGTTCCGAAGATTTATTTGAAACTTAAACTGAAAACCCTTTTTTTTGTTGCCCGCACCATTACCGCTACCGTTTTGCGGTTTGCCAGTTAATTGTCTTGGTATTTTAAGTTTTGTCGCCATCCTTATTTTTGAAAATTTAAAATTCAAAATTCACTTGATCTTATCTCCTTCCATACTCCCTTCTGGTGCCACAACCGGTTTTGGTCCACCTTCGCTATCAGCACATAATAACATTCCTTGGCTTATCATCCCTGCCATTTTTCGGGGGGCTAAATTGTAAGCAAACACAAACATTTTCCCAAGGAAAAAATCTGGGTCAAAGAAGGGTTTCAAACCGGCCAAAATCGTGCGTTTCTCTACTTGGAAGTCAACTGTCAGCCTAATTAGTTTATCACTGTTATCAAGAGGGGTCACATCTTCTACTTTCCCCACACGCAAATCTACCTTAAAAAAATCCTCCACCGAAACCGTGCTGCGGGGTTCCATTACAGGGGAAGTATACCACAATTAAGGCTAACTTCAGTGTTCGTAAGTTCTAATTCGAATCGCAACCCCTAGAGTAAAATATTTAGCTTCAAGGGGGTGAAACACAATTAAACATAAAAAGATTAAGGCTT
>MHBW01000021.1:0-6684 GCA_001816385.1 Candidatus Blackburnbacteria bacterium RIFCSPHIGHO2_01_FULL_43_15b
TTTCAAAAGCCTTAATCTTTTTATGTTTAATTGTGTTTCACCCCCTTGAAGCTAAATATTTTACTCTAGGGGTTGCGATTCGAATTAGAACTTACGATATCAGAAACTGACTTTAATTCTGGTACAATAGTTTGTATGAAAAAGATTAGCTTAATAAAGCTACACAAGCTATATATACAAGGAACTGAGGAAAGAGGTCTGGTTATACCTCATACAATGCTTTTATGTAATACGACAAATTTAGTCGTTAAAGCAATTAATTTAGCAAGTCCAAAAATTCATATCACTACAAGAATGTTAAAGCATTTATATGATTCAAAACCAGCTGAGGAGTACGAATTTATTTTGCATAGTTTGGTTTCTATAGCCAGATATCCGGATCAAGTTTATGAAAATAAGGGTGGTAAAAGAGGGCATTTCGCTTTTGTAAAAACAATTAAGGGTGCTAGTTATTTTTGCTCGCTGGAAATAACTCAAATTATTAATGAAGAAGAAATTACTGAAGATATGAATTTTGTTGTAACTGCCTTTAGAATGAGAAGACAAGGTTATCTTAAAGATTATAAACTCTTATGGGACCGGAAGGACGGCTCGCCTTCATCGTAATACTTTGGATGCCAACCTTGCGATTGGTCTACTCATACCCCGCAGTAGAGCCATTTCTGCATTTCAGTCCCGTAACAGATTACAATCTCAAAGTACATACAGAGGGTACCATATTTTGGCATAGACTGCAAGTAGAAAAAGTTATTCAAACAATATCAAAATGGCTATTGCAATTGTAAGCAAAAGGTAGATAAAATGGTATTAGGCTCAAATTTTTTATCAAATATGTATGTTATGGATGAGTTTCAAAAGAAATTTAGACAAACAGAGCCCAACAGCCCTGCCCGCATTGCTACGCAAAGCGTTGCAGGCGGGTCACAGCTCACACTAAAGCTTAGGCATAAATTCCCAAAAATCAACCCATTCGATAAGCTCAGGGCAGGTAGGCAAATCCTTTCTATCCTCTTAATTATTTAGCTCTCTTCAAAAGTTTTTTTACTTCTCTGTCAAAATCAGAGATGTAATTTTTACTCTGCTCTCGTTTATAGGAAGTAAACTCTGCTTCCGCTTTTACTTCGGCATCTACTGTGCTTACACTTCCTGCCTGTTTAAGAATTCCTTTACCCATAAGGCTCAAATACTCATCAAGTTTTTTAACCCAGTCAGCCATTTTCATTGCTTTTTCACTCTGTGCCTGGATTTCAGCAAATGAAAGATAAGCATCAACAATACGGTTTAGAAGGTTCAACTCTTTCTCATTAAGATAGTTTTTTGCTATATAAATATCACGTTTAATCGGATTCATCCCTGGAAAGTTGGTTAGTCCCATATTCTGTTTTGCGTGATTTGCACGTTCGGTTATGATCTCAGCTGCAGTTTCACCTGTTACAGCAAAATGCATTTTGTTCTGTACTGTTTTGAAAAAAAGTTCAGTTTCCCTCGCATTTTTCTGATAATCAATACTCGTTGCATAAATATCTGTCACTTTTTGGTACAACACCCGCTCACTGCTTCGGATATCACGAATACGTTGCAGGAGTTCTTCAAAGTATCTTGACCTGCGTCCACCTTGTTTAAGACGGATATCATCCATAGTGAACCCTTTAACCATATATTCTTTGAGATGCTCCGTTGCCCAGATTCGGAATTGAGTACCCCGCAAAGACTTGACGCGATACCCAATCGAGATGATTACATCAAGGCTATATAACAAGACTGGTTTGTCTGAAATTGCAGTATGCAAATTTTGCATATTGCTTTTTTCATTAAGTTCTCCCTCGCTGAAGACGTTTTTTATGTGTTTGGAAATGACTGATTGATCCCTCTCGAATAATTCTGACATTTGCGCTTGAGTCAACCACACATTTTCATCTTCAAAGAGCACTTCTACCCGTGCTTTGCCGTCATCTGTTTGGCAGATGGTAATTTGGGTATTAACCATAACAATACTATAGCAGAAATTAAATAGTTTTTTAATTCAAACCCCATCAAACTACCCATTGCAATCGTCTTACAATGGTGGTTCAATTAAAGTAGGCTCAATTTATAGCTATGTTACTAATGTAGTTATTGATTCCAACTATGCTATGCCATATGCTTATCCAAGACAAGACAAACTAATTATGGCCTCCTGACTCTTAGAAAAGCAAGCCTTTCCTCATCCTCTTTAGTTCTCGCTTTGCTCGAACAATAATATCCCATCTTTACTCTTCGAAAAGCTTTTGCTTTGAGAAGTTTCGCCCGCTGGCATTTAATTCTCGGACTTCGTCCTCGAACAATAATTTCCATTGTTCTCCTTTTTTCCATAATTCTTCATTCATTATTCATAATTCCATCTCATGTTTATGCTGTTTCTTCTCCCTGAACTCAAACAGATTGGTCAGGTGGTTCTGATGGGTGGTAGCAATGGTCGATTAAAAAAGGCGAGGAAGATATAAAAGCTGGAAGGTATACCGCTATCAAAAACAAAAAAGAACTCAAAGTTTTTTTTGATAATCTATGAGCATAGATATTGCTGATAAAGCAAAACAGCAAATCAAAAAGTTGCCGCCCACTATCAGAAAGAAAACCTTCAAAAGCTTCTCTCTCCTCCAGACTGATTACCGTCATCTACTATTGTTGCCGTTGGCCCGCATGATGTAAGACTTGGAAAAAAATAATCAAAACTTGCAATCTCTAATAAATAGGAGATAAAATGGATTTAGGCTCAAATTTTATTAAATATGTATGTTATGGAACTACTTCAGAAATTTAGACCCTACGACTTCGCTCAGGGCAGGCAAAGTGAGCCCGACAGCTTCGACCAAAGGCCGACCAGCCTCTGGCTGGCACAGCTCACACTAAAGCTTAGGCATAAATTCCCAAAAATCAAGTCCCTATTTCTCCAACAAAAAACCGCCCTTACGGACGGTTTTCGAGATTCTACCAAAGTAGAGTCAAACCTGGCTTATCATCTGTTAGATAGGATAACACAAATCACTCAACATGTCAAATTCAAAATGCGTGGAGGTGACGGGATTTGCACCCGCAGAACCTTGGATGATAAGCCAGGTTCCCCACTCAGGCACCCCCACACGACCTCAGTATATCATAATTTTTCCTTGAGATTGCCACGTCCCTCACTACGCTCAGTTCTCGCAATGACGCTGCTGTTTTCCATGATTCTTCATTCATTATTCATACTTCCATCTTCTGTTTATGCTGCTTCTTCTCCCTGGAGTCAGACTAATTGGAATGGAGGAAGCGGACAAACTTCATGGAGTGATACTACTAAGTATGATTCTTCATCAAGTGTAACTACTTCAACAGCCAATCAAGTAACCTTAACAGCAACTAGCTCTTGGTACAATGCTAGCTGGGCTTACAGAAAAAAGATTACTTTTGATAACTCAGCTCAAGCAGAAAACCTCACTAATTTTCCGGTACTGGTCAAACTCTCCTCCTCCAACTTTGATTTCACAAAAGCTCAAAGTGCCGGACAGGATATTAGATTTACAGATTCAGATGGCACAACTTTAAACATTTCTGGCTCTGAGTGAAGTATTACCGTCTCCAAACCCAAAGCAGCAGCAATTTTAACCAATCCGGAAAAGTGATTTCCCTCAACAATGGAGGATTTAGATGCTTGATGTATACTATTTTCTGTTTTTTGATCCAGATCCGACAAACCGTAGTAGTGCAGAGCCATCATCAGGGATGAAGCTCCACAAGTAAGACCTGTTTGCCGATAAGCCTTAACACTTTTGTGCAAGAGAGAGCTGCGATATTCTCTGAGCCTTTTTAGCTCACTAAGCACTATCTCATCGGCAAACTCATAAATTTTCCCATCATTTTTCAATAACCGTGTTTGATCAAGATATCCAAGGACTCTCTTCCTTAAAACATATCCTGATATTCCTAACAATGACATTAAAATTCTATATTCTTCTCTGTTGTCATATATAAGTATGTCTCTTATCGCCTGCGCGCGCGGCCTTTCAATAGTAAAGTAGAAATGTTGAGTCCAATAACTTTCATCTCGCGATAGCTTTTCAATTTGAGCTTCTATGTCTGTAGTCTCTACCTCTCTAAGTGTCGTTTAGTGGCTGCCGACACGAGAAGGGTAGCTTGATCAACTAAGGATGCAGCCTCATAGATCTCAATCAGTGCATCTACTTGAGTTGGAGATAATCCAAAATGGTTAGGTTCCAATACTAAACTAAGCACAGGCTCTAACCCCTGTTCATAAAATTGGTGGTGCCATTCCCAACGCGTACGAAGTTCTCTGTAGAAATCCTCAGGGGATCGGCTTGCCTCTCTTGTTACCAGTTGAGCAATCGCCGGGTTCGCTTGTGCAAAATATCTATTTGCATTCAAGAGATCTTCTACTCTCTAACGTCAAATCTCTCCACTACTCCCATTGGGATTCTGAACATAACAACTTTAACTTTGAGTTGGAGTCAGAAAATTTAATCAAGAAAATGGAAAACGGCAAAAATTTTATTGTTTTCGCCAAGTCGGTAGGAGCGATATTAGCGTTGCGCACTATTCATAATAAAAAATTGACACCTAAAGCCTGTATTTTTGTCGGATCAGCAGTGAGGTGGGCTCGGGAAACTCAAAAAGGTATAGACTCGTGGCTACAAGGTTATTCTATCCCCACCCTTTTTATTCAGAAAACTTCGGACCCGGCAATATCATTTGAAGATTTGAAGAAAACTTTAACATTGTCTAAGGCTAAAAACTACAAACTACTTCAGCTTCCCGGTGATAATCATGATTACGAAGATATTGAACCGTTAGTTAACTCTTCACTGGAGTTTATAAATAAGTTAGATTTAAAAACCTAATCCTCATGGTGCCACTTCTTCCCATATCGGATTATCACGCAGAAGCTCGGGGGGCAAATTAAGAATTATATCGGGAGCATATTCAACAAACTCTGCCGGAGTCGTATTGTTGCCGGTACTTGTTTGTGCACGGTCTAAGTTTCTCTCAAGCGCCACACTTTGCAAACCCGCCAAAACCCCTCTTACATAAAGCTGGGAATCGTTAGAGGGGTTGGCTGTGCCAGTTTTAATTTGTCCGTTTGCCAAAAAAATCCCCTCCAAAGCCGGCTGCGCATTGTTCCTGGGAGCAGGTTGAGCTTGATAAGTAACACCAGGATCAATATTTATATTCCCACTGGCAATCAATGCAAAAAATCCGGTTGCCGCCCCTCCTCCGTTTATTGTAATCTTTTGCTTAATAATCACATTCCCGTTGACAAACAGGACTGCTTTTCCGTTATTCAAATTAAAATTGGCATCCAAAGTTAAATCACCTTCCCGCTTAAACCATTTGTAGCCTCTTGGGTCTGCCGTTCCGTTTGAAGAGAAATACCCTGAATAGGCTATCGCCCCGTCGGCAACTTCGTATCCCCCTGCAGGCATTCTCGCGGCAAAGTACGCATAATTCTGTGTAACAACAGTCGTTCCCGAGTTAGCCATCCACCCCAGACTTGATACTCGCCCATACCCAAAATTCGGAGCAGTCGAGGAATTATAAATCGGTACCCCCGGGAATCCACCACTACCAATCAAGGAAAGGGACTCGTCACACCCCGTATCAACCTGGCATTGGAGAGGAATACGGGAAATTATGCTTCCAAGGCTGAAAAGGTCAGCATCTTTTGTTTGGAACCAGGCATTGGCAATTGGAGTTATGCCAAAATTAACTGTCTGATCCCCACTTAAATTATTTATAATGTTTGGATTGGTTGTTGTGACGCGATACCCTGAAGGGACATCAAGGCTGATCTTGTAGCTTTGGTTTGGAGTTTGGTCGGTAAAAGAATAATTATTTGTTGCCGAGGCGTCGGTTGTGTCAAAGGTTGTGTAATCGGCGGCAGTACTTGGGGTATATAAATAAACTCTTGCTCCGCCGTAAGACGAGTCATCACCATTTTTTATGCCATCGCCGTTGTAATCAACAAATACTATACCTTGGATACTGGCTGTGTCTCTAGCCCAGGTAATATCTACTCTTGGCTGACTGTCAACTGGATTGCAAATATGTGTTATGGTGCTATAAGTACCTCTTTGGAGGTTGCCTAAATTGCCTCTTCTTATGTGGTCGTTACTGTTTACTCCGCCTACACAACGCTGGCTTGAACAATCAGGATCCCGTTCTAGGCATTCTTCGCAACCATCACCGCAAGGGTTATCGCTCCCCACCCCTGCTCTACTTCTTGTACATTCATATGTTGAAGTACAGGAAGTCCACTCCTGGTAGTTGACATAAGAAACTGGTCTCCAGGACGTAGGCCAATTGTATAATTGAAACGGCCTATCCTGTGAGGGGCTGCTTATCACTGGCGAACTAATATTATAATCAAAACTAGGGCTCCAAGGTTGTCGTTGCCGACAATAGGCCAATGCACCATTAACGTATTGGGGGATCCCCCCGTAACAGGAGCCATCATACAACCAATAATCTATTCCGAAGCTCCCATCAAGTATGGTTTGGTTTGTGTCTCTGTTCACAAATCTCCCCACAAGATTAGACCCTGTGGACACAGAGCCTGGTTGGATATAACAAACTCCTCCCTCTCTTGGTGGGTAGTTGTTTGGATCAGTCCCCTGACAGCCTCGACCTGAACCGGATGGGCACACAGAAGAA
>MHBW01000021.1:6700-9385 GCA_001816385.1 Candidatus Blackburnbacteria bacterium RIFCSPHIGHO2_01_FULL_43_15b
CAGTTGGAGGCGAGGTTGGCGTCGGCGAGCCATCAGTACCGGTCCTGAAACTGCCTGCTGTACAGTTTATCGAGGAGTTGGTACCGTTTGCATCCCACTCTGTTGCCGTTACTGTATAATTTGTATTTGGCGAAAGCCCTGAGAAACTGGCGCCAGGACCATCATTTGTCCCAGCTGAGTTATTGTTAATATACCAGTTAACCTTATTTCTGCCGGAAACCATATTTACGCTTGCTGTCGCGCTTGTTTGGGTTATATTTTGCACTGAAACTGAACAAGTACCCGGTTGCGGCGTTATTACAGGCGGGCAGGGTGGGAGATTTATTGTGCACTCGCCGTTGTTATTAAAACCACTCGCGGTTGGTGTACTGCCCGAGTTACAAGTTGGTTGGCCACCATAAGCCGTACATGGTCCATCCTCCGGCCTATCAGGCGTCTGTCCAGAAAAGCAACATGTCTCATTAGGTCGACCACCGCAAAACCGCGTGCTACTACGCGACCAACCAGTAGGACACGAAGAACCCGACTGACATCGATAAGTCAGGCTCTCATAGGTCCCTAAGCAATTGTCAGGAGGGCAAGCTCCACACCCTCCCCCTCCACAGTCAATACCGGTTTCTCCATTATCCTGAATACCATTACTATTACAAGCTTGAGGACATGCAGGACAACCTCCTCCCCCGCAGTCTCTCCCCACTTCGCCATTATCCTGCTCTCCGTTAAGATTGCAAACAGGAGCAGCACAACCATAGCAGCCATCAGCGTATCGGTTGGAGCAACTTGTACCGGTGCCGCAAGTGATTCCTTGTTGTGTGTATCTAGATAAATTGCAAGTAGAAGGATCCATAGGCTTGTCTAGAGCACCGCTGCAAGTTTGACTTGTCGAAGTAGATCTTGTTACACACGCTCTACAGAACACCCCTGACTCTGTTGTGCCTTCACAATAGGCCTGGTCGGAGCCACAAGAAGATTCCAGCTGTGGATTGCTATCACATCTTGAAGGGTATGAGGTGTTACATATGTGGGAAGCGTTTACTGTTTTCAGAAGAAAAGAAAGTAGAGTAAAAGAAAGAAAAAAAGCTATAGAAAAGTTCGCCAACAAGGGGAGCTTAAAAGGACATTTATTGACGATTTTTGCCATTCTGTTTACATACAGAATAAGCCTTTATATACACTTTTTGCAAGATTTAAACCCTAATTATGTTTAAGGCAAGTCTTTTGTACTGTAACGTTGTTCCAAAAGGCGAGTCAGTAACGGGGTGGCTGCTGTAATCTCTTTCTTTTTGACTGCCCCTAATGATACCATTAACACCATATCTATCATTGGTTGCAATCCCTCCATCTGTTTCAGAAAAGAGGCTCCGTTGCACTATACCCGCAATAAATACGCCTGCATTACCCTGCTCGCCTAGAGGAATAGAAGTGTTTGCGGGCAAATTTGGTAATGTTAGGTGGAAACCAACGGTTCCATCTGGATATTGAACCCAACGAGTTTCTGCATATTCAAAAGGATGAGGATATGGCTCGATTGCAGTGTTTTCAGGATATCTATAGGGAACCTCTGATAATAACCTTAATTGGTTTATATCGTCGTAAAAGTAAAACCGCCTTTTTACGTTTGGGTACTTAGCGTAACTATCTCTTCTCCAAAGCATATTCGTAAAGAGTTCCTCGTCCGGGAACATGCCCGAACTCTTTCCTCTGTTTATAAACTCCACACCATCTCTTTCCAAATCTCCAAACCTCTCCGGCCAGGGGAGAGTGCGGGCATCTTCAGGATTGCCTCCTCCAGAACCTATATCGGGTTTATCAAGCAAAACGTCTTTTGGAACCAGACCTGCTTTTACTGACGCCTCTCCCACCAAAATTCCCTGTATAAGTCCTCTATCGGGGCCGTCTGTCCATTTTTGTAATGCGCCTCTTTGGAATCGCCAGACAGAATACGATCCATAATCAAAAAACGCTTGAAGTACGCCCATCTCAAAAAAGGACCTAATCTCTTGAAGTCGAGTCCAAACATCTGAAGGCATTCGAAGAATATCAGCGCGCTCCCGAATAATACCTTCCAAGTCGGTAGCTCTGTCTTGAAACCTTTGAACAGGGGGAATTGTTACGCCATAAGTTCCATCGTGCAACTTAGGATCTAAGCCGTACTCGGACATATTATCCAACTCGTTCCAAAGTGCGATTTCGCCACTGGGGAACTCCTGTATACGACTTCTTTGCCACTCCATATATCCAAACCCATCCGCACCTTTCCACCAATCGCTAAGCCGAGCTCCAAGAGCATTCACGCGTGTTTCTGCATCAGGGAAAATTTCGCCTAATTTTTGTACGATCTCCCCGGTTTTACGTAAAATAACGTCTTTATTACTTTCCGTATTTATCGCACTTGGAGGAAGAAATTGCTCAAGAGGGACTTGGCTGCCATCAGCTAAAGCATCAAAAGGTTTGAGGGCGTTTGCAGCAACGGAAACTGCCGAGACACTAAAAACAGTGGTGATAATTTTTCTTCTTGTAAATCGAAGCTGTGAATTACGTTCTTCGTTTCCCATCGCCATAATTATACTCTACCCATAGGCTTTTGTCAAACATCGTAAGTTCTAATTCGAATCGCAACCCCTAGAGTAAAATATTTAGCTTCAAGGGGGTGAAACACAATTAAACATAAAAAGATTAAGGCTT
>MHBW01000022.1 GCA_001816385.1 Candidatus Blackburnbacteria bacterium RIFCSPHIGHO2_01_FULL_43_15b
TCAAAAGCCTTAATCTTTTTATGTTTAATTGTGTTTCACCCCCTTGAAGCTAAATATTTTACTCTAGGGGGTTGCGATTCGAATTAGAACTTACGCAAGGACTAAATGATCTGAGGGAAGTAGTCCTTGTCCGCCAGGATCGGCGGCTCACCGCGGGCCACGTGTGTTGTCAGGTCGTCGTGCGCCTGCTCGAGGATCTTGACGCCAGGTATCGCCTTGGAGGACGAATGCCTGAAAACGACTGAGTCGCAACCTTCGGGGCCCGCGAGCTTGGTGATCTCGAACGTGATCCCACCGCGGACCTTGTTCGTGTACTGGTTGAAATGCTCTGCAGTCGTCACGATCAGGTGACCACTAGTCTCCGTTTTAAAAACGACATTTGCCATTGCTGCTTCCTCTTTGTCAAGCCGATAGTAGGAAAAGACTATGTCAATATTGTAGTATCGCAATTCATTACGCGTTCTTAGGTAGCGCGGAAGTAACTACGCTGCCTGCGGCAGGGTGAAGTCCGTCACTACAGCAAAGGATGTTTATATAGATTCCTGCCTGCGCAGGAATGACAATGGCTAGCCTTGCAAGGTCCGACCTGGCGAGGCTGGGAGAAAAATGGGGAAAAGAAAGTGCCCCGACGGAAAATCTCAAGTGGAAATTGTAAAATAGGCTAATGAAGCAGAAAGAATTGCCGGATTTTTCTTATGAGAAAAAAGTTTGGAGGAAGGGTTTTAGATTTGTGGCGGGGGCGGATGAGGTTGGCCGCGGTGCGTTCGCCGGCCCATTGGTGGCAGCCGCTGTGGTATTTCCGTCATCTCGAGTTATGCGAGAGATCTCTCCTCGCAGACTCGTCGAGATGACAGCAGTAAGGATAGATGACTCGAAGAAGTTAACGGCAAAGCAAAGAGAAAAAGCGGCGGAGTGGGTTAAGAAAAATGCGCTGGCTTGGGGAGTGGGGGAAGTAAACGTGGCAACCATCAACCGCTTGGGGATTGTTAAAGCTACGCAAATTGCCTTCCGTAAGGCAATTAAACAATGCGGGAATGTCGATTTTCTCTTAGTTGATGCGTTTTATGTACCTTATACAAAAGGACTGCGCAGAAAAAACCAGTTAGCGATTATAAAAGGGGACGAAAAGTCAATCTCTATCGCTGCTGCCTCAATTATTGCCAAGGTTTATCGCGATAACTTGATGTCTAGCCTTGCAAGGTCCGACCTGGCGAGGCTGGGAGCATATAGGTGGGACAAAAACAAAGGATATGGCACTCGCGACCACCGAGAAGCTATCCGCAAGCACGGAATAACCAGGCTACATCGCAAGCTGTTTGTGAAGAAAGCTGCTTAGCCAGTTCTGCCGTACTTTTTGTCCATTTCGCGAAGGTGTGCAACGCGATATTTATTTTCTTTCCTTCGCTCGGCTTGAGTTTTGTGGCGCTCACGCTCGCGGTATTCCAAGAGTACTCCCGAGGAAAGAATTTTCTTGCGGAAACGCGCAATCAACCGATCCATAGATTCGCCTGGTTTTGCTTTGACAACTACCATAGTGTGATGTGTATGTATTCAACCTCCCTTCCTTCATTTCTGGGGTTATTATAGCAGAAAACACAATGCTAGGGTTCTGTAAGTTCTCTGGATAGAAGTTTTAGTCGGTTTCCAAATTGTGAGGAAGATGCCCGAGTTCTTTTACAAACTCAGCAAACTTTTTGGGATTGAAAGGGCGAGGCTGGAGACGGATTCACTTAATGTGGGTTTTGAAGAAAGAGAGCGTGCGGGAGATGGCGGTGTTCCAAGCAGGGGTTAAATTGTGGTTAGCGCCTGAATACAAAAATAGAGTAATGTCTTTTTTCCTGCTTTTTAAGTTGTTCGCAAAGTCTTTTGACCACCAATAAGGAACTTCCTCGTCAGCTGTTCCCTGGTGAAGTTGGATTGGGGATTGGAGCCAATCTAAATAATTGTGCACCGAATACAAGTTGGCATCGTAGTCGGCTTCAAAATTGCTTAAGGATTTTCGCTGTTGTTTGCCCAGGTCGTCTGCTTCATCTTCATAAACTAAAACAGAATATGGGAAAGGTTTGGAAACCGGAGCCCAAAGGACTGTGGGAAAAGTTTGGCCAGCAAACGAGGGAGAGTGGTTGGCCATCTCAAGCGTGGCAATAGCTAAGTGTCCTCCGTTTGAATGACCCCACAGGAATAAGTGATTAGTGATTAGTGGATAGTGAGTAGTCCCGAATAATAATTCGGAGGTGCGTGAGAGATTGTAGAGAAGTTGGAGGGCGATGACATAGGATTCGAAACGAGCTTCCATCTCGTCAGTCGAACGAGGATCCGAGCCGCCATACCCGAAAAAGTCGGGAGCAACAGTTACGAATCCATTTTGGGCAAAAACTGCAGCAGATGGACGAGTCCCAACGCCGGTTTGGTAATTTTCCAAAGGAGCATACCCGCGCAGCATGAGAATGACGGGATACCCCTTCAAGGTCTCGCCTTTCAAGGCTAGAGTAGTAGTGGGAATATTGATTTGTCCTGTAACTTTCTTATTGTTAACGGTGGTGGAGAAGATATGCGAGTTAAATTTATAAGGCGGGCGAATTGTTGTGGGCTTGTATTCAAGCGGACCTTCGATTTGCATGGGTGTTACCTCCCAATTGCGGTTTGATAATGCATCGTAAGTAAATTTGTCCAAAGGCCTAAGTTTTTCTTTAACCGTTTGGGGGATAAGAGTGGACTTGAGGGGATATTTAGCCAGATACCATCCGCTAAAACCGAAAAGTAATGCGGGCATAACGAAAACTAGAAAGTAGGAGAAAAACTTGCTCACAAGTATATTGTACCTTAGATTGTCTTCTAACCCTGAACCGTAAGTTGAAGGGAAAAAGAAAACCTCCTGCCTGGATATGAACGTGTTATTTTATACGTCGTTGAAAAGAAATTCTGATTTCTTTTATCCAGGACAGGAGGGCAGAGCGGGCGGGCGAAACAATGGGAGCTTAGGCATTTGGTGCAACCGCTGCTCCCATGGCCGTGTCGGGTTCGACGATTGCAGCTAGCACCAGGCCGCAAGTCGGGCACCGCAAAAGAGAAGCGTCGAGAATGCCTGAACGGCAAGTCTCGTGATGCTGCTGCCTTATGGCCTCGCTTGTTTCGACCTGCCTTAGACAAAATGGACAAAGGTGCCCGCTTTGGCCAGCAGCAGCCGGTTGAGTAGTAGGTGGCACTACTACGACCACATCTGAAACGACCATTGCATCCTCCTTCTTATATGCTACACCTTTTGCAAAGGTCTGCAATCGCAAAATTGCCTCATCTATAACGAAGTCAAAATTATAGGGTAGAGATGATAGGTGGAGAAGCACCGCCCAAAAGTCTTGATGAATAGAGTTTGCCGGAGACAGTTTCTCTTAGCATGTCAAAGAAAATATTCAACTGCTTTTCTGAGGTGAAATTGTTTGCGACTGTCTTCAAACCGTTTTTAATAAATCTTTTACTTAATGAATCATCGTTTATAGCCTTCTCGATTCTCTGAGCAAGTACGCTCGCGTCGTTGGGAGTAACGAGATATCCGTTATATGAATCGCTAATAATCTCCGGAATCCCACCCACATTGGTTCCAATAACCGGCAGCCCGCAGGCCATCGCTTCTATAAATACCTGTCCAAACGTCTCGTTCTCTGATGCAAGAACAAACAGATCCGCTCCGTTGTAAACCTTACACATCTGGTGCAACTGAAAGTTCCTTACCAAAACCTGTTCTTCGATGTTGTGCAGCTTAATGTACCCCATAAGCATGTTATACGCCTGTTCATATTCTTTGTTTAAACTCTTAGGTGGTTTCCCCACGGCAATAAGGAGTTTAAGATTTGGATACCGAGGTGAGATTTTAGAAAAAGCCTCTAGTAGATTGATGACACCTTTCTTTTGCAGGACGTTTCGTATACCGTGGATAATTCTTGTGGCGGTGAGAATGAGTTTGGTCTGTGATGGCAGTTGCAACTCTCTTTTGAGCTGATCGGAGTTGGGTGTATCCTCATGGAATTCACCAGGATTGATCCCTAAATAGTTGGTAGATAAAGAATCGATATCAGCTCCCTTTTGAAAACAGTCACCGGCAACACTTTTGCTCACACAGCTTATCTTGCTCCACATTAACTGATTGATAAGCTCGACTTGAAGGTCTGTCACCGCAAAAGAGTGTAACCGTATGACAAGAGGGATCTTGTGTAATCCCGCAACCATTGTCAATAAGATAGGGTAGGCAGCAGGCAAACCAACATGAAAGTTTTCAGCACAGATAATATCTATTTTATGTTTGTTGATGACTCTGGTAACTACTTCGGCAAAAAGATGCGACCTTTCTGAGACGGCTTTTTGATTGTCCATGCCGTACCTATGCAAACTATTTTCGTGATAAACGGTAACAGTCTTATTGGTTTCGATACGACTCTCTCCGGACGTTGGCATGAGAAGCACAATTTTTGATGAAGAAGCCTCCTTGCAATAATTAATAAGGTTTACAAGATACCGTTCAACACCGCCGATACTTTCCAATGGTGAGTTTTGCGCGATAAAAAGAGTATTCATAAGAAAAAAAGTTATCGAAAAATATGTATCAATCAGTTCAGAAGTCTTAAAAGAGAAAAAGATGTTATTCAAAGCGAGTATAGACTATCGGGTTATAAACCACAAGGATAACGCTGAATTACGTCCGAGGCTCTTTTCTGGTATACTTTGCCTTATCGATCAGACCGGCAATGACGGAGTGCCTCCTTAGCTTAGTGGTGAAGCAGGGGTTTTGTAAACCTCAGTCGTGAGTTCGATTCTCACAGGAGGCTCATAGTAGTATAGTTTAACTTGACTTTCGCATTTGGTAAGGCAAAGGGCGCTCTTGGAGGCGTTCGTCGCTTGCGGTTTAAAATCTGGCGAATGATATGTGCATCTGCTAAAATAGCCCTTGGCGGTGGGATACCCAAGCGGTCAACGGGGGCAGACTGTAAATCTGCTGGCATTACGCCTTCGGGGGTTCGAACCCCTCTCCCACCACCAGCGCCGACGTAGCTTAGTGGGAAAGCGTACCCTTGGTAAGGGTAAGAGCACGAGTTCGATCCTCGTCGTCGGCTCCTTCCAGAGGCGCATTTACTTTATCAGCATACCCCGGCTAAAATGGAATATGCTTAAGCTGCCTCTTCCCAAAAGGGACTTTCCTCCCCCATTGCCTTTCAAAAAACTGCTTGGCCCAAGTTTTATCATTTTAGGAGTTGGATTGGGGAGTGGGGAACTCATACTTTGGCCTTACCTTTCTGCGAATTTTGGTCTGGGAATAATTTGGGCAGCACTTTTGGGAATTACTTTTCAATTCTTTATCAACATGGAGATTGAGCGCTACAGCCTGGTTACAGGAGAAAGTGTCTTTGTGGGGGCAAAGAGAAAATTTGGAATGTTTTCCCCCGTCTGGTTTTTAATTTCTACACTTATTCCTTGGGCTTGGCCGGGGATTATCGCCGCATCGGCCCTAATTTTTGCAAGTGCTTTTGGAATTGAATACTCAAAGTGGGTAGGTATTATTTTTCTCCTCTTTTTGGGAGGGATTTATAGCCTTGGTAGGGTTGTCTATAGAACTCAAGAAAGCGTGCAAAAAGCCATAATTTTAGTTGGTGTTCCCTTTGTTTTTATTGTCACTTTTTATTTTGCCAAACTCTCAGATTGGGGCACGCTTTTGACCGGACTTTTTGGCAAAGGTGAAAATTATTACTTTTTGCCCAAAGGGTTGCCGATTGCAACTTTTCTGGCGGCTCTTGCGTACGCTGGAGCTGGAGGCAATCTGAATCTTGCTCAGTCTTTATATGTTAAAGAGAAAGGTTATGGTTTGGCAAAATATGCGGGCAAATTAAGCAATTTGTTTCGAAAGGGCGAAGATGATGTAAAACTTGAAGGGTATTCTTTTGATGAAACTCCTGAAAACATTAAAAACTACAAAAAGTGGTGGTGGAGGATAAACGCCGAACACGCCATAGTTTTTTGGTTTACAGGAGCTTTAACAATGATCTTTTTAAGCCTTTTATCCTTTTCTACTGTTTATGGAAATCCGGGCCTGGTTTCAGGTATTAACTTTGTGTTTATGGAAGCCCAGGCAATTGCCCAAAAAACTCATGGTCTTGTTGGAACCCTCTTTTTGTTAATGGTTTCTTTAATGCTTTTCGGGACTCAATTTTCAGTTTATGGGTCAACCTCAAGAATAAATGCGGAAAACCTGGCGCTCCTTTTGCCCAAAAAGTTTCCAACAAAACATATGTCTAAATATTTTTATTTCTTTTTGCTTTTTCAGATTCTTGTTGGAATAACGATCTTTTCCCTTGGATTTACTGAACCATTAAGGTTAGTGGTAATTGGAGCAGTACTTAATGCTATTTCAATGTTTATCTATTCGGGATTGATTTTGTGGCTCAATAAGACCTCTCTTCCCAAAGCTACCCGCCCTTCCTTGTTGCGAACTATTGGTGTTTTGGCCGCTTTCCTTTTTTACGGAGGGTTCAGCATGTTTGCTATTTACAATTACTTCACCGGTATGTTTCCGTAAATATCCGACACTCTATCTTCTAAGTGGC
>MHBW01000023.1 GCA_001816385.1 Candidatus Blackburnbacteria bacterium RIFCSPHIGHO2_01_FULL_43_15b
ATATTTCACTCCTTTTGAGGTATTCTTAGCTAAGTTAAATAACCAAAGGGTTGCGATTCAATCTGGAATGTAGGTAATCTCGATTGGCATATTAGATAAAAGCATAATTCATCCGAGAGAAATTTTTGGACCTGCTGTTGAACTGCGAGCAGCAGGAGTCGTTTTATTACACAATCATCCTTCTGGTGAAGTTACCCCAAGCAAACAAGATATGGAGGTTGTATATAAAATTCTCGAAGCAGGGAAAATAATGGGTATAAATGTCGTTGACTTTATTATCGTCAGTGAGAACGACACGCACAGCACTTTTATAGATGTACAAACATCAGAAAGTAAAATAACAAGTTATGTCTCTGATGGTATACAAAGTTCTCTTTTTGACCTTCTTGAAATCGACCAACCAACTTATGTTCCAATGATTAAGAAGGTACATAAAATATATTTTTCGTCAAATGACAGAACCAAGCCAGGTCGCGTTCAATTACAAAATAGAAGGTTTTTAGGCAATAAATATAAATTGCTCGGCTTTATCGAAGATATCGTGAATGAAAAGTGTAACGGTTTTAGTGTCTTTTGCGATATTTTTGCTGGAACTGGTGTTGTAGGTGAGCGATTTAATCTTAATCAAGGGAAAATATGAAAAAATCAAATTCAATAATTTTATTTAATCAAAAACAAGTTCGCCGTATTTGGGACGAAAAAAAGGATGTTTGGTATTTTTCAATTATTGATGTAGTTGCCATATTGACTGATAGTCCGAGACCAAGAAAATACTGGAATGCCTTAAAAACGAAGCTAAAACAGGAAGGAAGCGAGTTGTCCCAGAAAGTGGGACAACTGAAATTAGAGTCCCCCGATGGGAAAAAATACCTTACGGATGTAGCCGATACCGAAACTATTTTAAGATTGATTCAATCTATTCCTTCGCCCAAGGCAGAACCCTTTAAGTTATGGCTGGCAAAAGTTGGATATGAGCGAATAGAGGAGACAGAAGACCCAGAACTGGCTTTTGACAGAGCAATGAAAACATACCTGCGAAAAGGTTATTCAAGAGAATGGATAAATCAACGACTGAAAAGTATCGAGGTACGCAAAGAATTAACCGACGAATGGCAAGAACGCGGCATGAAAGAAGGACTGGAATATGCGATATTGACGGATGAAATTACAAGAGCATGGGCTGATAGAACCGTAAGGGATTACAAAAAATTCAAAGGGCTGAAAAAAGAAAATTTAAGAGACAATATGGCAAACCTTGAATTGGTGTTGAATATGCTTGCTGAAGCTTCAACTACGGAAATATCCAAGAAGAAAACCCCAAAGGGATTGGAAAGCAATAAACAAGTTGCCAGAATGGGCGGCACTGCAGCAAAGAAAGCGAGAATTGAAGTAGAAAAGCAAACGGGCGAAAGCGTGGTAATCTCTAAAAACGCAAAAAGTTTAATGGCGAAAGAAAAGAAATCATTACTCGATAAAGACGACAAATAATTATGGCAATTCAAATCCTATCAAATCTCAACTATCCGATTGGCAATATAATCAACCAAGAGTTGCAAAATGCGAACTCGGCAAAAATAGCTGTTGCCTTTTTGAAATACTCTGGGGTAAAAGTTATTGAAAAATCTTTGGACAGTTTTTTGAAAAATAATGGCAACATTGAAATTATCGCGGGGCTTGATTTCAAAACCACCGACCCTCAATCAATACATTATTTTATCCAACTGCAAAAACAGGTTTCTGGTTTGAAATTTTATTGCTACGGCGATAAAGACGAAAACAAAACCGATGTGGTTTTTCATCCCAAAATTTATCTTTTTGAGAAGGGCAGAGAAACTACAGGAATTGTGGGCAGTACAAATCTCACACGCGGCGGTTTGCTGACCAATTTTGAAGTCAATGTTGTAATTAAAGAAACGAAGCCGCTTTATTTTTCACAACTCGAAGCGATTTACAATTCTGTCAAATTTACCGACTCCGTATTTTCGCCAGACGAAGAATATTTAGCGGGATATTCGGATGTTTACAAAGCATTTTTACAAAATGAAGAAAGAGCCATAAAGGATGAAGGCGTTCAAAATGTTGTGCGTCAAATAAACAGGCGAGCGGAATTTTTGCCGGGCACGGTACCGTCAATAAAAAGCCTCATCATTGAGGTCATCAAGAAGGAACAAGCGAAAGGTACGGAGTTTGTACCGCTTCAAACAATCTACGAAGAAGTCGAGAAGTTGGTGCAAGAAAAAAATTTGGCTTACAAAATGGACACATTCCGCAATTCCATAAGGGGCGAATTAAATAAACACGAAGCAAAGAGTAATCACTCAGACAATATGGATTTATTTGTGCGCTCATTAGAGCAAAAAGGATATTATTCATTAACTGGAAAGGGTAAAAATTATGCAGGAAGATAAAATGACCAAACAACAAATTTTTGAGTTGCAGGCAAAGATTGAACAGGCGGTAAATTGTTCAACTGGAAGCATTGAAGACGAAAGTCGAATTGACGATTTGTGTTGTGAACTTTTACAACTTGAGGAGACGACTGCGTAAAGATTCTGAACGAAAAAATTGACAAAGGGTCAGTTGATTTAATTTTTGCCGATCCGCCCTACAATCTTTCGGGCAATGGTCTTAAATGGGAAGGAAATAAAACTGGAGGTGATTGGTACATGATTAATGAGGAATGGGACAAGATGACTGCTCCAGAATATATGCAATTTACAAGAAAATGGATTGGTGCTTGTCATAACGTTTTAAAGGACAATGGCTCAATTTATATTTCCTGTACTTATCATAACCTTGGTGAAGTAATGATTGTTCTCAGACAGTTTGATTTCAAAATCAATAATGTAATTGTTTGGCAAAAAACAAACGCAATGCCTAACATGACAAAAAGAGTTTTTACTCACTCAACAGAATTTGTCGTTTGGGCGGTTAAAGGTAAAAAATGGATTTTTAACTATAAGGAATTAAAACAAATAAACCCTGAGACACAAAAGGATGGTTCGCTCAAGCAAATGCGTGATGTTTGGACAATGCCTTTAGTTCAAGGGAAAGAAAGATTGCGTGGAAAAGATGGTAAGGCATTACACCCAACCCAAAAACCAGAAGAAATGTTAAAACGAATAATTATTGCATCGTCAAATAAAGAAGACTTAGTTTTAGATCCATTCCTGGGAAGCGGAACAACTGCTGTAGTTGCAAAAAGACTAGATAGAAATTGGATCGGGATTGAAAAAAATGAAAAGTATGTTGAAGTCGCAGACAGACGACTCCATGAAGAATGAGGCCTAAAATGGAAAGTTCCGTTTAGCACGTTATATCAACCTAATTCACAGTCTGTTTTACAACCATTTGGTGACGCTACCGGGAGTCGAACCCGGGTTCCCAGAATGAGAATCTGGTGTCCTTGGCCTCTAGACGATAGCGCCCTGTGGTATGGATATTATACCCCATTCAGGCTGGAGACTTCCAACGTTGCCCGGCATGATAATATTAGGAAGATGAAAACTATCAGGCTTAACCAAGAGGCGCAGATTCCGGTTTTGGGATTTGGGACGTGGCAGATGAGGGGGGATGAATGTGTACGCGCGGTCTCAACGGCTTTGGAAGTAGGTTATCGTCATATTGACACGGCAGATGTATACGACAACCATAAAGATGTTGCTAAGGCTATAAAAGAGAGTGGTTTGGCGCGGGAAGAATTATTTATTACTACCAAGATTCCTCGGGATTTGCTTTGCGCGCCAGATGTTTTAGAAAACTTTAACCGATACCTTAACGAGCTGGACATGCCTTATATTGATCTCTTTTTGGTTCATTGGCCAAATAAGCAAATTCCAATTCTTGACACCCTTGGAGCAATGAACCAACTCAAGCAGGAAGGAAAGGTTAAAGCAGTTGGGGTTTCAAATTTTACTGAGCATCATCTTGAGGATGCTCTAAGTACAGGCTGTGAAGTAACTTTAAATCAAGTTGAACTTCACCCGACTTTTAACCAACTTGAACTTCAGGAGTTTTGCAGGTCGAAAAATATTGCCATGACTGCCTATTCTCCTCTTGGAAGAGGCGAGGACTTAAGTCATCCTACAATTCTAGAATTAGCCAAAAAGTATGGAGTTTCTCCTGCCCAGGTTGTTTTAAATTGGATTACTTCGCGGGGAATTGTGGCCATTCCCAAAAGCTCAAATCCGGGCAGAATTGAGGACAATTTCAAGTCGGTTTCCTGGACGATGGGGAACGGCGATATTGAAAAAATAGATAGTATTCCCCAGGAGCCCCGGATTTTAGACCACCCGGGCTCGGAATTTGACTACTAGGCGAACTTTAAGATAAAATATCAGCAAGGGCTTGACAAATTCTGCCTAAAGGCTAATATTTAGTCATAAAAGCGAAGACTCGTAAGAGTCTTTGAATGTTTCTGGGAGTCAAAATAATGAAAACACCAATAATGCAACTAACTGAAGCTGGTTTCCAAAAATTGCAAAAAGAATACGATAACCTTGTCAATAACAAACGCCCTGCTGCTGTTGATCGCTTGTCGCAAGCTCGCTCTATGGGCGATTTGTCTGAAAACAGTGATTATCATCAGGCCAAAGAACAGCTGGAGTTTATTGATGGGCGAATTGTAGAGCTTGAGTCGGTTTTAAGCCAGGCGCTAGTCGTTAAGGGAGGTCACTCGACCAAAGAAGTAGGAGTTGGGGCAAAGGTTAAGGTCTCAATTTGTGGCACGGAACATGTCTTTGATATTGTCGGGGAATGGGAAGCAGACCCCAAAGAGAAGAAAATCTCCCACGAGTCCCCCCTAGGGAAGGCTTTAATTGGCAGAAAAGTTGGTGAAACTGTCGAAGTTCAAGCGCCCGTAGGAAAAGTTGAATATACAATCGTTGGGATAGAGTAAACAGTGTGTCATTGCAAGGAGCGCAGTGACGTGACAATCTACTTCGTAGCATCCTCCCCGTTTTTTAGATATACTTACCTCAAATGGCACGTCTTAGTATTTATCGTGATGCCCGGCTGGAGAAGCTTAAAAAGTTACAGGGGATGGGAATTGATCCATTCCCAGCATCTTTTGAACTACGGACGAATACGATTGGCGAGGTTCGCGAGATGCTTGATAAGAAAGTAGGTATAACTGGCCGAATTGTTGCATGGCGTGAGCATGGGGCTTCGGTTTTTGCTGACATCAAAGATCAAACTGGACAAATACAAATTTGGTTTCAAAAAGACAAGCTGGGGAGGAAATTTGAAATAACACCTCTTTTGGACGTTGGAGACTTTTTGGGAGCAATTGGGATTGTTACCAAAACCAAAGCTGGAGAGGTAACGATAGATGTGTCCGATTTTAAACTGCTTACGAAAAGTTTAAGGCCTTTGCCATCTACTTGGTATGGGTTGAAAGATACCGAAGAGCGTTATCGTAAAAGGTACATAGATTTACTTCTTAACCCAGAAGTCCGAGAGCGCTTTAGGATCAGAACCAAGCTTTTCCGGGGTGTGAGAAAATATTTAGATAACTTGGGATACGAAGAAGTAGAAACGCCAACTCTTCAGCCGCTTTATGGGGGTGCGAATGCCAAACCGTTTAAAACACATATAAATGCTCTAGGCCAAGATTTTTATCTGCGCATTGCTGATGAACTTTACCTAAAGCGTTTGGTGGTTGGGGGATATGAAAAGGTATATGAGATCTGCAAGGACTTCCGCAATGAAGGATTGGATTTAACCCACAATCCCGAGTTTACGATGATTGAGTACTATCAAGCTTATGCGGACTATAACAAGATAATGGAAGTCACAGAGGGTTTGTTTAAGCATTTGGCTAACGAACTTTTTGGACATACAAATTTAGAAGTGGGCGAGCATAAAATTGATATTGGCAAACAATGGCGCAAGATAACTATGACGGAAATTATAAAGGAAGTAATTAATTTGGACGTAGAAAAAATGGACGAGGAAGAGCTGGTTAAATATTGCCAAGATAACAACATTGGTTTGGCAGGAGGGGAATCAAAAGGACAAATAATATTTACTATTTTTGAACATAAAGTGACGAATAGTTTAGTAGAGCCCACATGGGTTATTGATTATCCTGCTGAGGTGAGCCCGCTCTCAAAAGCCCACAGAAGCAAGCCTGGATGGGTAGAACGTTTTGAAGGGTATATCGGCGGAAAAGAGATTTGTGATGGTTGGTCCGAGTTAACAAACCCTCTCGAGCAAAGAGCTCGTCTCGAGGCAGACACAAACGCTGCGAGAAAAGATCGAGAAGAAGCACAACATGTTGACGAAGATTTCTTAGAAGCAATGGAATACGGGATGCCGCCTCTTGGCGGCATAGGTATCGGAATTGATCGGTTGTCAATGTTTTTCACAAATACCTGGTCCATAAAAGAGCTAATTCTTTTCCCCACAATGCGAAGGGTGAATGCTGCAGAAAACAAAGAAGAATGAACAAAAACAAACTTCACACGTCATTGCGGGCTAGTGAAACGAGCGTGGCAATCTTTACTTGATATAGATTGCTTCGCCACTGCGTGGTCTCGCAATGACATACATTTATGACAAAAGAACAAGCTTTAAAACTTCTCCATGATAACATGGAATCGCCGAATCTGAGAAAGCACTGCTATGCTGTTGGTGCGGTAATGCGCGCACTGGCGTATCGCTTAAATCCAGACAAATCCGCCAACGATACTGTCGGAGCGACTTCAGCCGTGGCGGACAGGTGGGAAGTGGTTGGACTTTTGCATGACTCCGATTGGGAAAAAACAAAAGGGGAACCTCTCAAGCACACAACGCTAACTTATCAGTGGCTTCTTGATTTGGGCGAAACGGACCAGGAGATTTTCAATGCCATAAAAACTCATAATTATGTCCATACGGGAGAAAATCCGCCTGAGACAAAAATGGAATGGGCCTTGTATTGTTGCGATGAGCTAACTGGCTTTATAATAGCAGTGACATTGGTTCAGCCAGAGAAGAAGTTAGCCTCGGTTACCAGTGAAAGGGTTCTTAAGAAGTGGAATAAAAAAGAATTTGCAGCAGGGGTTGACAGACGACAGATCGAAAAATGCGAGACTCGCTTGGGGATTCCTAAAAATGAGTTTATAGAAATTGCACTCGGAGCTATGCAATCAATAAATGATGACTTAGGGCTGTAATAAGAACCTCGCCTGCGGCGAGAACCTTGTTACTCGCTTTGCTCGTAATAGCGGATTTTAATCCGCGCCATGCGCGCAATGAATTGCGCTAATACAAAATGATCGATATTAATTTAATTCGGGAAAATAAAGATTTGGTCAAAGCCGGAGTGGCCAAAAAGAAATATGACACTTCGATTGTCGATTGTGTTGCCAAAACCGACCAGGAGCGTGTCGCACTACTTCAGAAAGTGGAGGATCTTCGGCACGAACGAAATGTAATTAGTAAAGAATATACTCCTGAGAACGCCGAGCGCGGCAAAGAATTAAAAAGTGAATTGGCAAAACTTGAGCCGGATTTGGAAAAGTTGGAAGCAGAAGTTAACGGACTTTTGCAAAGCATCCCCAACCTGCCACTTGAAACGGTTCCAGTTGGTGAAAGTGAAAAAGATAATGTGGTTTTGAGGACATATGGCGAGCCCAGGAAATTTGTCTTTCCGACAAAAGACCATCTAGAACTTGGAAAAGAATTAGATATTTTAGACTTTGACAGTGGCGCAAAGATTGCTGGTTCTGGGTTTTATTATTTAAAGAATGACGGGGCACTTTTAGAAATTGCACTGGTGTCTTATGGCATGAAATTTTTGGCAGAGCGCGGATTTACTCCAATGTTGACGCCGGATGTTGCCAGAGAAAGATTTTATTTGGGGACGGGATATTTACCCAAAGGCGACGAGGCGCAAACTTATGTTTTGGAAGGAACAGATTTGGGGCTTATTGCAACGGCAGAAGTTACACTAGCAGGATATCATGCAGACGAAATTTTAAACGAAAAAGATTTGCCCAAAAAATATGCCGGATACTCTCATTGTTTCCGACGCGAAGACGGTGCTTACGGGAAATATTCAAAAGGACTTTACCGGGTGCATCAATTCACCAAAGTGGAAATGTTTGCTTACACAAAACCTGAAGAATCCAAAAAAGTTCATGAAGAATTTCTAAAAACTGAAGAAGAGTTTTGGCAATCATTAGAAATTCCTTACCGCGTTTTGGAAATGTGTACCGGAGATTTGGGGGCGCAGGCGGCAAGAAAAATTGATCTTGAAGCTTGGATGCCCGGCCGGGCCGACTATGGCGAAGTTACTTCAACTTCAAACACAACAGACTATCAAGCGAGAAATCTAAATATTCGGTACAGGAGGGGTGATACGACAGAATATGTTCATACACTGAATGGAACTCTATTTGCATCTTCCCGTTGTCCACTTGCGATTATCGAAAACTACCAACAGGGAGACGGCAGCATTCTTATACCCGAAGTCCTCCGGCCCTACATGGGGAAAGATACAATTTCCAAATGAGCTTCGACGAAATAACAGCAAGGTATAAACAGGATGGGTTTCGAAGGCTAAGCTGGGAAGAGTATGAAGAAGCTCTCAAGCTTCTATTGCAAAAGATAGAAGATTATCTGGAAAAGAACAGCTTAAGAGTTGATGCTGTGGTTCCAATTCTTCGTGGTGGAGCTTTCCCCGGAACTTACCTTGCTTACAAATTGAACCTTTTGAGAGTTGTGCCCGTTCAATACAAATACTTTTATGATGATGGCAAAATTGAACTAAGGCAGCTTCTTGGGCTTCCCGAAGGCTTGCAGTTACCAGAAAGTCCAACCTTTCTGCTTGTAGAAAATAATCATTGCTTTGGCCTTACCGCAAACACTGCCGCAAAAGACATAAAAGACAAGTTTCCGCAGACAAAACTTATATATGCTGCAGATTACATGGACTACTCCTATCAGAAAAATGATTATGCTGACGCTTTATTTTATGGAAAACTAAACAATCTGAAGCTATTTCTTGTAGACTTCGTCGTGCGTTCCAACTTTAAAGAAGTATGCAGTGTCGCCTTCTACAAAGTAAGTCATTCGAATACTCTTTGTAATTGAAATACTCCACACGTTTTGCTGCTTGCCGCTCAGTTTGTGAGTTCGCAATGACGAGTGGTGTGGATCCGTGGCGAAGTTCTTAAGCTGCTTTTGAATACGAAAACTTAATTGAGGATTTTGCTTTTTCAGTTTTTTCAAAGTCTTATCCAGGTCAGGATCAATCTTGATGCGCATTAAAGATTTTTGAAGTACTCGTCTATATTCTCAACAAATATTGCTTTATTCTTATTCTTCAAGGCTTGTTTATAAGCTTTTATAGTTCTCTCAGAGGGTTCGAATACGGGATAATCCATATCTTCGGTATCTTGCATAATTAGGTGCTTTAAATATGTAGCCAAAGGCACGCCAAACTTGGAGGCTTGGCTCTCCGCCCTCTCTTTGAGAGGAAGCGGCAAGTTTAATTTGATTTGGGCTTGTGGTGTAATCATGAACGCATTTTATCACCAAAGTTAGGACTTTTCAAGTACTTTTTATTTTTAAGTTTTTCAGGTAAATAGTCAATTCCCTCTTTCTTCTCGCCAGTTGGGCTGTGGGAGTAGTTGTAACCTTTGCCATAGCCTAACTCTTTCATTAATTTTGTCGGGGCGCCCGCCTTGCCTCCCGGCAGGCGAGGCAGGTTCCGGATATGCATTGGGACAGGTAAGTTTCCGTAGGCATGGACATCTTTGGCTGCTTCACCATACGCTAAATAAAGTGCGTTGGACTTCTGCGCGCGGGCAAGATAGCCAACAAGTTCTGCCAAAATTACATTACATTCAGGCATGCCGATTTTATTGCAAGCTTCAAAAGTCGAATTGGCCAAAACCAATGCTTGCGGGTCTGCAAGTCCAATATCTTCGGAAGCCGCGCGGATTAGCCGACGAGCAATATATAATGGATCCTGGCCTGCTTCCAGCATTCTTGCAAGCCAATAAAGTGCGGCGTTGGGGTCTGAACCGCGGATGCTTTTGTGAAGCGCAGAGATAACATTGTAGTATTCCTCACCTTTTAGATCAAAGGAAAGTTGTCTTTTCTGTAAAGCTTGCTCCACCGTACTTAGAGAAAGAGACTGCTTCCCATTCGTTTCACTCTGTGTCGCAGTGACGTCATTGCGAGGAGCTCCCAGCGACGAAGCAATCTCTAAAACATTCAGAAGGACCCGAGCATCGCCGTTGGAGGATTCGATAAGAAAATTGTGAGCGTCCTTGTCTAACGTGACCCCCAGGTGTTTTTTTGCACGGTTTAAAATATTTTCCAGATCTTGCTCTGTGTGCTGGTTTAAGACCAGAACGCGTGTTCGAGACAGAAGTGGACCAATAACCTCGAAAGAGGGATTTTCGGTTGTGGCGCCAATAAAGGTTAGGTTCCCTCGTTCAACATGTGGAAGTAGTTTATCCTGCTGGGCCTTGTTGAAGCGGTGAATTTCGTCAAGGAATACAAGGGGAGGTTTTTTCTCGTCCTTCGTTTCTAGAGTTAGCTGTGCATTAGCGGAATTCATTCCGCGTTCCTTGGGTATGACTTGCTCAATATCTTTGGTGGAAGCGTTGACTGCGGAGAATTCAAAAAACTGAGTGTCTAATTCCTTGGCAATAATTCTGGCTAAAGTTGTTTTGCCAGTTCCCGGCGGACCCCAAAAAATCAAAGAAGGAAACTGCCCGGTCTTTTTGGCGTTGGCTAAAAGTTTGGGAAGTATGGAATTTTCGCCTACGAGATGTTCCTGGCCAACGTAATCTGCAAGCGTCTGGGGCCTTAATCGTTCGGCCAATGGTTGTGGCATGGCTTATTCTAACACCTGCCTACTGATTTTATGGTAAAGTATGCACATGTGGAAATTGGTAAACGTCGTCGAGGAAACTGACTCTGCCTTTAATGGTAGAATTCAAATTCTAAAAAGTATCGAAGGGACAAGAATTTTAGTTGGCGGGATTTCGCAAAGCGGGTGGTTGGTTAAAAAAGTTTGGCAGAGCGCTTTGGAGAAAATTAAAAAGCTGAAACCTGATCTTCAAAGTGTTTTGATTTTGGGTTTGGGCGGAGGTTCTGTAGCAGAACTTGTTAGCCAATATTGGCCGGAATCTGAAACAACCGGGTTGGATGTTGATGAAAAAATGGTTGAGATGGGCCGCAAGTATTTAAAACTTGACACACTTCCCAACGTAAAAGTTGTTATAGCGGATGCAAGCTCTTGGGTTAGCACATGCAAAGAAAAATATGACCTTGTTTTAGTTGATATGTACAAGGGTGTTGATATTCCTCCTGAGTTTACGACTGTAAGCTTTATGGAGAAAGTCAAAAAGCTCTTACGTAAAGATGGCGCGGCGGCATTTAACCACCTGTATTCCTCAATTGAAAAAAAAGATGCGGATGAATTTGGTAAATGCCTGCGAAGAGTCTATTCGGCAACTGCTTCGGTAACACCGGAAGCCAATATTATCTACATTTGCTTTACCTAAAGACGTTTTATGATATTTGTGGGAACAATGTCTCATGCTAGGTCAAAAAAGAACAAAAGTTGTCAAACCGAGGCTAAGTTTGCTAATGAACTCAACTTGCATGTATGGATCGACATATCGCTCCGATTTGTGTGTCAAAAATTGCCTTTTACCCTGCTTGATACGCGGAATATATGTAGCTAATCGCGGAAGAGACTGAATGTAGATTCAGTCTGAAAAGTGGTAAAATACGTCGGCGCTTTGGAAAGTAGCCTGCTAAAAAAGTCTAATTTTTCAAAAACTGCTTCAATCTACGATATACTTAAATAATAATGTTGGGAAATTTGTTTGGTTTTTTAGATGCCAATAAAAGAGACATTGATAGGTTTGGGGAGCTTGTTGCGAAAATCAATTCGCTTGGACCGGAGGTAAAGAAACTTAAAGACCAAGACTTTGCCAAAAAGACCAAAGAATTTCGGGAAAGGGTGTCAAAAGGCGAAACTCTTGAGGGTATTTTACCTGAAGCATTTGCAGTTGGCCGGGAAGCCGTTTGGCGATCTCTGGCTAAGCACCCCTATGATGTTCAGCTGGTTGCTGGTATTGCGCTTTCCGAGGGTAGAATTGCTGAGCAAAAAACAGGAGAAGGGAAAACTTTATCCGCGGTCCTGCCTCTTTATCTTCACAGTTTAACGGGCAAGTCAACTCAATTGGTTACTGTTAACGATTACCTGGCTCGGGTTGGTGCCGGTTGGAATGCTCCGGCTTTTCGTTTATTGGGTTTGTCGGTTGGTGTAATTATTCAGGAGGGTAAATCATTTGTTTATGATCCAGAATATTTGGATGATACACATGGCGACGAGCGGCTTTCCCATTTAAAACCTGTTGAAAGAAAAGCTGCTTACGATTGTGATGTTTTATATGGCACCAACAACGAATTTGGGTTTGATTATCTTCGCGACAATATGGTTTCCGACATTTCTGAGATGGTTCAGCGGGGACATTATTTTGCTATTGTTGACGAGGCCGATTCGGTTTTGATTGATGAGGCCCGAACGCCGCTTATTATCTCTGCTCCTGATATGGAGCCGACGGATAAGTACTATAAATTTGCCCAATACATACAAGTCTTGAATGAAACAAATGATTACGTTGTGGACGAGAAATTAAAAACTGCAATACTGACTGAGGCGGGCATTGCCAAGATTGAGAAAATTTTAGGCGTTGATAACCTCTATGAAAAAGATTTTGATGTAATTCATCATGTCGAAAATGCACTTCGGGCAAGAACACTTTATTTAAAAGACAGAGACTATATTGTTAAAGATAATCAGGTAATTATTGTTGACGAATTTACCGGCAGATTAATGTTTGGAAGGCGATGGAGCGACGGGCTGCATCAAGCGGTAGAGGCAAAAGAAGGGGTTACGATTCAGCAAGAATCTAAAACTTTGGCCACAATTTCCTTTCAGAATTATTTCAGAATGTACAAAAAGCTGGCTGGAATGACAGGTACGGCGCTTACAGAAGCAGAAGAGTTTCACAAAATTTATAGTTTGGAAGTTCTAGCAATTCCCACTTATCGTCCGGTTGTCAGAAAAGATTTACCGGACGTAATTTATAAAACAGTTGATGCAAAATATGAAGCCATTGCTCAGGAAGTAGAAGCTATGAGCAAATCCGGTCGTCCGGTCCTTATTGGGACAACCTCGATTGAGAAAAATGAAATTTTGGATAAGCTACTTTCCAAGAAAAAGGTAAAACATAATCTTCTTAATGCAAAAAATCACGAAAAAGAGGCGTTCATTATTGCCGAAGCTGGAGAACCCGGAGCAGTAACCGTAGCAACAAATATGGCGGGCCGGGGAGTCGATATTATTTTAGGTGGCGCGCAACCCGATATACCTCTTAGCATGGACCCGGATAAGTATAAAAATACAAAAGAATATGAATTGTGGGGGGAAAAACACAAAAAAGTTGTTGAGGCAGGAGGACTTCATGTTATCGGAACGGAACGCCACGAGTCGCGCAGAATTGACAACCAGCTAAGAGGACGCGCCGGCCGTCTTGGGGATCCCGGGTCAACCAGATTTTATCTTTCCTTAGAAGATGACTTGATGAGGATTTTTGGTGGCGAGAGAATTGCCTCTATCATGACAACTTTGCAAATTCCTGAGGACCAACCAATTGAGAACAGGTTAATTTCTCGCGCCATAGAGCAAGCTCAAGGTAAAGTTGAATCGTTTCATTTTGACGCCAGGAAACGGGTCGTAGAATATGACGACGTAGCCAACCAACAAAGAGAAATTATTTATAAGTTGAGAAAACAGGTTTTAGAAAACAAAGATTTAAAAGAACGAATAAGAGAAAAACTAGAGGAACAAATTGAAGGAATATTAACTTTAACTTTTGATACCGGAGAAGAACCAGACTACCAACGCCTGATAACCAATGTTGTAGAAATTATTCCTTTTGATAGTGCCTCTCAAGAGCAGCTACTTCAACAGGTTAAATTGGGGAAAGACAAAGAAGATATACGAGGTTTGCTACTTCATTTGGTTGAACAATCGTACGCTACTCGAGAAAAACAACTGGGACGGGAGCTAATGGGTCAAGTGGAAAGATATGCTTACCTCTCATCCATAGATAATCTTTGGGTGGAACATCTTACCAACTTGGACGACCTTAGAGAGGGGGTGGGCTTAAGAAGCTACGGGCAGAAAGATCCGTTAGTCGAATTTAAAAATGAAGCGTTTCAGCTTTTTGATAAATTAATGAGCGATTTGGAGGCAAATATGACAAAACGGATATTTAGAATAGTACCTGCGGGAGTTCCTGTTCCAACATTGGATGTATCACACGCGACAACGAACGAAGATACAACCGATGAAGAAGGACTAATTGACACTCAACCTTTAAGTAATCTTACCGAGACTGCAGTAACCCGTGCCGCCAAAGCTTTAGGCGGAAAGAAAACCGGTAACGGCAAAAGCGTTTTAGGTCGCAACGATCCCTGCTGGTGTGGTAAAAAGGATGCCAGTGGTAAGTCAGTTAAATGGAAAAAGTGCCACTATCCCCAACTTCCAAACAAGCAGTAAAATATTGCAAATGGCAGAACAGGCACCTGAGTTAAAATTGGCTCAAGAGCGTGAGCCTCAAGAATCTCATATCCCTGTGGGTGAGTTTAAGTAGAAAAGCAATAAAATGCCAATCAAAAACTCACCCCCAGGGTCATCTTTAAAGAAGATCAAAAATGGTCTTTTCCAAAGAGGAAGTGGAGATTTCGTTTCCTGCTAATTTGCACATCAAATAAACTTTCCCCAAGCTGTCATTCTGAGCAGGGCGAAGAATCTCTCGATAAGCTCGAGATTTAACAATATCCTTCACCATATTTAGGATAACAAAAGGAAGACAGACCATTGACAAGTTGTACAAGAGGTTGTACCATATTTATGTATGACTAGTTTAGTCGCAATTTCAGATGCAAGGGCAAATTTGCCGGAGTTAGTTAATAAGGTAAATAGAGATCTTGATAGGATTATTATTACTATTAATGGTCGACCTAAAGCTGTGCTTGTAAGCGAAGAAGAGCTTGAATCACTTGAGGAAACGGCTGAAATTTTAGCAATACCGGGGGCTAAAAAGAGTATCCAAGAAGGTAGGAAGCAGATTAAAAAAGGGGAATTTGTACGCCTTGCTGATTTGAAATGATATGCAGGTTATTCTTTCCAAAAGGGCTGCAAAACAATATGGGCGTTTTTCTAAAACTGAACAGGCAAAAATCAAGAAAAAACTAGTAATACTTGAAACAAACCCTTTCGCCGGTAAAAAATTATCCGGGGAATTAGCAGAGGATAGATCACTGCGTGCGTGGCCATATCGGATTATTTATTCTATTAACAAAGTAAGGCAGCAAGTCGAAGTTAGTAGTATTCTTCATAGACAAGGCGCCTATAAATAAAAATATGTTGTCGTCTTGCGTAAGTCTGGATTTTTGAAGCCCTGTAAGGTAACATTTTAAGCATGAAGTATTCGCAGTTGTTTCCCAAGACGCAAAGAGAAGCTCCTAAAGAAGCTGAGTCAATTAATCATCAACTTTTAGTCCGGGGCGGATTCGTTGGTCAGTTGATGAGCGGATCTTGGACATTCCTTCCTTTGGGCTTTCGTGTACTGCAAAAAGTTACACAAATTATTCGGGAAGAGATGAACACAACTGGGGCGCAGGAAATGCTAATGCCGCTGCTTCATCCGAAAGAAATCTGGAACGAAACAGGCAGGTGGGATACAGCGCGCGAGGTGATGTATCAATTTAAAGACACACGAGGGCGAGAATTTGCATTGTCTTTTACCCATGAAGAGATAGTAATGGACGAGGTGAGAAAACACCTAAGATCTTACAAAGACCTCCCTATAAAAATTTACCATTTTTCCACAAAGTTCAGGAATGAACCGCGTGCTAAATCAGGGGTTTTGCGGGGGAGAGAATTTTTAATGAAGGATTTATACAGTGTGCATGTGGACGAGGAAGATATGTATCGTTACTACTGGAGAGTAAAAGATGCTTATATGAGAGCTTTTAAAAGAATCGGGTTTGAAGACATTAAGCTAACAGAAGCATCGGGTGGAGTCTTTACAGATAAACACACTCATGAATTTCAAGTGCTTGCAGAAAGCGGCGAAGATACTATTTATTACTGCAACGAGTGTGATTGGTCCCAAAACAAAGAAATATTTGATGGTTTAGTTGGGCAAGATTGCCCCGAGTGCGGCAAAGGAAAAATTTGGCAAGCGCACTCCATAGAAGTTGGAAATATTTTCCCTTTGGGCACACGGTATTCGGAAAAGATGGGGGTATTTTATACAGATGAACAGGGTGAGAGAAAAATTCCATACTTTGCCAGTTATGGTATCGGGCCTTCAAGAGTGGTAGGTACTTTAGTTGAAGTAAGTCATGACGATAAAGGTATTGTTTGGCCTAAAAGTGTTGCGCCGTTTGATGCTCATTTAATTGGTTTATCGGGTAATGCATTGGAAGTTTACACTAAGCTAAAAGAAGCCGGGGTTGATGTGCTTTTTGATGACAGGGAAGTATCAGCGGGAGAAAAATTTGCAGACTGCGACCTTATTGGTATTCCTGTCCGACTTGTTGTTTCAGAGAAGACTGGGGACAGACTCGAGTGGAAGTTGAGGAATAGCGAGGATAAAGAACTATTAACTTTAGAACAAGCCGTAAATAAACTGCTTTGAAAAACGTATTATCTCCTTTGGTCTTTTCCAGAATACTGTTTCTGTTCTTTGCCATAGCTGCTTCTTATTTAATTCCTCAGGAGGTTGGGTATATCGGCAAACAGGTTGCGCCAGATGCGCCATACCTTACTTGGGTGTGGGCGAATTTTGACGGAAGACACTTTTTAAAGATAGCAACAGAGGGATATAAAAACTTCGACTTTGCCTTTTTCCCTTTATACCCGCTTTTAATTTCCATATTTGGTTTTAGTCAACCTTTATATGCCGGTTTAATAATTTCTCTGATTTGTTTTTTTAGTGGTTTGGTAATCTTGAAAAAAATTGTACTTTTGGACTTTGACAAAAAAATTGCTGATATGGCAGTTTTTGTCGCTTGTTTTTTCCCTTTATCCTTTTTTTATAATTCTGTCTATTCCGATTCATTATTCTTTTTGGTTTCTGTAACAAGTTTTTATTTTGCCCGCCGAAGAGAATGGGCTGCTGCTGGCTTTTTTGCGGGACTTGCTTCCCTTACCAGGCTTTCCGGCATAGCCATATTGCCGGCGTTGATTGTGGAATGGTATCTACAGAACAGAGGCGAATACCCCATTGCAAAAATGCCTTTGCCTTTTTTAAAGAATGGGTTTTTGGCAATCGTATTTGGATTGATGGGGGTAGGGGGCTACATGCTAGGCCTTACTATATTCAAAGGCGATCCGCTTTTGTTTCAGAAGTCAATGGTTGCGTGGAGTCAAAACGGCTTTGTTCTTCCAATCCACGTGATTTTCAGGTATTTAAAAATCTTTACATCTGTTGATTACCATCTTCTTGTTTATTGGATTTCCATTTTGGAATTTGTATCAATATTTGCTTATCTTGGTTTAGCAATTTATGTTTGGCGAAAAGTGCGCGTTTCCTACGCTGTCTTTATGATTGTTTTGTTACTACTTGTGCCAGTAACCGGAACGTTTGCTGGAACTCCTCGATACTTACTACATCTTTTCCCCGGATTTATCGCCATTGCCCTTCTGGTGCAGAAAAACGTTTGGCTCAAAAATAGTCTGATTTTGCTTTTTCTTGCTCTGGGCTTTGCTCTTACTGCGCTTTTTACCAGGGGATATTTTGTTTCTTAAATCGTGTAGTACAATATAGGTAGTGGAAAATATACTTGCCCAAATTTCAAAAATTCCGCTTCCTTCTCCTGACTTTTCTTCTTTAGACCCAAATGCATTGAAATTGATTTTAGCCGGAGTTGGAATTTTTTTACTGCTTGCCTTGTTTGCTTTTACGAGGCACCATATCATAAACACTTCGCTTCGTGGACTTTGGGCTGGACTAGTCATAGGGGTGTTGGTAGTTTTGGGCATTGAGGGGGGTATTTATTATTTTTATCAAAACTATATAGTTGGAAGTAAGGCAAGGAGTTTACCGGCAAATTTTCAGGTAGTCTTGAATGACACAGCAGGAAGCGTAACTAAAGTTTTAGGGGGAAAAATAGTCTCTGACTGCAAACAAAAATGACAAACACTCTCTCAGTTCTGAAATTTATAACAATTTTTGTGGGGGGAGCTTTTTGTGCAATTTTTATTTTAAGTCTTCTTTTCCAGTCAAGAGAAACAAAAGTTTTGGGAGCGCATACGCAAAAAATTCAGGAATTGGTTGATCAAAAAGAACAGGAACAATTGAGTGGGCTTGCCAAACTTTTTAACAAAGCAATCTTGGCTATAGAAGAAAGTCCCATTTTGGCACCGATTTTTAAAACTACAAACAATGTAAATACAGCTATGGAGAGTGTTAAAAATCTGCCCACCGACCAACGCAAAGCTCTATGCAGTCAAATTTGCCCCAATGAATGAATCCAAATCGCCATCCAACACGGCCTCCGTGTCGCTTGTTTCCACATCTGTTCTTAAGTCTTTAACCATTTTATAAGGATGAAGGACGTACGATCTGATCTGCGTACCCCAGGCTGCTGGTCTATATTCCCCCTTAAGCTGCTTAACATTTGATTCTTTTTCTGCCTCTTCTCTTGCCCAAAGCTTGGCCCTTAACAGATTTAGCGCAATCTCTCTGTTCTTTTCCTGGAAACGCTCGGTTTGGGCTGTTACCACAATCCCCGTTGGCGCGTGAGTTAGCCTGACGGCTGTTGAAACTTTGTTAACGTTTTGCCCGCCGTGCCCTCCCGATCGATAAAACTGCCAGTCAAGATTTTCTTCTTTAATTTCAATTTCGTGGTTTTCCTCAATCTGGGGTAAAACTTCTACCAGGGCAAACGAGGTTTGCCGCAGGTTATCAGCGTTAAAAGGTGATTGACGAACTAGTCTGTGTGTTCCTGCCTCACCTTTTAAATATCCATAAGCATGTTTACCCGATATTAATAATATGACTGATTTTACTCCCGCCTCTTCTCCTTTAATTTCGTCTAAAACCTCTACCTTCCATTCCTGGCGTTCAGCATACCGCATGTACATTCTTTCCAGCATTTGACTCCAGTCCATCGCCTCAGTACCGCCTTGGCCGGCGTGAATTGACAACAAAGCATCTGCTGTGTCATATTCTCCCGAAAGAAACGTTTTGGTTTCCAACTGCTCGATTTTGTGCCTGATTTCTCTTGTTGCAATTTCTACTTCTGGCTGGAGCGATTCTTCTGAGGCTACTGACAGCGTATCTTCTATTTGTTTTTGCAAAACCTCTGTCGCCTCAATGTCTTCTCTTAATCCGTCAATCTCGCGCATAACATGTTGGGCGTGTTGGTTGTCTTGCCAAAATTCGGGCTTTAAAGATTCTGCTTCCAGCTCTCGCAACTTTTTTCTTCTTGCTTCTAAATCAAGCCTGCCGACCAAAATGTCAAGCCTGCTTTTTAGCTCTTCTAAGTGCTGTTCCATGAGAAGTATTGTACCAGTATCCAAAGCTGTGGTATAGTTGGTTATTAGCAATGGAACCCCAAATGGAACCAACCACACCAGTTTCAGGAAATGTTTTTAAGGATGTTCTTCTGCCCTCTGTTGTAATCATTGTTGTTATTTTGGCAGGAATAGGCACAGGATGGAAAGTTTCTAACAGCAAGGTTTTGGGTTCCGGTGCTTCCAATGTTGAACAAAAAGCTGCCCCCGGAGTAGTTAAAAAGGGTACCGAGGTTGGCTCAACTGACTCTAAAACTTTCAAAGATGAGACAGAAGGCACATTACAGGCTGGCGGCGTCAATGGCGAAGGCGCCTACCACCTTGACAGGCAAGGTGGAGAGTCCCAAACCGCAGCTTTGACTTCATCAGTTTTGGACTTAAGCGAATTTACAGGTCAAAAGGTACATGTTTGGGGAGAATCACAAAAATCGACCAAAGCCGCATGGCTTATGGATGTAGGTAAAATTAAGGTAATCGAATAAGCCTTTCATGCCCAATAATGATCAAGTTCGAAAATGTTTCCAAAAAGTACGGCTCCAACTTTGCGATAGAGGACGTTTCGTTTGAAATTCCCGAGGGAGAATTCGTTTTTTTAACAGGCCATTCCGGGGCAGGCAAAACCACCTTGATTCGACTCCTTTTGCGGGATATTAATCCATCATGTGGGCAAGTTCTAATTGAAGGGCGTGATATTAAGACTTTAAAGTCCAGAGAAATTCCTGCCTATAGACGCAAGCTTGGCGTTATATTTCAGGATTTTAAACTTCTTCTTGATCGAACGGTTTATGAGAATGTAAAACTTGCCACAGAAATTGATGGACGCACAACTTCCGAGGAAGAAGAAAAAATTAAAAAAGCTTTAGAAGGTGTTGACATGCTGGAAAAATCAAACCTTTTTCCTCGGCAGCTTTCGGGGGGTGAGGTGCAAAGAGCGGTTATTGCGCGAGTTCTGGTCCAGGAACCAAAGATTATTTTAGCTGACGAGCCGACGGGCAATCTTGATCCGGTAACAGCAAGGCAAATTGTTGGCCTTTTGGAAGATGCGGTCAAAGAAGATAAAACGACAGTTTTGATGGCCACACACAATGCTGATATTGTTGACCATTTAAAACATAGGGTAATACACTTGGAAAGTGGAAAAGTTGCAAGCGACGACTCTAAAGGAAAATATATAACTCGTTTCAAAACCTGACAACCAGCTTTAGCTAATTTTTGAAACGAGATTGTAGAGGCTGTTTGTCAAACAGCCTCATAACCACAAAGATGATTAATACTGCCGCCAAGCACATAAGACGCGCTCCGTATCAGGCATTAACCGCAGTGCTTATCATGACGTTAACTTTTTTTGTGGCCACCCTTTTAATCGTTTTGGCCTATTCGACCTCAACCCTTTTAAAGCATTATGAAACAAGTCCACAAGTTATTGCATATCTTAAATCCAATGCTACAACTGAACAAATTACCACCTTGCAAAGAAGTTTGGAAAGTGACACCCGAGTAAAAAAAGTCAGTTTTGTAACACGGGAACAGGCGATGGAGATTTACAAACAAGCAACAGCCGGCAACCCCTTACTTTCCCAATATATTAGCCCCAACGTTTTTCCCGCAAGCCTTGAGTTTTCTATAAAAAATCTTAATTTTGCCCAGGGTCTAATTGATGAAGTAACTAAAGAGCTGGCAATTGATGAAGTTGCTTTTACTGCCTCCTTAGGCAGTTCTCAAAACTTGCCCAAAGTAGTTGAAAGGCTAACGCGGATTTCCAACTATATTAGAATTGGAGGAGCAGCTTCCTTGTCATTTTTGCTACTCTCGTCACTTTTGGTTTTGCTAGTTATTATCGGGATGCGAATTTCTTCCCGACGGGATGAAATTGAAATTTTACAGCTAATTGGCGCCACACCCGGCTTTATTCGGTGGCCGTTTATTTTAGAAGGGCTTTTTTATTCTACGGCTGGAGCACTACTTGGTTGGATTTTGGGTTTTTTGGCGGTTTTGTATGCATCTCCTGCTCTTTCGTCCTTTTTTGCCGATATACCGTTTTTACCGACGGACGTTCCTGCTCTTCTTGCCCTTTTGGGGATTATTTTGGGTGGAGAATTGCTGCTGGCAATCTTTCTCGGGGCGATTGGTAGTCTTGTCGCCATGAAACGCTACCTCAAAATATAACCTAAAGTCAAAACAGCAAGTGTTTAAAAAACTTGTCAAAATACCATTCCCTGTTGCGGTCTTTTTGTTGATTATTGTAGCGTGTTTGATGTGGATTGGTCGAAGTACTGTTCGTGCCGACAATTCGGCAGAGCAAAGGCTTGAAGATATTAAGCAAAAAATTACTGAGACGGAAAATTTGCTTTCCCAAAATCAAAAACAACAAGTAACCCTGGCAAACGAGATAGCCTACCAGGACAACCAAATTAAGTTAACCTCGCTAAAAATCTCAGAAACAGAACAGGAAATAGATACCTTATCCGGTCAAATTAATCAACTGGAAATGTCTTTGTCCGATTTATCTAACGCTTTTGCCAAACGAGTTGTCGCAACTTACAAAATTGCACGGGAAGGGACACCAATAACTTTGCTGTTAACTGCGGATAACGTTAACGAATTTGTCTCCAGATTTTACTATCTGCAAAGGGTTCAGAAAAATGATCACGATACTTTAATTCAGCTGCAAACGACCCAACTTAATTACGAAGGACAAAGAGAGAAGCGCGAACAGTTAAAAACCAAGCTAGAAACACAAAAAATCAAACTGGCCAGCCAAAAAGCACAAAAGCAACAACTGCTTTTGGTAACTAAAAACGATGAAAAGAAATTCCAACAGCTACTTGCTTCGGCCAAGGCAGAGCTTGAGGCTATTCAGGCGATAATTGCGGGGCGGGGCACGGAGACTCAAGTTAGGCACGTGTCGGCAGGGGAACAAATTGCCTCAATTATTCAGGGAACATCCTGCAATTCTGGTGGGACGCACACCCATTTTATTGTGAGTAAAAACGGGACCACTCAAAATCCATTTGACTATCTAAAATCTGTGGATTATGAAAACTGCTCGGGATCATCGTGTAATTCCGGAGATGGAGACCCATTTAATCCGTCTGGTAGTTGGGACTGGCCGATTTCTCCAAAAATTAAACTGACTCAAGGGTATGGTGCAACCTGGGCTGTTAACAATACTTCTTGGTTAAGGCAAATTTATTCATTCCACAACGGTATAGATATAAATGGCGACAATCCAGACGTTAAAGCAGTAAGAACAGGAACTCTTTACAGAGGTAGCTACTCAGGCTCTGTAGGATGCAGGTTGCAGTATGTGCGCGTACATCATGACGAAGATGGCCTTGACACTTTCTTCCTGCACATTAATTATTAATACAGGTTGTATAAAACAAATCGGAATTTGTCTTCAACTTCGTATAAAATTTCATCAGCTTATAAACTCGTACTTCTCATTCTGGGTTTTTCTATTTTGTCCACCAAAAGCGCATTTGCAGCGTTAAGTATTAATGAACTTGCATCTAATACAGAGGGCACAACAGTCGATCCTGATTGGGTGGAGATTTATAACAGTGGGCCAGATAGCGTTGACCTGTTGCTTTATCGATTAAAGGACGGTAGCACAAACAACAAAGACTTGAGTGGAACACTTCAATCTGGTAGCTTTGCATCTTTTGACTGGTCAAACAGATTGGACAACTCTGGCGATGTTATAAAATTAGTTTTAAAATCAGATGAAACGACCTCTGCTGATCAGGTGGGGTATGGTGACGCTGGCAGTAATGTGGCAGCCCCAGGGACAGGACAGTCTGCTGGAAGAAGCATTGACGGTGCGGGAGCGTGGGTTCTTTTTTCGACAACCAGTAAAGGTTTAAGCAATTCATCTTCCGCTGCTGCGCCAACTCCCACTCCAAGTCCAACTCCAACGCCAACCCCTTCTCCCACGCTGCAACCAACGCAAGCTCCTACGAATACTCCAATTCCCACTCACGCTCCAACAAATACACCTACTCCCACCAAAAAACCAACTCCAACGCCAATTGTCGAGGCGGAAGAGCCAGCTTCCGATTCTGGTGTAGTACTTGGTGAGTCAACTATTACACCCACCCCCACTCTGGAGCCTACCCCGACGGAAACCATAAAAGTGGAAGGTGTTTCCTGGAAAACGCCGGTTATGGCTTCCGTATTTGTAATTTTAGGGTTGGGGTTGGTCGGCTTTTCAGCCTTCTCTTTTTGGCAACAATATAAGGGGAGAAATAATGTACAATAAAGTGGTTTCAAAGCCCCATGTCATTGCGAGACCACGCCTAGGGGGGCACGCTCGTTTCACTCCGCGTACGCGCTCTGACAGCGCAATGACGGTTTGTACAGAGTTCACAGAATTTCATGATACATTTTGCGAAGTATTGGCTTCCGGTTTTTGTCTGGGCAGGATTTATAGTTTGGGTTTCCTCTCTGCCGATTGCCCCTTCAAGTGGGCAAAGTTTTACTGTTTTTATGTCAGCCAAAAAATTTACGCATGTTTTTGAGTACGGTCTTCTTTGGCTGCTTCTGTATCGCGCTTTAGTCCGTGGGAATAATATCCAGCACAATACGGCTCGCAATTTAGCTATAATACTAATAATTTTGTGGGGTGCTCTTGATGAATTTCATCAGGGACTCGTTCCCGAAAGTGGCGGTAAGCCGCATTTGCATGATGTAGCCATAGATTTTGCAGGCGGTGCGCTTACCTATATTTTTGTATGGAAATTATTACCAAAAATGCCCAAGCTACTTACAAGCTTGGCCGAAAATTGGGGAATACTTTAAAAAGCGGGGGGGTTTTGGGTTTGGTGGGCGATCTTGGTTCGGGGAAAACCACTTTTGTGCAAGGGCTAGCCATGGGCTTAGGGATAAAAGAAAGGCTTATTAGCCCGACCTTTATACTACTTAGAGAATATCAAAAACCTTCTGGGGGAAATCTCTACCATGTTGATCTATATAGACTGGAGCAGGTGACGAAAGACGATTTGGCGACTTTGGGGATCTTGGATTTTGCCAAAGATAAAAAGAATGTAATTTTGGTTGAATGGGCGGATAAGGCGAAAAGCCTTTTGCCGGAAAATACAATTTGGGTTAATTTTGAAAATTTGGGAGAAAATGAAAGGAGAATCACAATTCCAGACTAACCTTGTCATCCCGCATTTATTGCGGGATCTATATAAATTTCTATATATTCACTTTGTTCAGAAGCGAATACGCTATAGATTCCGTGTCCCGCTGAAAGTCCGCTCACTTCGCGAAGCCTCGCCAAAGGCGGGTCTCTGGCGGCAAGCACAGAACGACAGCAATACGACAATGATTTTATACATAGACACATCAAACTCAGAAAAGATAAAGGTGCGCATAGGTGAGATGGAGATTGAAAAAGACTCACGCGAGAGAAAGTCGCAAACTCTTTTGGAAACAATAGACGAAGCATTAACCGCGCAAGGTTGTTCTTTGCAAGATATGGAGGGAGTGGAAGTAAATCTTGGCCCCGGGTCGTTTACGGGATTGAGGGTTGGAGTATCTGTTGCAAATGCTTTAGGTTATTCTTTGGGAATTCCGGTTAACGGCCAGAACGTTGGGAAAGCGGGGACTGTTGCCCCTGAATACTATTAGGGTATATTCTTAAATAACACACACATGCCAACTGTCTTGTTGAGATTATTTTTTCCTCATCCTCACAATAAACACAGAGCTCACATATTACATCCGCTTTCTTTTGCTTTTTTCGTAAGTTTGTTTATCGGCTTGGAGTTTTTAATTCTTACGCATCCTGACGTTGCTTCCAAAGTTTTAGGGGCCACAGCGAATATTACTCCGGCAAGTATTATTGAATTAACCAACCAAAGGCGTGCCAAAGAAGGTTTGCCAACTTTGAAAGAGGATTCGGTTTTGGATAAAGCTGCCCAGGAGAAAGGAGCTGACATGATGGCCAGAAATTACTGGGCACACAATGCTCCGGATGGGACAACGCCCTGGCACTTTTTTAACGAAGTCGGTTACTCTTATCGCTATGCGGGGGAGAATTTAGCCAGAGATTTTACACAAAGCGAGGATATTGTAGACGCCTGGATTGCGTCGTCGTCGCATCGGGAAAATTTGCTTTCCCAACGTTATGAAGATATTGGTGTTGCGGTTGTCGAGGGAAACTTAAAAGGAATAAATACAATTTTGGTTGTACAAATGTTTGGCACAAAGTTAAATAACGTGTTGCCGATGGTTGAAAAAACGACGACTCTCCGTGTTGAGCCGGTAAACAGTTTGGTTCAGGGTGAAAAAGTTCAATTGGTTTCACAAGTTGGGGGCATGTTTGCCGCAACTAAAACTTTAGGCATAGGTCTCCTTGTCTTTATTATCTTTATACTCATTGCCGATATTTTTGTTGTGCAGATTAAGCGTATTGATAGGCACGCCTCAAGAAGCAGTGCGCATGTGATGTTTTTAGTCGTAATACTTTTTATAGTGTTAATATTTGAAGGAGGCAAGATTTTCTAAAATGCGCCACTTTACCCGGCATCTTTCCCACTATTTAAGCTTAACAGGGCTGTTGCTCGTTGCGCTTGTCGGATTGATTGTCTTTAAATATGATCCTACGTTCCAAACAGCAATTGTGATTTCGTTGGGGATCTCGTTTGTAATTTGGGGCGTAGTTCATCATTGGCTGCATGAAGGTTTAAAGATCCGATTAATTTTGGAATATTTGGGCGTTGCCGCTTTTGGTATGGCGATTTTGTTGGCCTTAATTTGGAGCGTTTGAGCCTAAACGGTGGTATACTTGGGGCATGAGTGAAGAAAATAGTACCCTTTTCGTCAGTCCCACCAAAGGGTTGTTGAATGTGGAGCAGATGCTTGATGAAATATCTTCTTTTGTCGCTTCTGCACCGGATGCTTTTTACAGAGTAGTAATCGGGACAGATTCACAAACAAAAAGGATTAATAATGAGGCAGAAATTGATTTTGTGACGGCTGTTGTTGTGCACAAAATCGGGCATGGCGCGCGTTATTTTTGGAGAAGGGAAAAACAAAAGAAAAAATACGTTTTACGGGAGAAAATTTATACCGAGACGGTTAAATCTCTAGAGTTTGCAGAGCAGTTTGTACCCATGCTGCGGGGTAAAATTCCTGCCTCAGCATATGATCTGGAAATCCATATTGATGTGGGTCCTGTTGGGCCGACACGCGAGATGATAAAAGAAGTTGTGGGCATGGTTCGCGGCTCAGGCTACACGGTTCGCACTAAGCCCGAGTCATACGGTGCCTCAAGTGTTGCCGACCGCCATACCTAATCTTTCTCGCCTTGGGGGCCTACATTCCAGATTGAATCGCAACCCTTTGGTTATTTAACTTAGCTAAGAATACCTCAAAAGGAGTGAAATATCCAAGACATTTTCTGGG
>MHBW01000024.1 GCA_001816385.1 Candidatus Blackburnbacteria bacterium RIFCSPHIGHO2_01_FULL_43_15b
GACTCCTCTATTCTTTTTGAATTAGCCAAAGAGGTAAAACTATCAAGGTTAGAATTAAAGTATCTAGAAAACTCTGCTTGTCAACAGATTTCTTGGGCTTATTTGGTAGTTTCAAAAAATGGTAAAGACTGGGAAAGGGTACCAGGGGTATTGCCAGAAGAGGCAAGAATTAGAACTTTAGGTATTCAGCCATCAGGGGGAAAATTTATTGAACCCTTTGCTGGCCAGGAAGCAAAATTTATTGAAATTAGACTTAATCCAGAAGAGTCTTGCCTTAAAAATGTTACTGACTCTAGGTTGTATTACTTTGAATAATTAAACAAAAATAATGATACTTACCGACGACACACTAAAAAGAATTAAGAAAGATCCCTTAAAGGTAGTATTTAGAGCCTTCAGTAAATACATTTTTGGGACAATACGTTACAGAAAGGGGAATGGTTATGATGCTGCTAGGTATTGGCATGATCGTTTCAATAAATATAGAGACTCAATAAGAGGGCCTGGAGATGAAGGTCTTAGTGAAAAAGAAAATGTCGAAATGTATGACCAAGCGAGGAAAATCTTTTTAAAATTTTGCAAGCAGGAAAAAGTGTCATTCGCAACGTCAAAGGTTTTAGAAATTGGACCAGGCACCGGGTTCTATACCAAAATTCTCAAAGACGCTGGAGTAAAGAATTATACAGGGCTTGATATAACTAACGTAGCTTTTAGCAAACTGAAAAAAGAACATCCTGCTTTTAAATTTATTAAACGCGACATAACAAAATCTTCTCCTCCCGAAAGATATGACCTCGTAGTAATGATTGATGTTATAGAACATATAGTAGAGGAAGAGAAACTTAAAAAAGCCATGGAGAATATAAGCAGATCTCTTGAACCAAAAGGAGTTTTTATTCTTGCACCGGTTATGCAAAGAAGCAAAAAGCACCTCTTCTATGTGCGGCATTGGACAGCAAAAGACATTGAAGCACTTTTTGAAAATTATAAAATCAGTAAACCAGTAACTTTCCGCAACGGACAAATTATATCTATCAAACGGGGATAGTTCCTCTTTTTCCTGTCTTCTGCAAAACTACAAACGTCGATAACCCAAACGGAAGATTTACAAAGGCCAACAAAAAGGACTCGAGCTTATAAAGAGTAATCATAAATGAATTTAAAAAAGGCGGAATAGGACGGACATCAGACTCAGTATTCTTGGTAGGCGCTATTGATTCATATAAGCGTTTTAAAATTGCCAATGGGAGTAGGAAACTTGCAAAGTAGCTTGCCTTTATTACTTTTAAGCCAGTCAATTTAGCTAAGTGTTCAAGCTCCTCAGTTGTGTATCTATGCTTTGTGTGTACGACAACATCATGGCTTCCTCGAAGCCAATTATAAGCAGGAACTTTTAGTATTAATACTCCACCAGGTTTTAAAACTCTCTTCAACTCCAAAAGAGCTGTCCGGTCATTCTCTACCTTCTGATGGTAGAGAACATCTACAGAAACTATTAAATCAAAAGTGGCGTTTTTGAAAGGGAGTTTGGTAATTGAGGCAAGTCGCGCATTGACACCCCTTTTCTTTGCGTATTTTATGGCCTCAGGACTAATGTCCACACCAGTAACATTGCCAAATAACTGGAGCTTCTTTGCTAGAAGTCCAGTTCCACAGCCCGCGTCAAGAATGTTATGGCTAACACCATTCGCATACTGTCTTACCAAGTTAAGAATTACAAAGTGGTTTCCTACATAAAAAAAATGAGACCCTTCGTTTTTATAAATATTCTCGTACTCTGAAACCTGCATTAGAAGAATTTGTCTAAAACCATCAAACGTATCCAAAGCTTGGAGATATCATAATAGGTAAACAGAATTTTCTTGGGCCTAAAAAACTGTGATTGGCCGAACTTTCGGTCGTAATGATGGACAGATACCTGCCTAAAGATCGCTCCTGCCCGTTCTGCCTTTTTTGCAAGTTCAATGCATATTGATCCACTGTTGGATTCAAGCTTTACTTTTTGCATGAGTTCTCGTCTAATCAGTCTAAAATCACAATCTACATCATATATGGGCAGCCAGAACAACCAGCGGTTTACAAATCTATGCAAGTTGCCAGCAATAACCCTGTATTCAGCGTCTCCCCTGCGCATCTTTATACCATTCACAAAATTTACGTCAGGAGTCATGAGGTTAAAAAGTATTGACATTTCCTTTACGTCATATTGTGCATCTCCGTCTGTATAAAAAATCAAATCACGAGATGCAGCGGAAAAACCGCTTCTTAGCGCACCACCATAACCGCGATTCTTTTTATGAGTGACAACTTTAAGATGCTTATATTTTTTAGACAACCCTTCTAAAACTTTAGCGCTTTCGTCCTGCGATCCGTCATTTACAACGATAACTTCGTAATCTTTTGTTAGAGTCTTGAGAGTATCAAGAGCGTCTATAACCAAACCACCGATTGTTTTTGAGTCGTTATAGCAGGGGAAAAAGGCCGAAATGCTGAGATTTTTACGAGGCATTTTACTCAATCAACCTTTCGATGCTTGAAGTGTAATCAAGTTTAGTTCGTGCGGCAAGCATCATTTCTGCCAGTAGTCCAGTTGAAACTAGCTGGACGCCAACGATCATTAAAAGAATACCCAAAATTAAAAGTGGTTGGCGTCCTTGAACCCCGCCTGTAGTTAATCTAAGGTATGTAATGTACAGACCAACAACAAAGCCCGCAAAGAATGAGATTAAGCCGAAAGTACCAAAAAAGTGCCCCGGCCGCCTATTATATCCTGTCAGAAAAACCACGGTTAATAAATCAAGGAAACCTTTTATATTTCTTTCCCAGCCAAACTTTGACTTACCGTGTTTTCGCGCTCTGTGGTCAACTGGAATTTCTGTTACTCGAAAGGATTGTTTAGCAGCGAAAACTGGGATGAATCTGTAAAGTTCACCGTAGAGATTGAGAGTTTTGACTACCTCTTTTCTGTAAGCCTTGAAACCGCAGTTTATATCATGCAACTTTACTCCGGTCAGAAGCGGTGTTAAAAAGTTATTTAAGATTCTCGAAGGGATAACTTTAACTGAAGGGTCATGTCTGGTTTTTTTCCATCCGGAGACAAGGTCGTAACCTTCATTTATTTTTTCCAGAAAGTGGAGAATCTCTCGTGGGTTATCTTGCAGATCCGCATCCATTGTAAAAACAATATTTCCAGAAGCCTTATCAAAACCGGTTTGGAGCGCTGCAGATTTACCTAAGTTGCCGCGAAATTTAATGATTTTGACTTGAGAATCTTTTTTGTGGAGCTGAGTCAATTTCTCGAAAGTGGAGTCGGTGGAACCATCATCTATGAAGATTATCTCATATGTTTTTTTCAGAGGATGGACGGCAGCCACGATTTCTTGGTAGAGTGCTTGTACAGATCCTTCTTCGTTTTTGGCAGGAATTACGAATGATAAGTATGGTTTAGAGCTGGCCACAAGCACTATTGTAAGGTAGAATTTATACAAATGGAAGCGCGACCCCTGATCTCTGTAGTAATAACCACTAAAAACGAAAAGGGAGTCGTTCGTGACCTTTTGGAAAGTATAAAGAATCAAACGTACAAAAACTGGGAAATTATTATTGTTGACAATAGTTCTGCCGATAAAACATGTGAGATTGCCCGCGAGTACACAAAAAAGGTTTACACAAAAGGTCCGGAGCGCTCGGCACAGAGAAACTATGGTGTCAAAAAGGCTCAAGGAAAGTACGTCATGATTTTGGATGCCGATCAGCAGTTAGCCTCTACAACTTTGCAAGAATGTCTAGAGGAATTTAAAAAAGATCCACAAATCGGAGCGCTAGTTTTACCGGAGAAGTCATTTGGCAAGGGATTTTGGACAAAATTTAAAGCTTTCGAAAGAGAGTTTTATGTTGGAGAAGAAGAGATAGAAGCTGCTCGGGTTTTTAAGAAAGACCTTTTTGAGAAATTTGGGGGGTATGATCTTTCGATTACAGGACCAGAAGATTGGGATTTGCCTCTGCGCATGAGAAAAGCCGGAGTAAAAATAGGGAGGACGAAAAGTTTTACGCTCCACAATGAGCGCGTTTTTAACCCCTGGAAATCAGCAAAAAAGAAATTCTACTACGCCTCTGGTGCGGCTGGGTATTTGAATCGACACCCCGAAAAGATGCTGTCTCAGGGAAATTTGCTGTTAAGACCTGTGTTTTTTAGGAAATGGAAAAAACTGCTTTCACACCCGTTGTTATCGGCTGGCATGATTTTTGTAAGGGGGTTGGAAGCCGGTGGCGCAGCTGCAGGCATTATATATGGGGTATTTTTGAAGGGTAAAGAATAACGGTCAGCTATATTTCTGCTTACCGTGATTTTTGCGAATCGAGGCCAGACCCATTATTAATTTTGCTACACGAGCTGAAACATTTGTGTCTTTGTAGGTTTCAGGAATTTGCAGCTTCTCACCTTTCTCAAATTCACTGATTGTTAGGTGAACTGCATTCGAAATGGCGTCCCTATTAAATCCAGTCAAAATTACCGCTCCGACGTCAAACGCCTCTGGCCGCTCACTACTTACCCGAATTTGCACAGCACGAAAACCCATTAACGTACTCTCCTCCTGGATCGTTCCACTGTCCGACAGAACGCAAAGAGCATTCATTTGTAGCTTGTTGTAATCCAAAAATCCAAACGGCTCATGCAAAACTATCTTGTCTGAAACCTTGATTTTTGCATTCTCAAGCCTGATCTTCGTTCTTGGGTGAAGAGTAACAATTGCTGGGAATCCATACTCCTCAGTTATTGACGCGATCGAGGCAAAGAGTTCTTTTAAGTTCTCTGGATTGTCGACATTCTCCTCTCTGTGTGTACTAACCAAAAAATACTCCCGCTCTTTAAGCTTAAGTTCATCCAAAATATTTGAGGCTTCAATGTCCGGCTTGTATTTATCTATAACCTCTGCCAAAGGCGAGCCGGTTGTATAAATACTGCCTGGATGAACACCCTCGCGCATTAAGTATCGTCTTGAGTGTTCACCATACGGAAGATTGAAGTCGCTTATGTGATCAATAATTCTTCGATTAATCTCCTCCGGAACATTTTCGTCAAACGATCTGTTTCCGGCCTCCATATGGAAAATAGGAATCTTTAACCGTTTTGCGATTATTGCGCAAAGTGCGCTGTTCGTATCTCCCAAAATAAGCAGTCCATCCGGTTTTTCCTTGAGCATCACTTCTTCTGTTTGGGTAAGAATGTTTGCAACCTGGCCCGCCAAAGTATCAGCCTTTACCGACAAAACATAATCCGGCTCCCGAAGCTTGAAGTCTTGGAAGAAAACAGTACTCATTTGCTTATCAAAACTTTGACTGGTAAAGACAACAACATGATTAAAATACTCATCCATCTTTGGAAGAATACAAGCCAAGCGAATTATCTCAGGCCTTGTTCCCATAACGGTCAAAATTTTTAAGTTTTTCTTCATGGATGAAAGTTTTTTAGTTCCTCCTGAATTTCGGGTAAAGTTTTCAGAAGTGTTACAGTTTGACCCAAATCTAGCTGTTTTGTATTGGCCGAGGTGAAAGATTCAATTTTATCGACTTGTACTTTTTTGCCAACTTCGTAGTATTTTTGATATTCCAAACCCTGGCTTTCAGGAGGAATTCTAAAGTAATCGCCTTGATCTTCAGCGCGCATCATTTCTTCCTGGGAAACTAAAGCTTCGTGCATTTTCTCTCCTGCACGAACTCCGACTATTTTGTAGCCTTTTTTGTAATTGAAAAGCTTGCACACAGCTTGAGCAAGCGTTTCCATATTGGTCGCAGAAGCTTTTCTGACATACATGTCGCCATTTTTCCCGTTGGCCATCGCGTGTAGTACTAAATCTACGGATTCGGAAAGCGGAAGTAAAAATCGGGTCATTTCGCCGTTAGTAACTGTCAATTGCTCACCTTTTTTGATAAGTTCTATAAAATAGGGGACAACAGAACCTCTTGTGTACAACACATTGCCATAACGTGTTCCGCAAAGGGTGGTGTGTGTATTATTTTCTTCACTGATTTTTCTTGAATCAGCGATCATGACTTTTTCCATCATAGCCTTAGATAACCCCATGGCGTTAATGGGATAGACGGCCTTGTCTGTTGAAAGAATAACCAGCCGGTTGACTTTGTGCTTGATCGCGCAAGTTATGACATTATGTGCTCCAAGAGTGTTGGTTTTTATGGCTTCCAAGGGAAAGAACTCGCAGGAAGGGACTTGTTTTAAGGCAGCCGCATGGAAAATATAATCAACTCCATCCATAATCCATTCCAGGCTTTCTTTTTCTCTAACATCGCCGATGACGAATTTTAGAAGAGGAGAATCGTACAAATTGCGCATATCGTGTTGCTTTTTTTCGTCACGAGAGAAGATAATTATTCTTTGGGGTTCGTATCTGAGAAGCCCGGAGACGACAGAATTCCCAAAGGATCCAGTTCCGCCGGTAACAAGTATTACTTTCCCTTTAATATCTTTTGCGTATTGTTTGTACATTCCGTTGGTCATATTTCAAGAGCTATGGTATCAGGATCATTTGGGTTATACGACTCGTCAGTGTAAGCTAGCAAAAACATCTCGGAAGTATCCCGATTGCTGATCGTATGCCAAACATTTGGCGGAATTTGCACTGCCACCATGTTGTCCTCGCCTACATTGATTTCTTGTTTTTCTTTTGTATTGAGATCAACTAACGTAAGAAGACCTTTTCCTTTTATAACACAAAACCACTCGGTTTTTCTGGTGTGGTAATGCTTGCCTTTGGTTTGTCCGGGGTTGGCTGTGGTTACATACATTTGACCGAGAGGCTTATCCGGGTGATTCACGTCTTCCCTGCGGACAATTTCTGCAAACCAGCCCCGGTCATCTTTTTTAATGTCTAGAATTTTCACTTTAACGTCTTTTGTCATTTAGATTTCCATCACCTTTTTTAAACCTTCTTTAATGGGAGTTTTTGGTTCCCACCCAAACAGCGATTTTGCTTTTTGAAAATTTTTGTCTTTTGTCGGCCAAGGTTTATCCTGGACAGCGTCATTATATATCACTTCAAACTTTTTATCACATACATTTCGTATTATATCTAAAACCTGGTTTAAA